>JBJOJZ010000070.1:0-7746 GCA_046046325.1 Bacteroidota bacterium
AGGGTGATGCCGAATTTTATGAATTGGAAGGAAAAATAAATCATCGACTTGGGCAAATTGAAAGCGCATCGAGTGCCTACAAAAAAGCCGCTATTATTATGGGAGCTAAAATGGCGAAGGAATATGGTATTTCGCAATACATAGAGCAATGCGAACTCGTCTTAAAAGACCGTAAACAAGGAATTGAACTTTCAAGAAAACCCTTATCGGTAAACATCAACACCGTTGAGGATGAATACGCACCCATTTTAACAAAAAACGGAGAGGTACTGTTGTTTACCGCGCGTAGACCCGAAACCAAAGGTGAGAATTTAAACCCTGACGATTTAAAGTATTTTGAGGACATGTATCGCGCTAATTGGAATTCGAAAACGCAGCAGTATGAAATGGATTACACGTTCTTCAACGAAATCAACACTAACGGTTTTGACGCTCTTTCTTTTGTCAACGCATCTGGCACCTATGCTCTTCTAACAATAAACACTTCGTTGGCAGAAAAAACTACCAAAAGTTCGGATATTTTTGAAATTGTGAGCGAAGATACTTTGGTTTGGGAATCCCCAACTGTGATTAAGAGTAAAGGCGTAAATACCGACTATTTTGAAGGTGGGGCTTGTGCTACCGAAGGGGCTGAGGATGGAGATTTTCTTGTTTTTATTAGCGATCGAAAAGCTGACGTATCTGGAACCGACTTATATACATGCAAGAAAAATGAAACAGGATATGGTGAGGTTACACCGTTACCAAAGTACATCAACAGCCTTGGAAATGAAACAACCCCATGGTTAACTTCGGACGGGAAATACTTGTTCTTCAGCAGTGATGAATTGCCGGGATACGGCGGTTATGATGTTTTTTATTCGGTAAATGAATCAGGTGTTTGGTCTGCTCCAATTAATTTAGGTTCCACAGTAAATACCGTTAATAACGATACTCATTTTCGTTTAATAAAAGATAATAAGGCAATATACGCTTCGGTTGCTGAACAAAGCGGCTTCTTTTCTTACGATTTATTTGAACTAGATTTGCAGGGAGGAGTTTATCCTTTTATTAAGTAGATTATCGTACCCTTAAGCGCTTACCGTTAATGTTGTTCACGTTATAACGAACAAACATTTCGAAACCTCCCTTAAAATTGGAAACAAGGGATAATCTTGATACATTGATATCGTAGGCAAAGCCAGTTGAAAAAGGACCATAAAAGACCATGGATTTAATGACAATTGCGTCTCTTAAACGGCTAAATAATCCCAAACTAAAGGCGATTTCTTTTATTTTATCCGTTTCTGTAGATGCCTTTCGAATCAATTGTTTATAGCTAACACCATATAGAAGTTCGTTGGACTTCTTTTGCCTTTGAAAATAGGCTGCAGGCTGTAATACACCATTCGTGCGAGCTAAGCCAATATTGCCGCTGGCGAAAAAAGAGTACCGTACCGCCAAATTTTGAATACTCGAATTGTAGAAGGAGTATCTTGGATTATTCACATGATATGCAGCAAAACCAACGCTAAACCCTTTGTCTGGGACACTGGTAATGTTCTCAAGTTCTGTTTGGTATGTATACACTGCGCCTACTCCCAAATCAAAATAGCTGAAACTCTGTTGGTAAAAATTCTCTCCATTCGCGATGGAAGGATTGAAGGAATTTCCATCGTACTGAGAACCCCATTGACCTGCACCTGGATTGGCAGCACATTGACCAAACGTAGAATTCAACCCTAAGGCCACTTTGTTAAAACGACTTACTTTCAAATGGTAAGCCAAGTTTAAACCAATGGTGGTTTGATTAAAAAAACCATCCCCCATTCGGTCATTATAGAAACTCAAACCACCACCCAAAACACCGTTTGAGTTTTTAACTCCAGCTGAAAGCCTTCCATCAAAAGAACCTAAAAACGTTTTGTAAGGGGTCGCAAAACTTCCATATTGGCTTCTGTACATGGCCACACCGTTAAACGTAGCACTCGCTCCTGCTAATGCAGGATTCAAGGTTAGAGGAGAAAAATCAGTTTGCGAAAAGTGTACATCTTGTGCTTTCACATGATCAGTCATTAGTACCGCTATCCCACAAACCAATAATAATAAATAGGATCTCATCATCTCACTAATGTTAGGCTACCTGATTTACGAATAATCGAATCATCATATAGCTGTAAATTTAAATCGTAAACATAATTACCTTCCTGCGCTGGCCTACCTTTGAAAAAACCATCCCAAGCCATATTAATACTCACAGATTCAAAAACTTTTTGCCCCCATCTATCGTAAATAACAAAACTAAAATCCTTGATGCAAACCTCTTTTCCGAATACCCGAAGTGTATTATTCGCATCAGGCCCAGTACCGTTTGGACTGAAAATCGTTGGAACAAAATACTCACCGCACAATAACTTGACCGTTACAAGCATTGAATCTTCCCCCACACATCCATTATTATCGGAAACATTGACATAATACATGGTAGTAGTATCTGGCATCACCATTGGATTTGGGCAATCATCGCACGAGAGACCTTGAGAAGGGGACCAATTAAAATTAGTTCCTACGTTTACGTTTGCGGTAAAAAACGTTCCAGGATTTATCGTTGTATCTCCTGGTGAAATCACCGCTTGCAAACTATTCACAATACCTATAGTAGAGGAAAAACTGACTTGACAACCATTGGTATCGGCAACAACAACGCTATAATTGCCAATATTAAGGTTAAAAATGCTGTCGGTACTTTGACCTCCTGGTGACCATGCATACGTGTATGGTCCGGAACCTCCTGTTACCGTTACATCCATCGTTCCTAATTGTCCTGTTGCACAGTTTATGGGCGTAGAATCACCCACAATGGCCATGGAGGTTGGCTGTGAAATGGTTACAGATTGGATTACAACGCATTGCAATGCATCTACCACAACGAAATTATAAGTACCTGGAGATAAATTGGTAGCAGTATCGTTTGCGATAGAAACGGGTGACCATGAATAAACAAAGGGAGGGGTTCCTAATGAATCAACTTGACCTACTGCCCAACCATCATTGGAACCAAAACAGGTCACATTGTGTACGACAGGAATACTAATTGCAGGTGGTTGAGGGGTGGGATTAACGATGTAAGTTGAAACAGAAGGAGTTATGCACCCTGACCCTGTTTCTTGAACGTACAAGGTATAGGTTCCACCCGGCACGTTCATGAAAGTCGTAGAACTTTGAAAATTCGTTCCATCAATGGAATATAAATACTGAGCACCTACAGGACCGGTAAACACAATCGTTCCGGTTGGTGACGGACACGTAGGTTGGGATATCGTAGCAGTAGGCGGTGGTGCAATGGTCAAAGCATTATTGATGCAGACCGAAGGGGAAAATGCAGATGTACAATTATTGGTATCGGTTACGGTGAATAAGTAACATATTCCAGGAGTTAAATTTGAAAAAGTAGCAGTTGTACCTGTTCCGTTAAAAGCGCCATTACTTGGAAGGGATTGATTCGGAGAGGCATTGATCGTCCATGTCATTCCTGAAGGTAAATTATTGAAAGTGACTGCACCAAAATTGGCTGCGCAAGTAGGCTGAGTTACTTGAGATATATTCAAGGTAGCAGGATTTGTTGGAGCGAACATCGTAATGGAGGTTCCTGCAGAAACACAGGAGTCAATAACCCTTGTTACCGTAAACTGCCACATTCCCAACCCCAACCCACACATAGTGTAGGTACTGCCCAACTGATTCGGAGTTACAATTGAACCTGAAGGTCCAACGGCGGTAATGAACCAAGCGCCCGACAGCGGGAGATTTCCTAATGAAACACATCCTGTGGTGACACCTGGAGCACAATTGGGTTGATTTACCGCTAAAATATTGGGTGTTGCTGGAGGCAATGGAACCACATTGACGTTCACCGTATTCGAAACCGCAGACGTACAAACGGGTGAAGCTTGAATGTAGGAAAACTCATAACCACATCCAGGGGTTAATCCTGTCATGGAAACCGATGTACCAGTACCTGTTAGTGAAACAGTTGCACCTGCACAACCGGCAGTTGGCGTTCCTGTTAATGTCCAAGCGCCACTCGGCAATCCGGTGAGATTCACTGTCCCAAAGTTATTATAACAAGAGGGCTGGACAATGGAGTTAACGGTTGGAGGAAAAGGGCATTGAGCATTGACATGATTAACTAACGTGCCCGTTACAAGAACCATAAGAACAGTAAAAAAACGGTATTTCTTCACGTAGTTTTTTAAATGAATACTCAATATAGTGGCACAAAGTTACAATTATCTAGAAATATATTCAAAATGCTCACCATTTCATGAACGATTGAACCGTCAAATCGTTGCTTATTAGATATAATTAATCGAACTTTGAAGGCAAATATGCAGCGAATTCACCTTGAACTGTCCTACAATGGGGGAGCTTATGAGGGTTGGCAAATCCAACCGAATCGAACAACCGTTCAAGGAACGATTGAAGAAGTTCTTGCAAAGCTCAACGGGAACACCCCCATCCGAATAACCGGTTGCGGAAGAACGGATACAGGGGTGCATGCTCAACAATATTTTGCGCATTTTGAAGGAGAATTCTCCGAATTAGATCAACTCAAGTACAAGATGAACAAAATGCTTCCCAACACCATCGTAATTCACGCTGTTTATTACAGTGAATTACATGCGCGATTCGATGCCAAGCGGAGGACCTATAAGTACTTCATTTGCAAACACAAGGACGCATTTTCGCATCCTTTTCGGTGGGTATTTGAGCGACCAATTGATCTTGCCGCAATGAATGAAGCCTCTAAATTTCTTTTAGGAATTCATGATTTTGCTTCTTTTGCGAAGGGTGACACCGATGTTAAGACTACACTCTGCGAGGTATTTGAAATTGGTTGGGAAGAAACCGAGCATGAATATATCTACACCGTTTGTGCAAACCGTTTTTTACGCAACATGGTGAGGGCTATGGTGGGCACCTTTGTTGATATTGGTTTGGGAAAAATACTCCCAACGGAACTACCTGAAATTATCGCTAAAAAAAGCCGCAGCGAAGCTTCTGAATCCGTTCCCGCTCAAGGATTGTTTCTATGGAAAGTAGAATATTAATTTCGCTCTCTCAACAAATCAAAATATCCGTAGGTTTCAACAACAATCGCTCCACCTAGTGTGTCGCCATATTTCGCGGGTAAACCTCCTGTGTATACCATCATTCGATTGATTGCACAGCTTGGTACATTGTAAACTTCCGGGAGTTTTACCCCATCAACAACATAAATCATATCGCCTTTTCGTGCGCCACGGAACATCAACTGTCCATCCTCCGCCATTTTTACTTCGGATGAAAGTTGTGTAGCCATAGTAGCAATGCTAAACTTATTCGGATTATGTTCAATGTCCTTATGGGTTAATTCTGGCATTGGTAACTCTCCCATGCGCAACCTCAGCCGTTCTTTTACGACCACTTCATCTTTACTTACGCCGAACGGTTTAAACTCGACCGTTCCAATATTTGCATAAGATTCTATGGGAACCTCAACGTTGTATTTTTTCGAGGTATCAGGACCAAAAACCAGGAAAACATCATACGTTCCGGCAGGAATTGCGGAGATTCTAAATCGCCCGTCTTTATCGGTTAGAGCTTGGTATTTTTTACCTTGGTCTTTGATGATAGCTTTAACGAATTCCATGGGTTGTTTGGTATCGGAATCGATAACCGTTCCCAAAGCGTCACCTGTCGCAGATTGTGCTTGAAATCCAAAAAAAACGAAGGAGAGAATGGCTGAAAATAGTAGGTGTTTCATGGGAGAATAATTTTAATGATTGTACCTTAAAACGCCATTGCTCAAAAAAACTAACCGATAGTTGCAGAAGAAGTCAGTAAATCGCGGTTAATCTTTTTAAATAACCCCTGAAGCACTTTTCCCGGACCAACCTCAACTACTTCAGTAATCCCAATTTCATTCATTGCCAACATGGTTTGAGTCCACTTTACAGGTGCAGTTAACTGAGCCAACAAGTTCAGTTTTATGTCAGTTGGCTCCGTTACAGCCATTGCATTTACATTCTGATAAATCGGACAACGAGGCATATGAAAAGGCGTGTTTTGAATGGCCTGAGCCAACTCTTCTTTCGCAGGATTCATGAGCGGTGAATGAAAAGCACCTCCAACCTGCAGAATAAGCGCTCGCTTCGCTCCTGCTGCTGTTAGTTTTGTACAAGCCTCCTCTACTGCGGGAATTGTTCCAGAGATTACCAACTGTCCGGGGCAATTATAATTAGCCGGAACGACAACTCCCTGAATTGTTGAGCAAATTTCCTCTACTACATGGTCTTCTAATCCTAAAATTGCTGCCATCGTCGATGGGGTTAGTTCACATGCTTTTTGCATTGCCATTGCACGAGCGCTCACCAATTTTAAACCGTCTTCAAAACTCAAACAACCCGTAGCAACCAATGCCGAAAACTCCCCTAAAGAGTGTCCTGCTGAGGCATCTGGTTGGAATGCTGCTCCGAGCACCTCAGCAAGAATGGTGGAATGAAGAAAAATAGCTGGCTGTGTAACTTTAGTTTGTTTTAACTCCTCTTCCGTCCCTTCAAACATGATTTTAGAAATATCAAACCCTAAAATGTCATTGGCTTGATGAAAGCGTTCTTTAGCTTTTTGATGATTATCATAAAGCTCTTTGCCCATTCCGCTGAATTGGGCGCCTTGTCCTGGGAATACATATACCTTCATGTGCGTTAATTTTGACCAATTGAATGAAACTTACCTTCCTTAAAAATCTTGATTTGCTTGAGTAAACCATTGGATGAATAAACATAAACCTTACCGTCGAATAACTGACCGTCTTTAAAGTTCCCATCCAACCAAATTTCATCGTTATCATTGTAAACCTTGTTGTATCCTTCTGGAAAAAACGTTACACCTTTCGTAATTGGATTCTTAACGCTGGGAGGTTTTTCGTTGGAATCGTTAGGTGAAAATTCATCCCCATTTTTTAAGTTGGTGACTTTGATTGTTTCAGCAACTTTGCCATCGCTCATTCGGTAAGAGAACTTAACCGATCCGTCCTCATTGAACTGTTTATAGGTACCATTCAACTTGCCCTCTTTGAGGTTATACTCAGCTTGAACTATGCCATTCTCAAAATAGTGTTTTACAGTTCCCGACTCCTTACCTTGGTCTCCGTAATTTGCTTGGTACGAAATTTGTCCATTCTTATAATATTTCGTAAGGGTTCCCTGTTGTTTCTCCTCGCTAAAAGTGCCTGATTCTTTAATATTTCCATTGGAATAATAGCGTGTATAATCGCCGCTTGGACGGTTATTTACGTAGTTTCCTTTCAACTTCACGGTCTTACCATCCTTGTGAAATTTCAACCAGGTTCCCGTTTTCCGTCCATGCGAATAGGTGCCTTTCTCAACCACTGCGTCATCGGCATATCCAAGGTTAGGCTTATCCTTGCCTCGAATCACCCAATTTCCGTGTTTCTTTCCTTCTTTATCCTTCGCATTTTGTGCGTTTGCAAAAGAAAGGATAGCACAACCGAACCATATAGTCCAAAGAAGTTTCATCACTGCAAATGTAAAATTAAAATGCTTGTATTGTTAATAAGAAAAGGGATCGTTTTAATTTTTCAAATTTGAAGATTAGTACCTTTGAAGGCATGTTAGAAATCATCCCTAAAGACATCTCAGTTCAGCGCTTGCATCATTATTTATTGGGATCCATCGGACCAAGGCCCATTGCTTTAGCTTCGAC
>JBJOJZ010000151.1:0-23721 GCA_046046325.1 Bacteroidota bacterium
TTCCATTAGCTAAAATCGATTATTACCAACCTTCAGCAATGAATGATAGGCTGTGGCATCCAGAATTAGCCATTCGGAAAGCGTTTGAAACGAACGATACACGTTTGGGCAATGCCTTTCATGAGATCCTTTCTCAATGCGAAAGCAAAGATCAAATCGACGCCTATTTAATGCGCATGTGCCATGAAAACAAATTATCCAAAGAAGATTGTGACTATCTTACTCCGCTCGCTAAGCACTTAATGGAGGATAAAACCTATAAAAGTTGGATTTCGTCTGCGATATCCATTCACAACGAAGCATGGATCATGGATCAAGATCTAGAAATCATTCGACCCGATAAAATCATTGAAAAACCGGATGAAATTCTGATTATCGACTTCAAAACGGGGGAAAAACATGAGCACCATAAAGCCCAATTAAAAAAATATGAAAACGCTGTTAAGGGTTGCTTTGAGCAAGAAAAACCCATTTCATGCTACCTCTACTATGCTCAAAGTAGCGAATGGGTAAGTTGCTGATGGCTCATGGCTGCTTTAACGAAAGTATATATCACAGGATGTGGTAAATCTCTGGTTGAGGTTACTTGCGGATAATAAGATACTGCCACAAAAAAAGGATGGTTTTTTAAGGAAAATGCCTCCACGTCCTCAAACTGATTCACCGCCTCAATGTCTAGAAAATTACTTACCAAATCCAACATAAGATTAGGGTACAAACTGTATCGAACCGCCGATAATTCATGGTTCGAAAAATGATCGTAAAGTTTTTTAAACCCTGCTGTTTTGGGAAACAATTCAATATTCTCGAAGTAAGAACCAACCACCAAATTATCTGAAATCAACTTTTCATTCGCCGGATTGAGGTTGTTTTTAGCAATCAAGTATTCTAGAAAAAACCGAAAAGACTCCCCCGTCAAAATCACGGGCTTCTTGAAGGAAACTAATCGAGCAAAGATTCCATTCAGGTAAAATGAATTCATGAAGGGTCCAGGAGCAATCCAAAAAGCATCGTACTTATCAAAAAAACCGATACGATGTTGAGCGATTTCTTGAATTCGAATCCAATAATAATTTATCTCAACGTCTAAAAAAACAGCCGCATGATCTAGCGCCAAATTCGTAGCATGATGCGCGTTAAACGTAAAATTATAATCTCCAATGATTGCGATTTTTATTCCGTCCATCGTGCAAAAAAAAAGCCGCTGAAGCGGCATTCATTTTATTTCTTAAACCAACCGTGATACTTACCGTTCTGGATTAACAAAGAATCAATTAAGTTGGTTTGAGGATTCAAACTGTAAACATAACAAGAGAAGTTACAGTCGAAAAAGGAATAATCTCCCGTACCATCCGATTGCTGCTTGATATTGGCAAACGAAACGGTTTGGGGAACAGGATTTGGCGCTTTTGATAACCAAATCCTAGAGGTATTGTCGGTGTAAGTGACTTCAAAACCAGCTATTGCCCCATTGGAATACGAGGGAGGGGTAACCGATGATGCCATGTGAAAATCGTTGAACATCGTTAAACTTGGCTCGGTGTTGGCCGCCAAATCCCAGTTCAAGGCTCCTAATTTAATTTTAATACTTACCGGATTGGAGCCCGAAACCATTTCAAAAGAATAGACCCTTCTAGACGGAGCAGGTGAGGGCTGAACGAACGTTTCAGAAGAAGTATTCCCCAAATAACCGTTCACGTTTTGGGTAAATTCTACTTGCGTTCCACTGACATAGCCGGTGAAATTGGCATCCAAATTCACGGTATTTATGGGAGGAGGCACGACTTCATGTTCAATACATGATGGCACGGCAATCAAAAGCAGCAACAAAGAAAGTGTTAAAACAAAAACCCTCATAGGAAAAATTTTACTCAAATATAGAGTTTTACGGACAAATACCCAAAAAGATGCTTTATCCTGAAAAAAAGTAACCCCTTTCTTTCGTTACCCGTTTTAACACCCAACGTTGATGGTCCAATTTTTATCAATGTTTTATACCTTTGAAGACGCATTGGCTCCGTAGTTCAATGGATAGAATAGAAGTTTCCTAAACTTTAGATATGGGTTCGATTCCCGTCGGAGCTACAAATTAACCATTTTTTGTTTACTGTTTACCTTTTATATTCGGAACGTTTTGATCGATATTACGTTGGTCATACGCAAAACCTTGATGAGCGTTTAAAGGTGCACAATAGTGGCCAAAATGTATCCACTAAACCTTATCGTCCGTGGGTAGTGGTTGGGAGAATATTGAAACCCACCAAGCTAGAAGCATGTGAATTGGAGCAAAAACTAAAGCATCTGAGTAAAGCTCGAAAGAAAGTTTTTATCAATAAATACTGTAATCATCAATCTCCGTAGCCATGACGAGGCCAAGCCTGTCATGGTGCTGACATTTATCGTCAGCATTCAATGGATAGAATAGAAGTTTCCTAAACTTTAGATATGGGTTCGATTCCCGTCGGAGCTACCAAGATAGCGATTCGCTAGGCCACGTATTGAACCATTTAGGATGAATTTTATTGCTTTACGACTAATTTTACCATGCGGCTTTTAGCATGCTCGATTTCCAAAAAGTAAGGGCCTTTCGACCAGCTTTCGGTAGGAATATTCATTACTGCATGCTGCATGGGAAAGGTCCCAATCAATGATCCGTTTAATTGGTAGACTCGAATGTCACTCCCTTCCTCCACTCCAGTTACGGATAAGGTCTCGGAAAAAGGATTAGGTACAACAGATATTGCATTCCCAGCGTTGGATTCGATGCCTGAGGGCAATGAATCGACGTTGTAAAGGACCTCAAAATCGTCGTAGTAAAATCCATCTCCGACGGTTCCACCATCCGCTCCTAACCTGAATCGAAATTTAATGACCTGTCCCAAGTAATCGCTCAAATTGATTTCTTCCAATACCCAATTGGACTGGGTACCCTCATAAACCGGCTGGTTATTGGGTTGTACGCTTCCATTTCCACTGGTTCCATCTACCGTATAATTTCCGCATTGAGGAATCCATGTAGCCCCATTATCGGTAGATACAGAAAATTGAACATAATCGTAATCCGCTTCAATATCCCACTTCGCATAAAAACGCACCATAGCGCTGGAGGCATTCGTTAAATCCACCGATGGTACGTAAGTTGTAGTTTTGGTGGTATTGTTGGAATAATTCCCCCCAGGAGAATCCGTGAACGATTTACTTGGAGAAACAAAGGTGGATCCCGTTGTACTCCAATTACCTGTCCAATTCGTGGCGGTAGTGGCATCCTCTACGGCTTGTGAAGTCAAGGCACCAAACGTTTTATACACCGTATCGCGTTTTGTCCACAGGCCATTATTGGTCTCCAAAACGTAGGTTATGGGATCGCCAAACTGAATGTTGGGATTCAAGGCATAAGAAATCGAACCATTGGCCAATTGTTGTTGGGACAAGTTGTACGTGACCGAATTACCCACCGAGGTGATGTTCATAACGGGCGTAATTGACACCGTAACGGGTCCTGACTCCCGGCCTAAACGCTGAATGGAGTGGTTGAAATTTCCGCTCAACGCCCCAACTGTATTCGGGTCGGTGTCCGCGGCAAACGCATACACCTTCGCTAAATGTGCCAGCACCAAATTTGGGAAAAGCATTCCGGCACAAGTAGGGATTATTTCATTGGAGGGTTGCCAAAAAGCGGTTCCCACCTCGGGGGTATGAACGAACATGGTGTCTTTTTGACCAACGCCATTATCCACCTTGTACATGTAATCGTCGGAATCGCCTGAGGCTTCGTACAAGCCGCTACTTTTCATGGCACCATATCCGTTGAATTGTACTTGGTGGTTGGATTCGGCTTGAAACCAATTGTGATGGTCTGCAAATTCAGCGCTTGTAGCGCCTATAGGAAAGAGAATATCGGAACCGTAGGTGTGTGCGTTAAAGGCTGTTACAAAATGGTTGTTTTGCACCAACCACCTCATCGCTTGCGTTTCCGGTTCGGAAAAAGCGGACGGACCGCGGTAAGTATCGTTGCTTGGATTAGCACTTGTTCCGGTGGTACCCCATTGGTACGAATAATTTCTGTTGAGATCGACTCCATACGAACCGCCGTTATTTCTGCGGTTTTTTCGCCACATGCCACCACCGTTTGGATTGGTCGTACCATTGTAAACATACCCATCCGGGTTGATGCAGGGCACAAAATAGAGCTGTAAATGATTCACGATGTAGGTCACCTCCTCGTTGGTTCCATAATTTTCCAACAAATACCACATGTAATAGATGGTTTCCATAAGGCTCATGGGTTCACGAGCGTGGTGGATTGCGGTGTACAAAACTTTAGGTTCTGGCTCATCTACGTTGGGATTATCCGATAAGCGAACGTAGTAAATCGGGCGGTTTTCGTGCGTTAAAAAATTAGAAATAGGGGCTTTTACGGTAATTAAATTGGGATAAGTCGCCGCCATTTCATCCAACTCCGCCAACATCTCGTTGTACTTTAAATAGCCTCCCATGGTTCCCAAGTTAAAATGGGTAGGGGTGGTTGGATTAACGTAAGGATTATTGCCCCCTGCACCGTTACCCCCGCATGCGCCGTTGTGCAGCGAAGGATCTTGGCTCGGATTTGCCAGAAGTTGCTCATAGTGCGCCACTACATCCGGAATTAATATTTCAAAATTGAAATGATTCGCCTGCATTATTTGAATTTCCTGATCGGAAAAATCAGAGATAAAGTAACTGTCTTCTTTCGAAAAACCGTGGTCTACCGCAACCCCTAGGTTGGCTAATGCCGCCAAACCCGCTGCATCAGCGTTGATTTTTACCCGAGAATATCCTAGGGTATTTTGGGCTTTGACCTGCAAAAAGCTCAACATCAAAACCGTCATTAGCAGTAAACCATGCTTCATATCACTGAATTTATGCTTCAAATTTACAATTTAATTAAAGGAAATAAATGGTCTAAGGCAACGAAAATGATATAGTTGAGTTTTACATTCAGGCAGTTCTTGCGTAATTTTACATTCATGAGACTTTGCCCTGTTCTTGGTTTTTTATTCGGGATAATAAGTGCCTTCGGTCAGGAGGTCTGGATAACTCCAAACCAAGGCCAATGGACCGATAGCATCGATTTTTCCATCCCTGTAACCTCAGGGCGGATTCACGGAGGAAAGGATGGACTCAATTACCTCTTATATCAGCTTCCACATGGGCACGATAATCATGAACAAGGTGCGTTCAGGATTCACTCGATTCACCAGCGGTTTTTAAACCACCTGCCCACGATTCCAGCGTTTGAAGGAAGCGCATCCTCGCATTATTCTAGTTTTTTCGTGGGTTCCGATTCCTCGCGATGGAAATCCAACGTTCGTGACTATCAAACGGTTCGTTACCGTTCTTTTTACCCGAACATTGACCTCATTTACACGACCGAAGAGGAACAATTGTCGTACAATTTCAAAATATATCCGAACGGCCAACCAGAAGATATTTCGTTTGAACTCCTTGGAGCAACAAGCGCTGTTTTGAACGAACGAAAAGAACTGGAAATCCTCCATAACTTTGGACAAATCATTCAGAGCGCTCCCAAAGCTTGGTGGTATTTAGAAGGCAAAGAACACCCCCTAAAAGTGCAATTTACAGAGCGAGAAGGGGTTTGGAAATTTGAATTGGAAAAATACCCGTTAAATTTTGACAGCATCTATATCGACCCCAACTTAACTTTTTCCACTTTTTCAGGCGCGACGGTGGATAATTGGGGATTTACCGCGACTCCCGATGCCGCAGGTAATTTGTATGGAGCGGGTATTGTATTCGGTTACGGATATCCAACAACGCCGGGATCTTACGACATCACCTTTAACAATGGAACCGGGGCTTTACCGTTTGATGTGGCCATTTCCAAATTCAATCCTACCGGAACAAACCTGTTATATTCAATTTATTTCGGTGGAGCAGGAAACGAAACTCCCCATAGCATTGTTGCCGGTCCCACCGGCGAATTGTACGTTTACGGGGTAACATGTTCCAGCAATTTTCCGACAACAGCAGGAGCTTACGACGCAACTTTTAATGGAGGCCCCTCGGTTACCGAAAATTCCTTGAGCTTTGATGGAAGTGATATTTTTGTGTCAAGGTTCAGCACAAACGGAAACAACCTTATTGCGTCCACCTATTTGGGAGGAAATAACATTGATGGTTTAAATACGAATACCCTTCACTACAACTACGGCGATCAATTCCGTGGTGAAATTATCTTGGACGCATCCGGCAACATTTATATTTCGAGTACCACCGCATCGGGCAATTTTCCGACCACTGCGGGTGCTTATTCAACCTCCTTGAACGGAAACCAAGATGCCGTAGTTTGCAAACTGAACAACACCCTAACTTCGCTTCTTTGGAGCAGTTATTTCGGAGGTTCGGGATCCGAAACGGGAAACTCCATTGAAATCAGCCCCAACGGTCAAGTTTATGTTGCTGGAGGCTCCACTTCCCCTGGATTTCCGGGCGTTTCTGTGGGAAATGATTTATCGAATAATGGAGGCCTATCTGACGGATATTTAGCGCGATTCAATCCAGGGAACGGTTCGGTGGTTGCCGCAACATTTTTGGGAGCCAACGAATACGATCAAGCCTATTTTGTTCGATGCGATCCGTCAAATTTAGTTTATGTTTACGGACAAACCGAGTCCAATTGGGCGATATCTCCTGGGTGCGCAGGAACACCTAATTCCGGACAGTTCATCCGAAAATACGACGGTGGCCTTGCCAATATACAATGGAGCACGGTATTTGGAGCAGGAACTGGCCATGTTGAAATATCCCCTACGGCTTTTTTAGTCTCCGACTGCTATGAAATTTACGTTTCGGGTTGGGGAGGTCAGCTCAATGCAAACAGCGGCGTTTCTCAGGCCATAAACTCCACCACCAACGGTTTCCAAACCACCCCAGGTGCCTATCAAAACAATACCAACGGATCGAATTTTTATTTAGCCGTATTTGCCGCCGATGCCCAAGCGTTGAATTACGCTACGTACATGGGTGGATTGACGAGCAGTTCCAATCACGTGGACGGCGGAACCAGCCGTTTTGATAAAAAAGGAAGAATTTACCATGCCGTATGCGGTGCCTGTGGCGGCAACAATTTTGGCTTCACCTCGACCCCGGGAAGTTGGTCGCCGCAAAACCCCAGTCCAAACTGCAACATGGCGGTGTTTAAATTCGACCTCAGCACCCTCGATGCGGTGCTTGCTCAGCCCTCCCCGTTGATATGTTTGCCCAATCCGGTGTTTTTTAACAACAACAGCGTCAACGGCAACACCTATGAGTGGGACTTTGGAGACAATACTTTTTCCAACCAATTCGAGCCAAGCCATGTTTACGGAGGTCCGGGCGTGTACAACGTGACCTTGGTTGTATCGGATTCATTAAATTGTTACGAACCTGACACTGCCCAAATTCAGGTGAATATCGGTGACTTTCAAGGAGGGGTTACGCTCCCTGCCCAGTCCGTGTGTCCGGGAAGTCCCTTCACCTTGGATGCTTTCGGTGGATCCACCTACCTTTGGTCTCCAGCCAATGTGCTGTCCAATCCCAACATTCCCAATCCGGTAGCAACGGTTTACACCAGCACAGTATTTACCGTGATAATCTCCGATAGTTGTGGAGCCGACACCCTCCAAGTTCCATTGAACGTCGTTCCACTTTCCTTGACCCTTAGCCCCGACACATCTATTTGCATCGGATCGCAAGTTCCCCTGAGTGCGGTAGGACCTGGAACCATCTCTTGGAGCCCTGCTCAAAGTTTGAATGTTGCTGTAGGCAGCAATGTGTTGGCCTCACCTACCACCACTACAACCTACTCCGCAACGTTGACGAGTATTGAGGGATGTACCTTATCGGACAGTTTAACGGTATCCGTTTATTTTACTCCTCCCGTATCAAATTTACCAGAAACCTTGATTGTTTGCCTTGGGGAAAGTGCTACCCTTAACGTTTCCGGCGCCAACACCTATTCGTGGTCTCCGAACTTGAACATTTCCACCACTTCGGGGCCAACCGTAACGATTTGGCCTCAACAGGATATGTACTATTACTGTCAATTTACCAACGCGTGTGGCACCATTGAAGACAGCGTGTACATCACCTTGTTAACCGCCAACATAACCGCGGGAAATGACACCATCATTTGCCCCGGAGAGGTTGCGAATTTGTGGGCTAGCGGTGGATTGTATTACCAATGGTCTCCCCCAGGTTCCATCATTAACCAAGCCGGTAATCAAGTTTGGGTTAGTCCCAATACTTCCACGAACTTTCAAGTCATTGGAACCGATGTCAATGGATGCAAAGATACAGCCTATGTAGAGGTGGTACTTCACCCCTTGCCTACCATTGCGCTATCGCCGAACATTCAAGCGTTTTACGGAGACCAAATACCGCTGAATGCCATCGGGAATAGTCCGGGAGTGTACACATGGACCCCTCCGGAATTTTTATCGTGCATTAATTGCCCCAATCCCATTGCCAACCCCGACAACGATTATGCCTACACGGTGACTTTCGTTGATCTCAACGGGTGCGTAGCAAGTGCGACGGTCAACCTTTCCTACGAAGCGGTGATTTACGTGCCGAACACGTTCATACCTGATGGAAACGGCACCAACGATTTATTTGGAGCCTATGGCGGTAATATCAAGGAGATGGAATTGATGATTTTCAACCGTTGGGGAGAACTCATAAGAACGTTAACTTCATTAAGCGATTTTTGGGACGGAACCTATGAGGGCTTACCTTGCCCAGACGGTGCCTATACTTGGAAGCTCAATTATTTGGACAAGCAGGAACGGAAATATACCCTCACCGGCCACGTTATATTGATTCGGTAAAACGCCTTAGAAATTGCTACCTTTGCGGTATGAGCAAGGTGCACATCCAGACATTTACCTTTAATGCCTTTCAAGAAAATACCGTTGTTGTTTCGGATGTTGAAGGAAACGCCGTTATCGTTGATCCCGGATGTTATTCCAACGAAGAGGCCAAAATACTCGAATCCTACATAAAAGATCAAAAACTGAAGGTCGTAGGATTGTTAAATACCCATTGCCACATCGACCACGTATTGGGAAACCACTGGGTTATGGCAACCTACGGAGTTGAACTGGGAATTCACCCCTTGGAATTGGAAGGATTAAACCGCGTAAAAGAATACGCTCATGTATACGGATTCGAAGGCTATGCCGCTTCTCCGGAACCCGGGTATTTTCTGGAAGATCAATCCACGGTGTCCTTCGGGGATTCGCTGGTTTTTCAGGTCTTGCATACACCAGGACATTCGAGGGGCCATGTCGTATTTTACTTGGAAAAAGAAGGGGTTTTAATTAACGGTGACGTATTATTCGCTGGAAGTTTTGGTAGAACGGACCTGCCGGGAGGCGATTTAGCCACCTTGAAAAAATCGATTCACGAGGTGCTGTTTACATTACCCGATGAAACCTTGGTTTATTGCGGCCACGGTCCAACCACCACGATTGGAAAGGAAAAACAAACGAATTACATCCTACAATTTTAATGATTGTTGCCATCAATTGCCGTAACCTTACGCACCATAAAATGGAGGGCTTTGGCAATTACACGTACGAATTGGTACTGCGATGGATTGAATGGCATCCTGAAGTGCAGTTTGTTTTGATTTTCGACCGCAAACCTAAAGTTGATTTGCCCGAACATTCCCATGTTAAAAAAGTTATCATTGGACCACCTACCCGTCACCCTCTCTTGTATTGGTGGTGGTTTGAATGGTCTTTGCCCCGGGTCTTGAAACGCGAAAACGCTGCGGTATTCTTTTCCCCGGACGGATATAATTCATTGCGTTCAACCGTCCCGAGCATCATAACCGTCCACGACATTAATTTTGAACACTATCCAAAAGATTTACCTTTCCTGCTTTCGCGTTATTTAAGGTTCTTTTTTCCAAAATTCGTACGTAAAGCAAAGCACGTATTAACCGTTTCACAATTTTCCCGAAAGGACATAATTAAAACATATGAATGTGAACCTACGAAAATAACCCCCATTTACAATGGTCCAAACCCGCAATTTTTGCCGATAAGCCAAGCTCAAAAGGAGGTGGTTCGAGAAAGAATCTGCAGCGGAAGACCTTATTTTTTGTTTGTTGGATCTTTACATCCAAGAAAAAACGTGCATCGCTTGGTGAACGCGTACTTGAAACTGACTAGATCCAACATTGATTTGGTCATCGTGGGGAGCGCCATGTGGGACAAGCAGCAATTCAACCTGAACGAAGAACAGAAATCGCACGTTCATTTCTTGGGCTATCTTGAAAAGTCTGAATTAGTCAACGTAATGGCAGCGGCATTCGCACTGACGTATGTACCATACTTTGAAGGTTTTGGAATTCCCTTGGTAGAGGCTATGCGATGTGGAACGCCCATTCTCTGCTCCAACAATACCTGCCTTCCCGAAGTTGCAGGTGATGCTGCAATCTACTGCGACCCATTTGATGAGGAGGATATCCTATTGGGATTGCAGCGTTTGCGCGATGAACCGGATTTGCTGGAACGGCTTTCCCAAAAGGGGCTCGAAAGAAGCAAAAAATTTTCGTGGGACAAAACTGCTCAGGAAGCCTGGGATAAGTTGGTACTTATCGCAAACACTTGAAGTAATCAAAAGGCTCTAAGCAATCTAAACATTGGTAATGTGCCTTACAGGCGGTACTCCCAAATTGGCTAACCATTTTAGTTTTCTGAGACTTGCACAAAGGACAAGGAACCACCGGGGGTTTACTGAACAGTACGCTTTTATCGACCTCATCAACGGGAGGCGCAATGCCGTATTCCTCCAATTTTCTTTTACCTTCCTCCGAAATCCAATCGGTGGTCCAAGCAGGCGAAAGGACGGTTTCAACGGTGAAATGTTCAACCTTATTTCGAGACAGGGTGGTTCGGATATCGGCCTCAATGGTTTGCATGGCAGGACAACCGCTGTAGGTAGGGGTAATAACAATGGTCCAGTGTTGATTTTCACAGGTCAAGGAACGAAGAATTCCCAAATCCAAAATGCTCAGCACGGGAACTTCAGGATCCTTTACTTGTGATAAAATCTCCCGTAAATGTTCCGCAGTTACCATTGCATTCCTGGATAGGCGCGTTGCATGTATTGCATTTGGGCCAAAATATACCCCATGTATTCTGAGTGTCTTCCCAAGCGGCCTGCACCAAAAAACCCTCGGTTCTCGGGAATTTGCAAGGTCGCGGTTTGCATGACTGATTCAACGGTTTGCAACCATGTTCCACGCAAATCGGCTAAGTTTGGAATGATTCCAGCATCTACCAGTTCCCTTTCCGCATCATCCATGTGGAATAGCTCTTGGGTATAACGCCATAGGTCGAAAACGGCCAATTGTGCTCGTTCGTGGGACAACTCCGTTCCGTCGCCCAAACGGATGACCCATTCGGATGAATGCTTTAAATGGTAACGTGTCTCTTTGAGCGATTTTTCCGCAATAGCAGCAATGGTTTCGTCTTTGGATTGCATCATTTGCTGAAACAAAGGAACCCGAAACGCGTCAAAGAAAAATTGCCGAACCAAGGTGTCCCCAAAATTACCGTTAGGTTGTTCTACCAATACCGCGTTGTAGTATTGGTGTTCAAATCTCAGAAAAGCCAAACCATCCGCATCGTTAAAATCAGTGCTTAAGGTCGCGGCATAGGTGTAAATATTTGTTGCTTGACCAATGAGATCGAGGGCAATATTCGTCATCGCTATGTCTTCTTCCAGTATAGGTCCATGGCCGCATAGCTCAGAGAGGCGTTGACCGAGAATCATGCTGTCATCGCCCAGCCTCAGTAAGAATTTTAATTTGTTTTCCATGGACTACATGTGTTCGATTCCATCAGGAAGGTCGTAAAACGTGGGGTGCCGATAAACTTTAGAATCGGCGGGTTCAAAGAGGGCATCCGCTTCCGTGGGATCTGACGCCACAATCAATGACGATTGGACAACCCATATAGAGATGCCTTCGGACCTTCTTGTGTAAACATCTCGTGCATTTTGCAGCGCCATTTCGGCATCTGGAGCGCGAAGGCTACCTACGTGTTTGTGGTTTAAACCTTGTTTGCTGCGTATAAACACCTCCCAAAGAGGCCATTCATTGGATTTCATATTCATTGATTTTCGCGCATTTTGCGTTTTTCAGCGAAGGCTGTTGCCGCCTCCCGAACCCAAGCACCGTCCTCTTTTGCTTTAACTCGCGCTTCAATGCGCTCTTTATTGCAAGGGCCATTACCTCCAACCACTTGCCAAAACTCGTCCCAGTCGATGTCACCAAAATCGTAATGACCTCGTTCCTCGTTCCATTTTAGTTTTGGGTCCGGAATGGTTAATCCGATTAATTCTGCTTGAGGCACCGTCGCATCCACAAAAGCTTGGCGCAATTCGTCATTCGTGTAACGTTTTACGCGCCAACGCATGGATTGCTCTGTATGTTTTGATTCGGCATCGCTTGGTCCGAACATCATCAATGCCGGCCACCAAAAGCGGTTTAACGCATCTTGAGCCATCGCTTTTTGCAAATCGGTTCCACTCATAAGATTAGTCATGATTTCATATCCTTGACGTTGATGAAACGATTCTTCTTTGCAAATTTTTACCATGGCTCGTGCATAAGGTCCATACGACGTTCTGCAAAGCGCTACTTGATTCATAATGGCTGCGCCATCCACCAACCAACCGACAGCGCCCATGTCTGCCCAAGTAAGGGTTGGATAATTAAATATGGAAGAGTACTTGACTTTTCCTTGATGGAGATCATCGATGGTGTCTTCTCGGCTCACCCCTAATGTTTCAGTGGCAGAGTAAAGGTAAAGGCCATGACCTGCCTCATCTTGAACCTTAGCTAAAAGTACCGCTTTACGACGCAAACTAGGGGCCCTAGTAATCCAATTTCCTTCAGGCAGCATACCAACAATCTCACTATGGGCATGCTGAGAAATTTGCCGGATGAGAGTTTTACGGTAATCATCGGGCATCCAATCGTTCGGTTCGATTTTGATGTCTGCATCAATTTTCGCTTGAAAATTCTCTGCTAATTTTTCGAGGGTCATGGTTTCCATACAAGCAACAAATTTAACGAATTAACACCTATTGTACAACGCAGCCGTGGGTAAAAACCACAAACCTGTTATAGAAAACAATTGTTCGGTTTGAATTGTTTAATTTTGCAACCTGATACGCTTTTATGTCGCGAAATTTTCAATCGATAGGCCTTAAATCTGTTCTTCGCATTACCGAAGACGCGGTTGAATTGACCCTGGATATTCCAGAAGGCATGCAAGAATCGTTTCATTTTCACGCAGGGCAATATGTAACCTTGAAAACCATTATTAACGGAGAAGAAGTGCGCAGGTCTTATTCCTTGTGCAGTGCTCCTTTCGAAAACGCCTGGAAAGTAGGGGTAAAACGAGTAAAAGACGGCATTTTCTCCAATTTTGCGATCGATCAAATTAAATCCGGCGACGTGCTTGAAGTAATGCCTCCGATGGGAAATTTCAAGTTAATTCCTCAAAGGGATAATGCGAGGCACCTGGTGCTTTTTGCGGCTGGTAGCGGTATTACCCCCATACTGTCAATCGCTAAAACAGTACTCAGGGAAGAACCGTCCTCGACTGTGACCTTATTTTATGGCAATAAGGGTTTCTCTAGTATAATGTTCCTTGAAGACATTGAAGCATTAAAAAACCAGTACCTTACGCGTCTTCGTGTTGTTCATGTTTTGAGTCGTGAAAGTCAAGGAATCCCACTTCAAAAAGGTAGAATTGATACCCAAAAATTAGAGCAGTTACATTCGGCTTTTCTACGAGATTTAGCCATTGATGACGTATACGTGTGTGGACCTGAAGCCATGATATTGGCAGTAAAAACGTTTTTTGAAACCCAAGGATTGAATAAATCCTCCATCCATTTTGAGTTATTTCATTCAGGATCCTCTAAAACATCCGTTGAGCATCAACCGCACCTCGAAGGGGTTACGTGTAAGGTTCAACTCATTTTAGACGACGACTCCATCGACTTTGAGATGACTCAAGACGACGATAACCTGTTGGATGCTGCGCAACGTGCTGGCGCAGATGTTCCCTTTGCTTGCAAGGGTGGTGTGTGCTGTACCTGCAAAGCAAAAATATTGGAAGGAAGTGCATCCATGCGGGTAAACTATGCCCTAGAACCAGAAGAGGTGGAGAAAGGATATGTTTTAACCTGTCAAGCTGTACCAACTAGCTCAAAAATTACCGTTTCATTCGACGAATAACATGGGACTATTTTCTTTTTTAAATCGGAAACAAACTAAATCTTGGGAAGAACTTTTGATCCTTGAAAAGGATCAATTAACCGATGATTTTACGGTATTTACCTTGTCTAAAGCCGTGGATTCTGCTTTTGATATTGCCTTTACACCGGGGCAATACGTAACCCTTGAAATTCAATCCGGAGCTCAACCCCTGAGAAGATCCTACTCAATATGCGGAAAAACGGAAAACGGATTTAAGATTGGTGTAAAGAGAATTGAGGGGGGAATCATGTCGAGCTATTTACACAACAGAACTCACAAAGGTGATACAATAAGGGTGCATGAACCGGAAGGGAATTTTACCATCGAAGAGGAACAGAACATTTGTGCTTTCGTTGCTGGAAGTGGTATTACTCCCGTAATTTCCATGATTGAAGCCCATAAAAACAAAAAACAGTTCAATGTATTTTACAATACGAAAAGGCTAAATGACGTGGTTTTCAAAGATCATTTGGCGGAAATTGGTGCCACTGTTTACTTAAGTCAAGAATTAAAAGAAGGCTACAAAAGCGGTAGGTTAGGATACGATGCATTGATGAACGAACTTAAAGACAATTTAAGCTTGCTACAATCCGACGCCTATTTGTTGTGCGGTCCTGAGGCATTTATGGCTGAAATTGAACGGTGTTTACTGTTTTTTGGAGTGCCTGAAGGAAAAATTCGCAAGGAATTTTTTATTCCCCCGAGTAAATCGGATGCATTGGCTTCAAGTGACGGTGTAGTGAGTGAAAGTACCATTACAGTTTTGTTAGACGGACAAACCACCGAGCTCAACGTGGCTGTTAAAAAGAAAACCGTATTGGAAGTTTTGGAAGCGGCGAAATTGGACCCTCCGTACTCGTGTCGAGGGGGGGTTTGCAGCTCCTGTAAAGCAAAAATTATTTCTGGAACCGCGAAAATGCGGCAAAATTTCACCCTAACCGATAAAGAAGTGGCGGATGGCTATGTGCTAACATGCCAAGCCGAAATCACGAGCCCACGCCTAAGCATAACCTTTGATGCGTAAAACCGTTGTGATATGTGGGGCCTCAAGGGGAATCGGTAAGGCCTTGGTTTCGTTGCTATCGAAAGACCCGGCATTTCGCTTGGTGGTACTCAGCAGAAATATCGAAGCCTTGAGGCGCGATTATGAGGGCTTAACCCACGTGGAAATCGTCCCTTTTGACTTGGAAAAAGACGCTGAAGAACAACTCAAAACCGTACTGCCAAACCTCGGACCCATCCACGCGCTCATCAACAATGCGGGTCACTTGGAAAAAGGTAAGGTAACCGAGCTATCCATGGAACTCTACCAACGTTGCCTGCAAATAAATTTCTTAGGACCGGTCAACCTAATTAAAATGCTGTACCCCAACCTCGTTGAAGGAAAGGCGCATATCGTAAATATCAGTACGATGGGCGCCTATCAGGGAAGCGTTAAATTTCCAGAGCTTACAGCATACGCCGCCTCAAAAGCCGCACTCACCAATTTTACAGAGGTGTTTGCCGAAGAACAAAAAGCAACAGGAGTACGTATGAACTGCCTTTGCCTTGGTGCAGTGAATACTGAAATGTTGAACGAAGCATTTCCGGGATATCAAGCGCCAACCAGTGCCGAGGAAATGGCCAATTACATCGCTGAATTTACCCTAAATAGCGGTAATCTTTTTAACGGAAAAATCATTCCAGTATCATCGAGTACACCATAGGCATCAGGTACTTTGATATCATTTCCTTTTTTGATACATTTACGATATGAACCGGTGGCTTGCCATTTTCGTGATCAGCATACCATGCATTTTACAGGCCCAAGACATTCATTGGTCTCAATTCAACGATAATCCTATCTTTCAAAATCCAGCAAATACGGGAGAGTTTTTCGGGGACACAAGGTTTATAGGGAATTTCAGAGACCAGTGGCGTAGCGTATCTGTTCCTTTTCAAACCTTTTCCGTGAGTGTGGATCGAAAAACTAAGCAATTCAATTACGGAATTTTGATGTTCCACGATCAAGCAGGTGATGGAAAATTAAGAACGATCGAAGCAACCGGAACGGTTTCCAAAAACGTTAAAATGAGCCATGATTCCACGCATTCTATGAGCGGAGGCATGGTTTTAGGCATCAATCACCGGCAGGTCAACACGGATGCTTTTTATTTCGACGCACAATACAACGGATACATCTTCAATCCTTTACTGCCAACCAATGAAAATTTCCAAACCGATCAAAAGACCAATTTAACCCTTGGTATAGGTACCCAATATTCCTTAAATATAAACCGTAGGAACTATGTGAAAACGGGCATCAGTTTATTCAATTTAACACGACCAAATCAAGGTTTTTATCAGGACAAAATACGCAGGGATGTTCGTTTGAATTTTCAAGTTAAGTACTGTAAGTCGTTGAATGCAAATTGGGATATATTGCCCTCGCTGCAATATTCAAAACAAGGTACCTACGATGAGTTCATGTTAGGCAGTTCCGTACGCTACTATTTACCGGGAAGCAACGACCATTACATTCGAAAAGCACTCTTAGCGGGAGTATGGTTTCGCGCCAAAGACGCACAAATTCTCTCCTTGGGTTGTGAATACAAAGATTGGTTTGTAGGCTTAAGTTACGATATTAACACCTCGAAATTGGTTCCTGCGAGTCGGGCGAGGGGAGGTTTCGAAATTGCGGTACGTTACATCCTATACCGTTTCAAACCCAAAAGAATTGACCACCGCGTATGCCCAGACTTTATTTAGCCTTTGCCTTATTGTGGATTGCGACAGGAAGTTTTGGTCAAGTCAAGATTAAAGACCTGATTAAATTTGGAGACGAACAGTTCAGTAAAGGCGATTATTACTATGCCATTCAACTATACGACCAAGCCATTGCCTTAGATTCAGCTTCCATTGAACTTCATTGGAAACAAGCGGAAACACAACGCGCCTACAAGAACTACGTTGAAGCGGCAAAATGGTATGCCAAAGTTTATGCAGAAGATGCGGAAAAAAAATATAGCAACTCGATTCTATACTACGCTCTGATGGTTAAACAAACAGGGGATTATGCAAAAGCGCTGAGCCTCTTTAAAAAAGCTTACAAGGAACTTTCGGATTTTCCAGACGAGAACGCGTATAAAAAAGCGAAACAAGAGATTAAATCCACGGAATTTGCAATAAAGAACAAGCTGAATTTTGGGAAAGAGGTTAATGCAATGCCTGACAGCATCAATTCTTACGACGCGGAATTTGGACATGCCTTTCACAACGGCGTTTTTTACTTTTCCTCTTTAAAGGCAGATTCTATCAACACCAATGAGGAAGTGTATACCAAATTTTACCGAACTCGAACCTACCGTTCTGAGCAGGACAGCGCTTCGTTTCGAAAACCCAAGCAATGGGAATCTCTTTCGGTCCCGCAACGGAGTACAGGAAACGGAAGTTTTGATGAAAACGGCTGGTACTATTACAGCGTTTGCGATGACAAAGGATATAACTACAAATGTAAAATTGTACGCTACAAAGAAATCAAGGGAAACCCCACCGTGGATACCTTACCTGAACTGATTAACAAAATAGGGTATAATACTACGAATCCTTGCTGGGTAACCCTCAAAAACGGAAAGGAATATTTGTTTTTTTCCTCCGACCGAGAAGGAGGCAATGGAGGCATGGACCTTTGGTATTCGCAAGTAAAGAACAACGGCACGTTTGAAACCCCTAAAAACATTACAACGGTTAATAGTACAGAAAACGAAATCACCCCATGGTTTGATTTGGACTCCAACAGGCTGTATTTTTCCTCAACTTGGCATTATGGTTATGGTGGTTACGATGTATTCTATTCGGAGGTAAGCGATAAGCTTCAATTTTCCAAACCCAAAAATGTCGGAATTCCCGTAAATAATCCCGCAAACGATCTTTATTATTTTAGGCAAGGCGATAGCGTATTCGTTTCTTCGAACCGTTTAGGTAGTCTGTCTAAAAAAAACCCAACATGTTGCAGTGATATTTACTTTGCGGTGGTTGAACAACCTGAGAAAAATATCCCGCCCGACACCTTACCTCCCCCGCCTCCGGCCATCACCTTTCCTGTGAAGTTGTATTTCCGTAATGACTATCCTAATCCGAAATCTTACGCAAAAAAAAGCAGTGCGCCGTACGACGTTCTTTACCAAGATTACCTTGGAGCGCGACAAAATTATCTGGACAGTGCCTTGGATAAATCAAAACTCGGGACATTTTTTACCGAGGAGGTTGATCACGGTTATTTTATACTTCAAAAATTGTATGATTCGGTCGTTCACGAAATTGCTCGTGGGAATTCCATCTTGCTCTTCTCCAGGGGGTATGCCAGTCCTTTGAACGTTACCCAATACAACGTCAACTTAACGCAACGTAGGATATCCTCGGTTAATCGGTTCTTTTTGGAATATCAGAACAACCGACTCAAAAAGTTACTTGACAAAAATAAATCGGTTCAATTTGAAATTGTAGAAGTACCCTTAGGGGAATATGCAGCCAATCAATCGACATCGGATGACATCAACGACCGTGTTTCATCGGTTTATAGTACCGCGGCGAGCATTGAACGAAAGGTGGAAATTCTCTATATGGCGCGGTCACAAAACGACGCATTGCAAAAAATAGAAGCAACTCCGTTGGTGCAAGAAGAAGAAATAAAAGAGGGTGTTGCTGTTACAAAACGAATAACATTAACCCACGATGTGAGTGAATTAGAGGTAAGTGAAGTAAAATTCAACCAAGAAGGTTTGGTGTACAAGTTGTTGCCTTTGGGAGAAAATCAATCAGAGATGGTGTTTCAATTCACCCCGGAATTTTCGGGCAAACATGCAAGTTGTTTTGCCGACATTTTCTTTGAAGGAATCGAAGAGCCTGTAAGGGTTTACTTCACCTTTGTGAAGAAATAAATCGTCCTAAAGTTTTTAGTATTTTTGCACGTGCAAGATGCTCAAACCATTCCATCTAAGCGGCTTTATTTTATTGATATCGCCCGTAGTATTGCAATCCTTTTGATGCTTCAGGGGCATTTTGTTGACACGACCCTTGCGGACGAATTTCGTGATGAACATTATTTGGCCTACGAGATTTGGTCCTACGTTCGACAATTTACCTCCGCGGTATTTTTAACGGTAACAGGGATTGTTTTCACATATTTACTGCTCAATCAAAACAGTGGAGGCTACTTTCAGAACCAACGGATACGAAAAGGCTTAAAACGGGTGTTAGAACTGTTTTTTTGGGGTTACTTGCTGCAACCGGGAGCCTTTCACGTTCTTCAATGCATCGGTGTTGGATTGTTGCTAATTATGTTGCTTTATGGAATATCCCTACTCATCAAGAAGGTGCCTTTATCGTGGTATTTTTTCCTTGCAGCGGTCGCTCTTTTTGCCAGCAACCTGTATTTCGGCGCATTGAAGTCCGATGTTTATTGGCCAGAAAAGGCTCCGGAATTCGTGCAAAATATTTTTCACGGACCAACTTCTGTATTCCCCATCACTCCTTATCTTGGATTTACCCTATTTGGCGCATTTTTAGGAAGTATGTTGGTTGGTATTAAAGAGAAAATCCATTCTTGGAAGTTTATTGTTCCAAGTTTTGCTGTGGGCCTTCTTTTAGTGCTTTTTTCGAAGCCCTTTCTTATCTATCTTAACGGACTACCTAGTTTTGCTCCCTTCAAAATATACTTGTTGGATTGGATTTTTTTGAAAATTGGTATGGTTCTATTGGTTTTGTCGCTTCTTATTGCGGCTGAGGCCTTTTGGTTAAAAAATTTAAACAACAATTTATTTTTAAAACTGGGTCAAAACACCTTAAGTATATTCATTATACACATGTTCATTTTATACGGTCCAGGCATTCGCTACAGCATCCAAAAGTATTTCGATCATAAAGTGAATGCTCAATGGATTGCTCCATCGGCACTTGTTTTTGTCTTGACTTTCGTGCTTTACGTTTATTTATTGGACCGGTATAGAAACCATATAAAAAGGTTCTTTAAGCCCATCAAATCCAGAACAAATTGGTTATTTGGCATTAAAGATTAGAACGTAACCAATCGTTTAATTTCTTGTTTACCACAAGCTTTATATATTGTAGCTTTTACCGTGTAACTTCCCTTCTTTTTGTAGGTATGCGTAGCGGAGAAGTTGGTTTCTGATGACCCGTCCCCGAAATCCCACACCACCTTTGATGCATCTGGAAATACCGCTAATGCCTCCACTCCTAAGCCCTTTGTCATTTTATTTACTTGAATAAAATTTGACCATAAATTATACCTATTGTAGTTACTCGAGATTACCGAAGCAGCAATTTTTTGGACTTGTTCCGATTGCAATTGATTGTTGCTATTATAAAAATCAATCGGGCTGGTTTGACGTAGCAAACTATAATAGAAGCAATAAGCGGATAAATAACTTCCTAATTTAGCCGGGTGTTGCCCATCGTTATCGTACAATGGATAACTGGGGAAGTTCTCTTTTACAGTTTCCCACACTTTACCCACTGGCACCATGGGCAAATTATATTTTTTCGAAAGGTAAAGGTATCCTCGATGGATTTCATCGCTCATTTGCTGATAAGTCCATTGCATTTTACCATCTGAATAACCGTTGAGGTAGCCCCATGTTTGATAAAGCCAAACATTGGTACATGCATTGTTTTTGTAGATGCTATCAAGGATTAATGACACATAAGGGACCACTGCAGTATCAATGTACTCGTTTCCAAACGCTAATTCGCGGCTAAACCCTTGCAAAACCACATAATCCCATTTATACTGTTTTATTTTCTTGAATAGCCCATCTCGTTTTGAATGCATTTTAAAGGTGTGGTTCGATTCAGCACTCATGTGAATTTCAACCTTTACGCCCCTTTTATCTGCCATTTTCTGCACAATCTCAGGCATTTTATTATAGTGCGTATAACTGTTCCCTACAAACAAAATACGCATCGGCTGAGCTGTAATATTACCGACCCCGAGAAAGGTTAACAAAGAGGCTATTAAGCTTGCTTTAATCGTTCTAAACATTGCTGAAAATCGTTAGGAATAAAGTTTGGTCGTTGCTTGGTAAAATTTAACTCCGCAACGTTCGAAATTGGAACGAGGTGAACATGTGCATGAGGAACTTCTAGTCCTACCACGGCCATTGCAATACGTTTATCAAGAAATGCCTTTTGAAGTTGACGGGTCACTTGTTGTGTAAACAACATCAACGCCGAATAATCATCCGAAGACAAATCATAGATTTTATCCACTTCCACCTTAGGAAAAACCAAAACATGCCCTAGTTCCAAGGGATTGATATCTAATATTGCCATGTTGCGTTCATCTTCAGCAACAATATAAGCAGGCAGCTCTCGTTGGACGATTTTTGAAAAGACTGAGGCCATTAACGTGTAATCTCTAAAATCTCTAAATGCATTAATCCACCCGGTGTATTAATTTCAGCCACTTCGCCCACTTTCTTTCCCAACAATCCTTTACCAATGGGGGAATCAACAGAAATCTTTTTTTCTTTTAGGTTTGCCTCGCTCTCAGCAACTAAGGTGTATTGTGTTTCCATCTGATTGGCTTTATTCCGAATTCTAACCGTAGATAAAATAAAAGCCCTTGATTTATCAATGGAAGAATCATCGATTAATCGAGCATTGGCAATAGTGGTTTCTAGTTTAGAAATCCTCATCTCCAATATACCTTGTGCTTCTTTGGCGGCATCGTATTCAGCATTTTCTGACAAATCTCCTTTATCTCGGGCTTCTGCTATCTGATTTGAAATTGCAGGTCTTTGAACATGAATTAAATTATATAATTCATCCTTTAATTTTTGCAAGCCTTCTGGGGAATAATAACTAATTTGTGACATAACAAGACTGGGTTAAACGAAAACAAGAGAGCCAAAGCCCTCTTGTTTCAATAAAGATAATAATTTACTATTTTAAACTTACAGTAACACCTAAGGTATGAATGATGCCAAATACCCCTGCAAAGCGTGCTGCATATTCCACACCCAAAGCGCTTTTACTTTTACCAACAAGCGCATCCACTGAGAAACCAGCGGTAGGCCCTACAAGGGCATTTGAACGATTCTCAGCACTTAAAATGCCATTCTCGTAAGCAAAACCACCTCTTAGGTTAAAAGCCAACTTTTCGGTTACCATTCCGTAATCAAGGCCTAATCGGATTTGATCCTTCGAAAATGAATTCGCTTGAAATGCACCCGCAACCGTTAATCGACTTTCTTCACTGAAAATGAAATCGTATGAACCGCCAATGTTCAACAAAGAAGGCAATTCATAAGAAGCTGAACGTTGTTCTAGCGTTGCAATAAACTCGCTAGATACATACTCAACCTGATTGGATAAACCATCTCCTTTAAACCGCATCACAGGACCAACGTTCTTTAATGCGATTCCAAACTTAAGTTGATTCTGCTCCCCGGTAACATACCGTATTCCCGCATCCAAGGCAATACCACTGGAACGTAAGTTAAAGATACTTTCAGTTACTACCTTAAAATTAATCCCCCCGTAAATCGAGGAAGAAAATTTCTTCGCAAAACCAACGTTAAAAATATTGGCCCTTGGCGAGAAAAACCCAATATTTCCCTCAGGATTCGCCACGGTAGTAATTGGAACATCGCCGTAGTTCATGGATTGAACACTTACCGCAATCACATTTGATTCACCTACTCGTTGAGCAATACCCGCAGAGTTTAAACCGATTCCTGCATTTCCCATCCAATTGGAATAATTGAACTTAATTTGAGTTTTATCGGTAAATGCCAAACCTGCGATGTTGTTATATTGAGCCTCCAAACCGTTGATGCACGCTACGCCTGCATCGCCTATGGCCGAACCGCGCGCCCATGGATTTATTAATAAATGCGAGGCACCAGCAGAACCCACACGGTCTTCATTACCCGCTAATACCATGGTCGACATACCGCCTACCAATAGCAAACTGAACAATTTCATCATTTTCATTCTCCTAATCTTTTTAGATTATATACCTTGATAATCCGGAGTCCTCATTCCTCCAAAAAACTTCAATACTACTTCTCCTACTTCCGGAACTTCGACATGGATCAAATAAACCCCACCCGCCACTGGAATTGCCTTGAAGTTGGTTAAATCCCAATCCAAAGACGTAACCGGACTATCTTTCTTGAACGTTCTAATTAATTTACCATTCACCGAATAAATGCGTACGGTACACTTGTCAGGAAGGTTCGTGATTTTAACACGGGTATCGATTCGCGTCCTCTCATAATCCGAGTAAGCATAATACGGATTCGGTACCACGTTGATCATTTTCAAGGCATCTTTCAAGGCGTCTTGCGCTCCCAATTGGGTGGCAATTGCATCCATCGACCATCCGTACATGG
>JBJOJZ010000004.1:0-8891 GCA_046046325.1 Bacteroidota bacterium
AAACGAATTAATAATGGAATTTTGTAGGCCGCGATTCCGGCAGTAATTCCAATAAGAACGCGCATTTTAAATCGAGTCCGATTCTGACTCTGGGTTTCTTAGGTATACTTTGTCCTCTAACATTTCTTGCATTGCAAGCGCTGTTGCCTTAGGAAGCTTTTCGTAATGCTTGGAAATTTCAATCTGCTCACGGTTTTCGTAAACTTCTTCCAATGAGTCTGTAGTACTTGCAAATTCTTGCAACTTCTGAACCAATTCTTCCTTAAGGTGGGTGCTTATTTGATTAGAACGCTTGGAAACCGCCACAATCGATTGGTATAGATTGCCTGTTTTGTTCTCCAAATCAATTACGTCACGTGTAACTGTTGATTTTTCTGCGTTTAAATTCTTGTAACTCATGGATAATTCTTAAAATTCGTAATCTTTTTCCCAAGGCTTTAACAACACTTTTAACGAAGAAATGTAGCTTGAACTTGGAAAATCGCTTACAAAGTTACGATATCTTTGCAAAGTTTCCTCTATCCGTTCCTTTTTTTTACTTTCTATGCTGTTTTCCGAAAGAAAAAATCCGTTTTTGATGGCAAGGTATTTTACTTCTTCCTCGTGAATGGAGAGCGGAAACTTTTCCATGAACAAATCAACGTAGGAAACCGCTGCCTTGTAATTACCTGTTTTATCGTAAAGTTTAACCTTGTTATAGTCTTTGAACTCCAATTTGTAAGTCAAATCATCAATTATTTTATTACAGGAGTCAATTAACGGGGAAGTAGGATACTTATCGATAAATTGCTGAACCGCATTCAGTGCTTCATACGTTTCCGTTTGGTCAAGGGACCATTTTGGAGAGTTATTAACGCTGCACATCGCTGTTAAGAAAAAGGCCTCTTCGCTGCGCAAAGAATATGGATAACGTTGAATAAAAGAACCGAAAAAATAACCCGCCATGTAATAATCTTGTTTCTCAAAATAACTCTTTGCCATGAGGAAATAAGAGGATTCACCTTCCTTCGTTTTAGGTGCATGTTGGAACACTTGTTCGAAAAGTACGATGGCTTTTTCGTAAGATCGTTTGGTGTTTTCTTGATAGAGGGTATTAGCCGTTGAGAATTTGAGGGAATAATCGTCTCCCTTAAGCACTTCATTGTAAGGCGAACAGGCAACCAACGTTCCTGTAATTATAATGATTAAAGCAATTTTCATGTTCATTTTACGCGTAAACTTCGTCCGATAACCAAGGTAGTTGACAGAGAAATTCCATTTAAGTTACAAAGGGTCCCAACAGTAGTGCCGTATTTTCGAGCAATTTTGGTCAAAGTATCCCCGGATTGAATTTGGTGGTACTTCTTTTGGTTGGTTTTAATGGTTGGCCTAACGGTTGGTGCAACTACCGCAGTAACACTATTTTCAATGGGGGTGCTATACGTTTGATAGGCTAACTGATCTGCCGAAAGCACTTCAATTTCATTGGTGGGCTTAGCACCTGGTCGAAACATGGCTTTGTGCAAGAAAAGGTTTTCCTTTCGCAAGGTTAGGCGATCGAAATCAATAATTTCCTCCGGATTTATAGGCTCTTCGTAAAAGCGAACCTCCATATGCAAATGAGGACCTGTTGACCTTCCGGTATTCCCTCCTAAAGCGATGGGTTGTCCCACCTTAACCAACTGATTAGGCGCCACTAAAAACTTGCTTAAATGAGCGTAAAACGTTTCCAATCCATTGTAGTGACGGAGGATGACTAAATTACCAAATCCTCCACTGTTGTACTTTGCATACCTCACTTTACCGGAGAACATAGCATAAATGGTATCTCCTACGTTTAAGTCTAAATCAATGCCGTTATGATATCGACCACTGCGAGGTCCATAATGGGAATTGACCTTGATTTTTTTCATAGGAAAACAAAAATCCATTTGATTTTCAGAAGCAAATTCATTCAAGCATAACCAAATGGTATCGGACATGTGGCTCAAATCATTGGACTCCGTAAACACCGTCTCATTGGACCAAGATTGGGTGACTGGGGGGGAAAAAGCACTAACAATCGTGTGAATACGTTGGTTCATCACCCCCGTAAACGACGGATCGTTTGCAAGCGACCAAGTATGATCCTCGTGAAGAATTAAAGTGCCTTTTTCTGTGGCGATGGTGTCAACCCCGGGTTGAGACAACACAAAAAACGGTAATAAAATCAATCCAACGGACCAATTGCGCAAGATAGAAAGCATCTTGTCAAAGATACCACAAAAATCTATAATTCCCGAACTGAACTGATGCTTAGGTTATAAAACACGGATTCATCCGGTTGAACGAGTGCTCCATATCCTTGTTTTCCATAAGCTTGTTCCGAGGAAATCAGCGCAAAAATCTTTTGGCCCGGTCGAGCCGCCTTGAGAAGACTTCTTAATCCAGGAACAACGTTTCTTTGTCCCGGAATGTAGGACAACGTTAAATGCTTTCGGTAGGTGTTCTGAACGTTTGGGTTTGATTTGGTGCTGGCAATCGCGTGGTAAAAAACCTCTTTATCCTCTGAGTCATCCAATTTCGTTGGCTTTCCTTTGTCAAAAACCCAGTATTTTACACCGTTCTTATCCCCATCCGGAGAGACCTTTGCAAGTACCTTTACGTAAAGCCACACCTCCGAATTCGGAGGAACGATGTTGTTAATCCCCTTACTCCCATAGGCCATATCAGCAGGAATAATAACTTTTGCAAAATCCCCTACACGTAAATGATGAAGACCAAGGTCCCACCCCGCAATTTGCATGTTGTAACCCACTAAATAAGGAATAAAAGGAAGTTTTACGCGGTTATTCCCATCAATTATTTTTCCATCGGGTAAGGTTAAACGGTAGGACAAAAGGCAAACCTCACCATCTTTAAGGGTTGGATTTGACTTAAAAGGAGAGGCGATCCATTCAACCGACACACCGTTTTCAACGTTTAGGCGTTCCTTGATGTTCTTCTCGTCAAATTCTTCCAAGGGATTGTCATTACCCCTTGAAACCGATAGGTTCTCCTTGAGTTTTGGATCCTTGGCTGCCTTAACCTTGTTCCTCTTAGGAGCAGGGTCCGAACACCCCACCAATAATATTCCGACAACGAGAGCGTAAAACAGGCGTGTAATCATTGTAAATCAATTAGTTCAACGTCTAATATCAGTATCGAAAGGGGAGGGATTTTTTGCAAATCTCCTACCAATCCATGGGCTAAATGGCTCGGTAAAATAAACTTAGCCCTTTCGCCTTTTCGCATTAATTTCAATCCTTCGTTCAACCCAGATTCACGATCGTTATGATCGATGGGAATCTCTTCATAAAATTCCGGATCCGTTTCATAGCATATTCGTCCATCCAATAAACCGATCTTAACAATGGCCAAAGCGGTTTTTCCTGGCTGTGCTAGTTCACCCTTTGAAACAGGTTCGATCACCTGATAGCGAAGTCCTGTGGAGGTCATATTCATCGACAATTCACGATGGTGCTCAAGGTAGAATGCTATTTTCAACTGTTCTCGCTCATTGACCTCCTTTTGGTACGATACGGAATGATTCGGCGACCAATCCGCATGCTCCTTTTTGTTCTTGGAAGGGGGTGTGCATGCGAACATACAGCATAAAAGGATGAAGAAGAAAGTTGGCATCAACGTGGAAAAAGTTCGTTCATTAAACTCAATAATTTAGCAATGGTTACGTCCATTGAATCCGGCGAAAATCCACCTGCTGCATAGACGTGCCCTCCACCATTAAAGTATTTTTTTGCAAATTGATTTACGTGGACTTCATCTTTAGAACGGAACGACATTTTAATCCCGTCGCTTTTCTCTTGGATAAGAACTCCCGCTTTTATCCCTTCTATCGACAAAATCGTGTTTACCAGTCCTTCGGTATCTCCGGGTTTGTAATTAAAGCGTGCTAAGTCGTCCTTGGTCAACCAAATATATCCAAAAGGAAATCCATGCGGCCTTTGATTCAATAACACGAGTTTTTCGCTGACAGCAAAACCCCTTAATTGCAATTGATTTACGCTATTATTGTCAAAAACCTCTTGGTGTATTTTCCATTGTTCTATACCACAACCGATCAATGATGCAACGATTTTATGGGTTTTGGCTGTTACGGAAGGGAAACGAAACGAACCTGTATCCGTAGTAATTCCAAGGTAAAGGCAACGTGACGCGTGTTGGTCCATGGCAGATAATAAATCCATCCCTTCAATACATTCGTAGATTAACTGGCACGTGGAGGAGCAACTCACCTCAGAAATCGTTATATCTGCAAAGTTTTCGGGTTCCGTGTGATGGTCAATCAATACCTTTTTACCCTGAAATCCCGCCAATAAGTGTTGCATGTCCCCTACCCGACTGATCGCATTAAAATCGAGGCATATAAGGCAATCGGCCTCCATGAATCGATTTTCTACTGCATTTGAATCGCTGGAGTAAAAAAGGCAATCCGTGCCTTCGAGAAAACCAGCAATGTTGGACGCTGGGGGATCGGGTAAAACTACCTCAACCTTTTTGCCTAAATTTTTAAGGAGGTGAAACATGCCTGCCAAGCTCCCAACAGCGTCGCCATCAGGAGATTTATGGGCAATTAACAAAAATCGTTGGTCGGTTTGAAGAAGGCTTTTTAACGCTTCGAGGGGTTGTTGCATAAGCAAATTTACTCCTTTTTCTGCATTTGGGCGTCTTCCTTAGCATCCTGCTCCATGATCTTAGGTGCGTCTTTTTTGTTTTGCAAATTGTCCAATAAATCTTCAATTTGCGACATAGATAAACTTTTAGCAATAATTTTCTTGTCCTTATCTAATACGAATACTTTTGGGGTAGAGAAAATATCGTATGTAGTTTGATAGTTCAACGATTCCAACGTAGTAGGTTTCCCTTGATCGCCCGGATATAAAGGCACCAACGACTCGGGTTTTTCCTTAGCCATTTGGTATAATTTATCGGTAACCGCAACATTTAAGAAACTCAATTTATTCTCACGGATAAATTTCTTCCAAGCTTCAAAGTCTTTTCCAATGGCTTTACCAACGGCATAAACTTCTACGTTACGAGCCTTCATTTTTTCTTGATATAACTTAGCCAACTTCGGTGTAATGGTTTTGCAATGCCCACATTCTGGATCCCAAAAATACAAGATCGTGTATTCTGCTTTAAGGTCGTGTAAATTAACCCATTTGGTGTCTGAAGTATCCTTCAGAATCAAGTTGGGAGCTTTTTCACCGATGCAAATAGCCATTTTGTTATCAAGGTCTTTACACAATTCCTCATATTTAGATTCGTCCACCCAAAAAGAAGGATGTTTACCCTCGGCATTTTTGGAGCAATAGTATCGGTCAAGCATGTGGTAGTAGACTTTATCCATTCCCATTTGCTGACTTTTTCCAAACGTTTGAGCAATCCAACCCACACAATATTCGAAGGTTCTGGATTTTGGGTTGAGGTTGTCGCAAAACTGAAATGCATGATAAATCACGGTATCCCAATGCTGAATCATCATGTTTTTACTGAAATAATATTCTAATTTGTTGTGAAAAATGGGATTATTGACCAAGCGTTCATCTTTCAAATCAACATTATCCCAATAGTGGTTGCGGAAATATCGGAATTGAAAACTGGAATCGGTTATTCGACCTTTTTCATCTTTCGGTGCATCGGGAATAACAATGTCAATGGACATTTTAACAATTTTGGCGACTAACTTTCCTTCGTTTTTCGCTATTAAATCGTTTTGATACGCCAAAACCTCTTTATTGATAGCGTCTATTTGTTCTCCTAATTTCTTGTACTCCACATCCTCTACTTTAAATTTAGCACGTTCCTCACCTAACTTGCCAGCGGCTGTCTTGCGCTCGGTTATATAGTTCACATAAGGAATGAATACTTTGTTTTCTTCTGATTTTTTAACAACCAGATTTTTATTGTATTCCAATCCATTCGTTCCTGAAGTTTCCAACCAGATTTCCTCGTTGTTGTAAATGAATTCAAAATACTGCTGTCCTGGTAATAACAAGCCTAAAATACCCGGCTTTTGTTTGGCTCCGTTGAAGGTAACTTCACCGTTTTTCATAACGGCTGTATCGGCATAATAAAGTCCTTTACCGAAATATTTGATCAAATTCACCACGGTGTCTTTTTGTCCGGTAACCTTGATTCGAATTTTTTGAGCATTTATCGATTGAACAGCTAAACCAGCAAAAATTGAAATCAATAGAAGAGAGCGTAAAAGAATTTTCATAGGTTTACTTTTTTGGTAAAATTGAAATATTTTGAAAAAATGTTAAAGAGCTTTAACAAATATTTAACCACATTTAACAATGTCCCAAAAATACGCATTCGCAGCGCATGTTTTACGGTTGGTGAACAAAAGCTTGGATTTGATGAAGTAATGGCGATGAAAGATTAGGTTGCAGGACACCTAGGTTATCGTAACGATTCATCCACGTCAATTGACGTTTCGCATAATTTCGACTGTGTTGTTTGATTTTTTCAATTACGTGGTCCTCATGAGCCATACCATCAAAAAAATCGAACCATTCTTTGTACCCAACGGTGTTCAATACGGATAAATTCCGGAAAGATAATAAACCTTTTACCTCTTGCTTCAAACCTTGCTCAACCATAATATCGACGCGATGGTTAATCCGTTGATACAGTACTTCTCTTGGCCAATGTATCACAAAGCGATGGACATCGAACTCCGAGGATGCCTTTCGCTGATGGAAAGATGACCAAGTTTTACCAGCACCTTTAACCACTTCCAGAGCCCTCAAAACCCGACGAGGGTTGTTGCGATCGATTTGCAATAACACTTCGGGATCCAATGCACTTAACTCCAACAGTAAAGACCTTAGTCCTCTGTATTCAAGTTGTTGTTCCAGAGCGGAACGAATTTCTGGAAACACAGGTACTTCATCCAGTCCATCAACCAACGCGTCCACAAATTGACTTGAGCCACCAACCACCACCGCGGATCCGAACTGTGACATTAACGCTTCCAACTTAGGAAACGCCTCCTGCTTGAACTCGGCAACATTCATTGGCGCTGTTATAGATCGATTACCGATGAAATGATGAGGTACTTGAGCTAATTCTTCCGAACAGGGCTTAGCGGTTCCAATATTCATTTCTTGATAAAACTGTCGGGAGTCTGCTGAAATAATCTCCGTTCCGAGCATTTGAGCCAAAGCAATAGCCAAACTTGTTTTACCGGAAGCTGTTGGGCCTTGAATGCAATAAACGCGCTTTTTCAAATCGCTTTCCAACTTAAATAGATTTGATAAACTAAATTGGCATATTGATCTGCATGACCATGATAAGGTCCAGATTTCACAAGCGGATCTTTGTAATATTTTGCAAGTGATAGGTTATTGACCATTAGTTGCACATTGTCATCCCAAACCTGAGGATTCAAACCATACTTTTTCGCCAAACGCTGTGCGTCCAACACATGTCCCTGACCCGCGTTGTAGGATGCCAAGGTGAATTTAATCCGCTGTTCTTCGCTTTCAATGGAATTCCAAGCCCTGTAGGAATTATGAACCAACCGGCAACCGGCTCGAATTTGTTCGTCGGGGGTTGATTTTCCATCAATCTTGTATTTACTAGCGACAAATGGCATGAATTGCATGAGACCGTAGGCTCCCCCAGATCCTACAGCAACGGGATTGAATCTGGACTCTTTGAAAGCGATAGCCGCAACAAGTTTCCAATCGATCGCAAAAAATTTTGCATTCTTTTTAAAGGAAGCATCAAACGGAGAAACTTGGCCATTAACAGCAAATGGAACCCTGTACCTTCTCATGGATAAAGGCAATTGAATTTTAAAATAAAAATGCTTCAGAAAAGCGATATCAGCCCTGTTTTCAACACGGGTAATAAATGCATCCAATCGCTTTAGCTGCAAAGAATCCGAACTATTTACAGCAAAACAAGAAGGCACCTTTAAAACCGACTCAGCACTCGCTTGAAGACCTTGAAAAAAAAGATGTTTGACTCGGTACATGGAAGAAAAATAAGTAGAGTAGTTTAAGGTTAACAAGGAAGTCAACAGGTCTGAGGTTAGCGGTAGATTTCGTTCAAGGATTGGCTTCGAAAATTGAAAACGCTTAATATTCAAGGAAGCGTGATTCGCAGGAACAAAAAGGCAATAATTAGGTTGATTCATAAAAGCTTCAATTGCTTGAGAAAAATGCGGAAACAACCTGTAAGTAACGAAGAGTGAATTCTCCTCGGAAAATCGATTGATAAAATCCACCAAATAACCGGAAGTATCCTTTTGGGTGATTTTAACAAAGGCCGAATCAACCCATGCCACCACCACAATAGAATCCACCAATACTTTCGGTTTAATCTTTAAATCACTAACTTTTTTTGATGGCATTCTACCACAAGAAGAAGCAAAAATAGCAGCCCACAAAAAAGCACAAGTCAATAGAAAGAAATGGAACCGAAATAAAAAGTAATTCTTCAAAATGAGTGTTTCGTTTTGAAAATTAAAAAAAAAATCTAAAATTTATACCTTAAAGTGAACGGAATGAGCGATCAGAATGAAATTTATTCAAAAGTAGTGAGGGCTGGAAAACGAACTTATTTCTTTGATATTAAGTCAACCAAAGGCAATGACTTGTACATCACCTTAACCGAAAGTAAAAAATCCTTTGGCGAGGATGGTACGGACAATTATCAAAAACATAAAATCTTTCTCTACAAAGAGGATTTTGAGAAATTCAAGGAAGGTTTGGACGATGTTTTGGCAAAAATTGAAGAAATACGCAACAAGTAGTTTCTTTTTTCAAAAATTGTTTTATTTTTGCACTCCGAATTTGGGAGTTTAGCTCAGCTGGTTCAGAGCATCTGCCTTACAAGCAGAGGGTCGGCGGTTCGAA
>JBJOJZ010000005.1:0-14507 GCA_046046325.1 Bacteroidota bacterium
TATTGAACATTGCACAGATGCGCATAACCGAAAACTTACAGCAGCGTATTTTCGTGAGGTCTGCCTTCGATTTTACCCATCGCATACCTCTTTTAAACACGGAAGAACTCACCAAGAAATATGCGCCAGAATTGCCCAACCGTTTTTTCGATACCATCACCATACAAAAAGGTCTTTCGAAGTTAATTCTCGACTTTGCTTCTGCTTCGCTGCAAATTGTTTTTGGATTGATTCTTTTGTCGTTCTACCATAGTTTTTTCATTTTCTTTGGTATTGCCTTATTGGCGATTCTTTATGTTGTTTTTAAAATTACCGCAGAAAGAGGTTTTAAATCAAGCCTCAGAGAATCCAACTATAAGTATAAAATCGCGCATTGGTTGCAACAAATTGCATACACGCGATTTAGTTTTAAAATGGCCGGCACCCCGAATTACCTCATGCATCGCACCGACTCCTATCTCGTTGAGTATCTGAAAAGCAGGAATGAACATTTTCGTGTTTTAAAGCAACAATACTTTTACCTGATAGGCTTTAAATCCATTATTGCAATGACACTGTTAGTGATTGGTGGGATTTTAGTTTTAAATCAGACCATGAACATTGGTCAGTTTGTTGCCGCCGAAATTATTATTCTTTTGATTTTGAGTTCGGTAGAAAAAATGATTGTCAGTTTGGAAACCGTATACGATTTACTTACCGCTGTTGAAAAGATAGGACAAGTAACGGATTTACCACTGGAAGAAGAAAAAGGGATGGAAATACCCGACAGTTACGGTGGTTTTTCAATTGACTTTCAACAAGTAAGTTACGAAAATGAGCTCAACAATGAAATGGTGCTCAACCACCTTAATTTATCGGTGTCATCGAATGAACACGTAGGTATTTCCTCGCAAAATTCAGTTTCCATAAATCTGATGTTTTGTATGATTGGCAATGTTTACACCCCAAAACACGGTAGTATAACCATTAACAACGTGCCCATAGCTAATATTAACCGCGAGTTCCTACGCAACCGAATTGGCAATATGTTGCATCAAGATTTATTGGTCAATGCCTCCTTACTGGAAAACATTAGTTTAGGTAGGTCATATGTGAGTTTTGGTGAAATTCAATCCTTGTGTGATCAACTCAAACTAACGCATCAAATTCAGCAGCTCAAAGAGGGATATGACACCCTTTTAAACCCCGAAGGACATTTTTTACCAAAAGATTGTATCCGTAAAATATTGATTGCCCGAGCCCTTGTAGGAAGCCCAAAACTTATTTTACTTGAAGAACCCCTACACGACATCCGACAAGACGAACGCTCTCTGATTTTGTCGATCTTAACATCACTACAAGACACAACGCTTTTGGTGCAAACAGAAGACCCAGAAGTGCTTCGAAGCATGAAAAGGCATCTGATAATCCAAGACGGTAAATTGGTTAATAACGCATAGTATGTTGAATAGTTCTCCCGACAATACCCATAATTTTGATAACCAACATTACGTTTCCTATCAAGAAGTCGTTAAGGAAAGTTCTTCCAAACGCTTGCGCTATTCCCTGTATGTTATTGGTGCATTTACCCTCATCATAATGATACTGCCTTGGACGCAGAACATTCGCTCCAATGGAGAAATAACAACACTCCGCCCCGAACAACGCCCACAAACCATCAACGCCATTATCGGAGGAAAAATCGAGAAATGGTATGTAAAAGATGGTGATTTAGTCAAAAAAGGCGACACCATCGTAGTTATTTCAGAGATAAAAGACGGATATTTTGATCCTAAGCTCATTGAACGAACTCAAAACCAGATATCCAATAAGGAGCAAAGTGTTATTTCGTATGAAAAAAAGGTGAATGCCTTAGATCAACGCATTGACGCCTTGATTGAAAACTCGAAACTAAAAGTCCAACAAGCAAAAATCAAGTACAAACAAGCTCGCCTAAAAATTACGAGCGACAGCATTGAATTCGAAGCTGCAGAAACCAATTATGGTATTGCCAAAGATCAGTTGATTCGTTTCGAAAAATTACTCAAAGCAGGGTTAAAGTCGGAAACCGAAGTGGAGACACGTAGAATGGCCATGCAACGCGCTCAAGCGAGCATGATTTCCGCACAGCAAAAATTATTGCAAAGTAGGAACGATTTAATTGATGCCAAAGTGGAGGTCAATTCAACGGAAACCAAATTTCGCGACGAAATAGCGAAAGCTGAATCCGAAAAGATGTCGGCCATGACGGACATGTATAATGCAGAAGTTGAAGTAACAAAACTCCAAAGTCAAGTTTCGGGATATAGCATTCGGAGCGGTAATTACATCATCACTGCACCACAAGACGGTTATGTGACTAAAATTCTGAGCAGTGGAATTGGTGAAACCATCAAAGATGGACAGGAAATTGCTACAGTTATGCCATCTGTTTATGACCTTGTTGTTGCGATGTATATCCGTCCGATGGACTATCCCCTGTTAAAGAAAGGACAGAAAGTTCGTATGCAATTCGATGGATGGCCTGCCATTGTGTTTTCAGGCTGGCCCAATAACAGTTACGGAACGTTTGGAGGTACGGTATTCGCAATTGATAATTTCACCTCCGAAAATGGGATGTTTCGTATTTTGATTTCTCCGGACACCAAAGATCATCCTTGGCCAAACGCGCTAAGAGTCGGTGGAGGCGTTAATGCCATGATATTGCTGAACGATGTGCCCATTGGTTATGAGATATGGAGGAATATCAACGGTTTCCCTCCAGACTTTTATGGTAAGGATTCAAAAAAGATTGAGCTGAAATCTGAAAAAAAGTCAAAAAGTTAATGAGCAAGTTGATCACATTCGCGTTGGCTTTTTATTACCCACTGATTTTTTTTACTCAAAAAATCACAGAAAGTTCCTTCATTGAACGCGTCAAACAAAACCACCCATTGCTGCGCATCAGCGAACTACAACCTCAAATTGGGGGGGCTATTTTGCTAAAGGCCAAAGGGAATTTCGATCCTAAAATCTATGGCAGCCTCGATCAAAAATATTTCGACGGTAAACAATACTATTCCAACGGAGATTTTGGTATCAAATATCCATCATTCCTTGGACTAACTTTCAAGGCTGGACTAGAAGGCAATAGAGGGACTTATTTAGACCCACAAGCCAAGACCCCTTCCGGAGGTCTTTTTTATGGTGGTGTAGCGGCAAATCTCGGGCAAGGCTTATTCATCGATTCCCGTCGTGCTGAATTGCGAAACGCGGCAATAAACCTTAAATCGACAGAAGAAGAGAGAAGGTTGCAAGTAAATCAACTGCTTTATCAAGGAGGTTATGCTTATTGGGATTGGTTCCTAGCCTATCATTCAGTAGCTATTTTACAGGAAGCCTATGATGTTGCATTGCAACGATTTAATGCAGTTAAAACAACATCAGTGCTCGGTGATCGTGCATTCATTGACACTGTGGAGGCAGGGTTGCAAGTGCAAAATCGACTTACCTTGCTTCGTGATGCTCAAGCCAATTTACAGGAAAGAAACAATGCATTAGAAACCTTTTTATGGGATGATAATTTAATGCCGCTCTTGCTCAACCAAGACGCAATTCCTGAAGCATCCGGTGAAATCCCCGCATCCTTACCCTTAATAGCGTGGAACGATTCATTATTGACAAACCATCCTTATTTAAAAATCAATCATTTCAAACTCGAAATGTTGAATGTTGAACGAAAATTAAAGGTAGATCGATTGAAACCTTTAGTTGAATTAAACTACAATATACTCAATGAACCAGTCAATTACAACCCGTTTTCGGATCTTGATATTAACGATTATAAATGGGGTGTTTCAGTTGCGATGCCCCTGTTTTTGAGAAAAGAACGGGGTGATGCTGCTCTTGCCGGACTTAAAATCCAGGAAACGGAAGCGGGTATACTTCAATTGCGAGCCCAACTTGCCTTAAAAATTAAAAACTCCCTTATTGAGCTCAACAACAGTTATATGCAACTGCAGATTTATCAGCAAACCGTCAACGATTCCAAAAGACTTTTAGACGCCGAACGAAACATGTTTGACAATGGAGAGAGTTCCTTGTTCCTGGTTAACATGCGTGAATTGAGTTACATTCAATCCCAGCTTAAATTATTGGAATGGAAGACCAAAAACAAACAAAACGGTTATGCATTTGGGCTTGCCACGGCAACTCTTTTCTAAAGTTTATTTCCTTGAGCTTTGTATAGTCAAGTAAAAAAAGTCACAAGTGTCCTTTATTCCTAGGAGAAACACTATTTTTGAACATGGCAAAAACCGGATACAATGGTCTACATTATTTTGGGGTCATCGTATGGTATCTTTTAACGATAACATGGTTAATGTTTCACAACGGATTGACTCCCCTCCTTTTAGCTATGGCAGCATTTTTTGCGGGACGTTTACTACTGCGACGTTTAACAGGTCATGCAACTTCGGGGATTAAAATCCTCAAGAATTCCTTGCTGGTATTCAGTTTTATTGCGAGTGGAACCTTTTTTACCCTTGTAAGGAGCGAAACCAATTATGCCTATTTTTTAGATGCTACGAATAAGTTGGAGGTGCTTTCGAATGATCAATGGATTCCCATCGAGGACGCGTTGAAAATAGACGTCACAGAGGCGTATAAAGGTGCAACCGCAACACATCAAGCCTTGAGAATACGGAGAAGACAACCTGAAATATGGAGCAAAGCATTGGTGAAATTGGTTCCTCAAGTGGTTCATGTTTTTACGTTCAATCCTAACAATGAGTTCTACTTATTAGCCAAAGTGAATGAAGGATTCAAACCCATGAATGTCTCTGAGGCCAACGAACGCAAAATGAGCAATTTCATCATTAACTCAAGTTTTTACGACCCAAAAAACCATGTTTTGGGTGAGGTAATATACTTAGGAAAGAGATATCAACGTAAAACCCAATCCTCTGGGTACTTTAAAGTAATTAACGGGATTCCTCACGCAGGACCCACGTCCATTTTTCACGAGATTAATGGAAGTCCTACCTATTCCTGTCAAGCGCATCCCTCCACCTTAAAAAACGGAACGCTTTTTTCGTACATCGATGACGAGAGTTTGCAATCACTTTGGAATCAAAAAACCTATCGTAATTTGATTGGGGAACGTAAAGACGGTCGAATAGTCGTGGTTGTTTCAGGAAACGGCGCTTTGTTAGATGTTAAAGAAATCACCCAAATTGCTCAGAAAATCGGAGTGTATCATGCCAGTTTATTCGATGCGGGTTCCGCCCTTCAATACCACTTTAAGGAAGGAACTTATAGTTTGGAGTTTTCAGCCTTCAACAATTCGTACGATTTCGGCAGTTTTTTCGATCGTTTAACCATTAAATTATTTCGCAAAAAGTTTGTGCAACGCTCACCTGTGTTTATTGGAATAAAATTAAAACCATGAAAAAGCAATTATTGGTTATTTCCTTTATTTGGCTCGCTTTAATTTCGTTAGGCCAACCACTCAAAGAACAGAACTACCAACAAGGGCTAGATCTTGCTAAAGCAGGAAAATACGAAGATGCCATTGCTGCCTTTACGAAAGCCATTGAAGTGCAGCCGTTAGATGCCTATGCATGGTATAACCGAGCCATGGCTAAAAACATGATTGGAGAATACGAAACAGCCATTGATGACTTTACCACCTGCATTGGCTTGAGCCGTTCGTATGAAAAAGTGTGGTACAATCGAGGGCTTACGAAAATGTATGTCGGCCAATACGATGGAGCGTTGTTTGATTTGAACCAAGCCCTTCAAATCGAACGAAATTATGCAGAGGCCAACTACTACCGCGCCTACATTTATGAATTAAAGGGGTTGTACGATTTTGCGTGTACGGATTATCAGAATGCTTCGGCAAAAGGATATAAAGTTCCTTCTGAAAAATTGCTCGCATGCCGCGACACCAATTTTACGGGGTTCTTAAAAAATCCGCTTTTAAAGTTGTCAAAAACGAGCCGACGAAAATCCTATGGCACCACAAGGAGACGTCCAATAGCTATTGGTAGTTTTGAAAACGTAGAGCGCTATTTACGCTTACTTCGATCGCCAGAGGGTAAATTCGTGCCGTTCGAAATTAAAACCCGTCAAGCCCTTACCGAGGTTAAAATAACCTACACGCTCAAAGGTGAAACGCTCAATAAAACACTGTATTTCGATATAAATAAAGCCTGTGACGCATGGATTATCAAAGGATTTAAAACCTTTAAAGAGCTTCCTGTGGGAAGTCCTCCTTAACCATACGCTCAATTATTTTTGCTCCGCTAACCGCCAATGGAATTCCTCCGCCAGGATGAACGGTTACCCCTGCAAAATAAACGCCCTTTACCTCAGGTGCGTGATTAGGATGTCGGTAAAACGCCGCCAATGCTGTATTCGAGCTATTCCCATAGATAGAACCACTTTTGCCGTTGTATGTGTGCTGAAGCCTTAAAGGATCGTTGATATATTCTGTTTCGATTAGGCCTTCAATGTCACGACCAAGAGAAGCAGATAGTTTGTTCAATACATTCCTACGGAGCTGAGCCACCAACGCGGTCCAATCTTGTCCAATGTTGATAGGCGCGTTAACCATGACAAACCAATTTTCACATCCAGGAGGCGCATCAGTAGGTTCTGCTTTCGAACTGATGTGCACATAGATACTTGGATCCTCCACCAAGGTTTTTGTTTCAAAAATTGCTTTGAACTCCGCACGATAATCCTTCGCAAAAAACATGTTGTGAACCCCTAAATTGCTGAATTCTCGGTTTATTCCCCAGTAAAAAACGACTGCAGAAGAAGACATTTCTTGTTGTAATATCTTTGTTGGCCGTTTGACCGCGGGCATCAAGTGCTCATAAGTGTAGTGGGCATCTGCATTGCTAACTACGATGGATGCTGGAACAACCGTATTATTTACTCGAACCCCAACGACACGATTCTTCATTACTTCGATGGAATCTACGGAACTGTTGGCATGAAACACCACGCCCAGTGATCGCGCTGCATCGGCCAAGCTTTGCGTAATCGAAACCATACCACCTTTCGGAAAATAAATGCCTTCATTCAGCTCCAAATGAGCAATAATACTGAGTAAACCTGGGGTTTTGTATGGATCGCTTCCGTTGTAGGTTGCATATCGATTCATGAGTTGCACCGATTTCGGATGCTTAAAAAATCGTTTTGAAAACCCATTCATGGTAGTGAGCAAGCCATACCTAGGAATCCGGAGAATTGCGGGAATCAACCGACCGTTAAAGAGGTGAGAAAAGCGATGGAGCGTAGTCTCTATGAAAACAGGTTTGAGAACTTCATAGTTTCTTTTAAGACGCTTCAAATAGGCACGAACGCGTTGCGGGTTTTCACCGAATTCCTCTACCAACACCTTGATGGTTTCCTCGGTCCCCGTTGGCAAGGTGTATGACGACCCATCCGGAAAAAAATACCGAAACGACTCTGGCAAAGCGTTATATTCAAAAGGCTTTTGATCTAAACCAAGCGCAATGAGTTCTTCGATGAGATGAGGCTCTGTAAAAACCGATGGTCCCATGTCATAACGGTAGCCGTTAAAATTACGAGTATGAACCTTTCCTCCGATAAATTCATTCTTTTCGTAAACGGTTACCTTACAACCCAATTTTGCCAGTCGAATGGCCGTGGCGAGTCCACCTACACCACTACCGATAACGATTACCTCCTCTTTCATCCTACATTTTGAAACAAGAAAACTATAAAACAGTTCATATTTTCTCGTACGTTTTCAACAAAAATATGGTTTTTTCAACATTTTTGTAGATTTTTCAAGGCTTACAAGTTTGTGGGTAAGATATTAGGATATATTTGTCCCGTTAAACGTTTTTATTAACCTTTTAAAAAAATTCATTATGAACAAAGCGGAACTAGTTGACGCGATTGCAGCGAATGCAAACTTGTCAAAAGCTGATGCAAAAAAAGCGCTTGATGCGTTTGTTGAAGTTTCAACCGGAGCGTTGAAATCAGGAGATCGTATCTCTTTAGTAGGATTTGGTTCTTTCTCGGTTTCTGATCGTAAAGAAAGAAACGGAAGAAACCCAAAGACTGGTGAAGTTATCACTATCTCTGCTAAAAAATCAGTTCGTTTCAAAGCGGGTGCTGAACTAAGCGGAAAAGTAAACTAAGAAAAGATTACTTCAAACGAAAGGGAGCCTTTGGGTTCCCTTTTTTTATGCCAAATAATGGGGATATAATCGTTCTAATTTCCAATAATAACATTTAATTTCTAGGCTTCTGTATTATTCCTTAATGAAGCGGAATACCTTACTTTGAGCACTTGGACTAAAAATCTTTACCGTGTATTGACCAGGAATCAATCTTGATATATCCACTCCGTTAGTATAGTTTCCTTGATAAAGTATCCTTCCGTCAAGGCAAATCAAGGTATACCTTACGTTGGAATAATCAGAAAGTCCTTCAAGGTAAATACGTTCTTTACTTGGATTGGGATACAAACGCCATTGGGAGAAATCTTCCCATTCCAATGCTGCATTTTGACAGGCCCCTGGTTGGTAATTACTTACACCAAAATAGTTTTGTGCAATGCATGCGTTTTGGTACGTTACAGAATCACAAGCGCAAACAGGCTCAAAAATCTCGGGACAAAGTACGCTCAAATCAATGAGGTTACTATCAATGCAATCCAAGGTAATCAGGGTGTCGTTAGCACATAAGTTGTTGCATGCATACATTGAATTGAAAAAGTAAGCGCTGTAATCAATTCCGTTACTTCCAATCGTACTACAACCTGAAACGGTAAAACACGAATCGTTTTGTCGAATAATGCCTAAAGGCATAGCGCAGGCACCAAAATTTACCGAATCCGGTACGATCAAACACGTGTCCAATGCCAAAGGTTCACAAGGACCCGGTACCCATGAACTTACCCCGCCGTAATAATAAGCCTCGCAATCGTTGTTATAGGTTACGCTATCACAACCGCAAACAGGATCCACTACGTCTGGGCACAGAACCGAAACATCGATTTGCGCGGGATTTATACAATTGTTTTGAACGCAAGCACCAGGAGTCCATGAGCTAACTCCTCCATAATTGAATGCTTCACATGAATTACTGTAAGTAACACTATCACAACCGCATACGGGATCATAAATGGCTGGACAAATTACCGAGGAGTCCACTTGAGCAGGGTTTATGCACAACGGCGGATTGCACGGACCAGGAGTCCATGAGGTCACCCCTCCGAGATAGGTCGCAATGCACGAATTGTCGTACGTTACTCCATCGCAACCGCAAACCGGGCTGTAAACCATAGGACAAATGGCCATCGAATCAATCAGCGTTGGGTCAACACAGGGTTGAGCCAACAAAGTCCAAGGGTAAAACCCTAATAAACATAGAATCCTTATTGTTTTCATGCTTTTACGTGTTCGAGTTCTCCTTCGGACCTAGCAATCACCGCTGTGGCTAGGCAATTTCCAAGAACGTTTACTGAAGTTCGCGCCATATCCATCACAGCATCAATGCCAAGAATCACGCTCGCTTTCTCTGGGTCAAGCCCCATTGAGGCCACGGTTCCAGCGAGGATAACGAACGAAGCGCCACGCACTCCTGCGACCCCCTTACTGGTTAACATCAACACCAGGCAAATGGAAATTTGTTCGCCAATGCTTAGATCAATGCCCGACATTTGCGCAATAAAAACGGAAGCCAAGGAAAGGTATAGCGTTGTTCCATCCAAGTTGAAACTGTAACCGGTAGGAATCACAAAACCCACAATATGTTTGGGCACTCCGAATCGCTCCATGTTCTCCATAGCTTTGGGCAATGCTGCCTCGCTGCTCGCCGTAGCAAAGGCCAAGGTAACCGGTTCGGAAACGGCGGACAAAAATTTACGGACAGGAATTCGAGCAATTAAAGCAATGGGCAACAATACTCCAAGGACGAAAACCACCAGTGCAGCGTACAAGGTGCCTACCAATTTCATGAGCGACATCAATACATCCACACCGGATTTTGCAACGGTTGCTGCCAAGGCGCCAAAGACGGCCAAAGGAGCCAAATACATAACAATATCTGTGAATTTGAACATGACTTCGGCTAGACTTTCGTTCATTCGAAGCATGGTGAGTTTGTGCTGCTCATGTTTGACCATGCCTAAACCTATGGCAAAAATCACCGAGAAAACTACGATTTGTAAAACTGAATTTTCAACGATTGATTTTGCGATGTTCTCTGGAAAAATTTCTACAAAATGATCCTTGTGCTCAGCACGTTGCGACAACAATTCCGTCGATTTTTCTTTGGCTTTATCGCTAACTTCTACATTAACCCCTCTACCCGCTTGGGTAACATTTATGGCTAACAGTCCGATGAACAAGGCAACGGTAGTTACGATTTCAAAATACAAGATGCTTTTCAAGCCCATTCGACCCACCTGTTTCAAGTTGCTATGACCAGCAATACCCACGACCAAGGTTGCGAAAATCAATGGGGCTACGAGTGTTTTGATCAACCGTAGAAAAATCTTAGCGAAACGCTCCATTTCTAAAGCAAAAGCTGGAAAATCCATCCCAACCTCAATCCCGAGAACCATGGCGCTAAATATCCACAAGGACATTTTCTTTCGCATTAACGCAATGAAAAACAAGCATCCAATGAGCACGAATCGAAGGGATTCAAACAATCCTTTAGGGGCATTCGGGAGGAAAGCTTGAGCTGCAAATCCGGATAATAACAGGCCGAAAATCAATAAGTAAACCTTGAGGTTGGCGGCTGATTTAAGAGTATTCCACATGGTGTAAAGGTAGGCAATTCCATCTTTGATTCCCAATCCGTATCTTTGTTCAAAAAACGCTTATGGGCATTTCAAACAGCGAATTGGAGTTTAATTATAATGAAGATCGCATGCGGTTGCGCATTCGAAACCTGGAGCAACAATTGGAGAAAATTTACCTTGGAGGCGGTAAAAAACGCATCGATAAGCTCCACGAATCGGGAAAGTTGACCGCGCGGGAACGTATTGACTTATTATTAGATCCCTCTACTGAACGCTTTGAAATGGGTGCTATCGCTGGATATGGCATGTACGAGGAACACGGAGGTTGTCCCGGAGCTGGGGTGGTGGTGGTTATTGGTTTTGTAGCCGGTCGTCAATGCATCGTGGTGGCCAACGATGCTACCGTTAAAGCAGGGGCTTGGTTTCCAATTACCGGAAAGAAAAACTTGCGGGCTCAAGAAATTGCCATGGAAAACCGGCTGCCCATCATTTATTTGGTCGATTCCGCCGGGGTTTACCTACCGATGCAAGATGAAATTTTCCCCGACAAGGAACACTTCGGACGTATTTTTCGCAACAACGCTGTCATGAGTTCCGAGGGAATCGTACAAATTGCCGCGGTGATGGGAAGTTGCGTCGCCGGCGGAGCCTATTTACCTATTATGTCGGATGAAAGTTTGATTGTCAATAAAACAGGCACCATTTTCTTAGCAGGCTCCTATTTGGTGAAAGCAGCCATCGGCGAGAACATCGATAACGAAACTTTGGGAGGCGCAAGTACACAAACCGAGATTTCAGGCGTTTGCGATTATAAGGTTGAAACCGATGAAGTATGCTTGGCAACCATCCGAGATTTGATGTCGCGCATTGCCAAAGCAGAGAACGCAGGATTCGACCGCATTGAAAGCGTTGAACCTTTGTTACCGGCCAAGAACCTTTATGGAATTATGCCGGACGAACGCTCAAAACCCTATAAAACACGAGAAATATTGAAGTGTATCGTCGATGGTTCCGAATTCACCGAATACAAGGAAGGCTACGGCAAAAGTATGTTGTGCGCCTATGCGAGAATCGATGGTTGGAGTGTAGGAATTGTCGCTAACAATCGTGAAATATCGAAGTCAGCGAAAGGAGAAATGCAAATGGGCGGTGTGATTTATTCGGATTCTGCCGATAAAGCCGCTCGATTCATCATGAATTGCAATCAAAAAGGCATTCCCTTAGTGTTTTTACAAGACGTTACCGGTTTTATGGTCGGTTCTAAAAGCGAACATGGAGGCATCATAAAGGACGGCGCAAAGTTGGTCAATGCCATGTCGAACAGCGTTGTTCCCAAATTCACCGTGGTTCTTGGAAATTCTTACGGTGCAGGTAATTATGCCATGTGCGGCAAGGCCTACGATCCACGGTTAATTGTGGCATGGCCTACCGCAGAAATTGCCGTAATGAGTGGAGCAGCCGCTGCAAAAACCTTATTGCAAATTGAAGTAGCGACCTTAAAAGCAAAAGGGGAAGAAATCACCGAAGTGCGCGAAAATGAACTCTTTAACCGCATAAAGTCGCGCTACGACGAACAAATCTCACCCTATTATGCTGCCAGCCGTTTGTGGGTGGATGCAATCATTGACCCCGCGGAAACGCGCAAGATTTTATCCCTTGGGATCTCCATGGCTAACCATGCAAAACCCACCAAACGCTATAACGTTGGCGCAATTCAGACGTGATAAAGTCCAACGTTTTTTTGTCAGTTAATGAAGTATAACATGCTCCCCTGATCGATGAACTTAAGCATTATAAAAAAATTTGCATCCCTCACTGTCATAGGGTTGTTCTCTGGCTTACTGGTTTCATTGAGTCCTCAACACATGAATACCTTACCTGCTCCATCCAGTAGCAGTGCGTGCGACTCCACTCGGTTAATGGTTTCATGGGACGACCCCGATCAGAGCGGCACCAACATTCGTAGTACCCCGGGAGGAACGGTGGTAGGAGTTCTCTACCAAAAATCATTTCCAGATGGTTGTTGCTTTGAGGTAGTAGAGCATCAAAACGGATGGTTTCGTATTCATGGAAAGATCTTGACGCCGGAAAAGGATTACTCGATTAAAGGGGGAACAGGATGGGTACATAAATCGGTGATTTCCGTAGGAACCACCAATTACGGAAACGAAACCCTATACCTCAGAAACAAGAACAACGAGAACGGGATCGTAGTTGCCGTTATCCAATCCGCAGTTACTGGCTTACGTATTTTGGATATTTGCGGCACGTGGGTTAAGGTGAGTTATCAAAAAACCAGCGGTTGGATTTCTCAAGATCATTTGTGCGGTATTCCTTGGACTACGTGCAATTGAATCCCTCAACAACTCAAGAAATCAGGTTATCTCTACGTCCCTGTAATTCCTTACTAGGGGAACTTTCCCACCTTCCGGTAATTTACGTAATTGGGATTCAGCCCTAAACACATCAAAACGTCTTTCGCTCGATCTTTTAGGGTTCTACGGTTCATGGAAATATCGGTTTTAAACGTCCAGTTCATGGCAGCGATTCGCTGTTGCATGAGCGTGGGATGCTGGCCTTCAAAGCGCTTAACCTGGGTTAAATGCTGTTCGTATTCGAAGCGATCCACTGCGGGAACGTTGTTTTCCATCCATGCATCGTCGTGCCAAAGCTTATTGAAATTACGCTGTTTACGCTGCATTGCCTGCGGTTCTTTCACCCAACCGTAATGGTGAATGTGCGCTGGAAGTTCCACCACCTTGAGTTTCTCATTATCCCCTTTGCGGAAACCTTGTGCGTCGCGATACGAATAAATGTCCGAGCGATTGCGTACAATCCGAATTTCGTGACGGTACCACGAATTGGATGCCCCGAGGTAATCGTAAGAACCGTAAAAATGACGGTATTTGAACAAAAATCCGTCGACGTTCTCGTCGTTCAAATAATGCTCCATTGCTTGCCGTAACAGGTCGTCGCACCCATCCTCTAAAACTTCATCCCCTTGGATGTAGAAGCACCAATCGCTATCGCTCGATATGGCCTTGAATGCCTTGTTGGTTTCAACCGCAAGCACTTCTCCGTTCTCACGTAAGGAATCGTCCCATACGGTTTCGACAACCCTAATTTTTGGGCTACCCATCCCTTGAATAAGCGCTAAGGTGTCGTCGTCCGATTGACCCACCGCTACAACAAATTCATCGCACAGTGGTAAGACCGAATGAATGGCTTCAAGCATCGGATAATCATAGATGAGCGCGTTGCGAATGAAGGTAAAACCGGTGACTTTCACCCTGCAAAGGTGCATATTTTTGTTGGGATGGAAGGCGTTTTTCAACGTAGATAATTTGCCCTTCCGCCGCCGTCGCTTATTTTAGTATTTTTGTTCCATGTACCCACAACGCCCTTACGTGCTCATTGAAGTGGCCAACACCCACGGTGGAGACCTCCCCTATTTGAACGCCTTAATCGACCGTTTTGCCTCGTTCCAAGGAGCCTACGGCATGAAATTTCAACCGCTTTCACCGGATACGCTCGCCACCCCTGATTTTCCCTGGTATTCAGTTTACCAAGAACTGTATTTTACTCCCGAACAATGGGCCTCCATCCTGCAAAAAGCCCACGCCACCAAAGATGTTTGGATCGACATCTTCGACGTGTACGGTGTTCAAATCGTTCGTGAAAACCTAGCGCTCATTCACGGTATTAAGTTTCAATCTTCGGTACTCTTCAACGAAGAAGTCATCTCCGAATT
>JBJOJZ010000038.1:0-11323 GCA_046046325.1 Bacteroidota bacterium
AAGAAATCGGACTTAAAGACGATGACAAATCAAATAAAACTTGGAATCTTTGGCTTTTTAAAACCGCAAATATTGGTGATGTAGTTTTTGCAACTAGAGGAGTGAATAGCTGCTTAGGAATTGGTATAATTGAAGGTAGTTACTTTTTTAACGGCATTTGGGACAACTTTAATCACAGACGAAAAGTAAAATGGATAACAGATAAAGTCTATCAATACAAATCAAACACTTTAAAGAATTACAAAAACCTTTTCCGACCTGATACATTTAGTCCAACAATAGTTTATGAGTTTATATTGAATGAGTATGTAAGACTTTATCCTGAATTAGCTTCGATTTTTGCAGCAAATAATTTAAAATTCACAGCAGAAAAAATAGGAACTACTCCTATCGTTTCAGAGCCACTAGTAGAAATAGATGAAGTAAATGAAGAAACAGAGCCTTTGAATTTTTGGTGGCTGAATGCTAATCCTAAAATTTGGAGTATTAGCAATCATACGGAAGGACAAAGGCAAACCTATACAACACATAACGAAAAAGGAAACAAAAGAAGAATCTATAAATACTTTGAAGCAGCTAAAGAAGGCGATTTAATTATTGGTTACGAAAGCACGCCAACCAAACAAATTAAAGCAATCTATGAAGTAACGAAAGGAATTCACAATACAGCCAACGGTGAAGAAATAGAATTTGAACTGGTTGAAAAGTTAGAAATTCCTGTTCATTGGAACGACCTGAAAAACAATGCTGCTTTGCAGCATTGCGAAGTGTTCATTAACAATCAAGGAAGTTTATTCAAACTTACAGAAGAAGAATACGATATCATTCGTGAAATAATTGATAACAAAAATATTATCACTGAAAAACTTCTTCAAAGTAGTAACATAAAAAAATACAAGTTTACAGACGACAGCGATAAACCTTTTATAAGTGAAGCCGATTTTTTACAAACCGTTGCTTTATTAAAAAGAAAGAAGAATATTATTTTACAAGGTCCTCCGGGAGTTGGAAAAACTTTCATAGCCAGAAAATTGGCTTACGAAATAATGCAAGAAATAAAAGATGCAAACATTGAAATGGTGCAGTTTCACCAATCATACAGCTACGAAGATTTTATTCAAGGACTAAGACCAACACAAAAAGGAGGCTTTGATTTAAGAGACGGAATTTTTTATTCATTCTGTCAAAGAGCTTTGGCACATCCCGACAGACATTTCTTTTTCATTATAGATGAAATAAACAGAGGGAATCTGAGTAAAATATTCGGAGAATTGATGATGTTAATTGAAGCTGATAAAAGAGAAGAAAAATTTGCACTAAAACTAACTTACGCTGAAGACGAAGAAGACCGCTTTTACGTTCCTTCAAATTTATACATCATTGGAACAATGAACACGGCAGACCGTTCATTAGCTATTGTTGATTATGCTTTAAGAAGACGATTTGCTTTTATTACACTTCAACCTGATTATGGTAATAATTTCCGTTCATTCCTTGCTTCAAAAGGTTTATCTACTGGAATGGTTGAGCATATTTGTTCAGCAGTCACAAAAGTGAATAGCAAAATAAAAGAGGATATTAATCTTGGTGAAGGATTTCAAATTGGACACAGTTATTTCTGCACTTTTACTACGAATGAAGATGAAAATAAATGGTGGAATGAAATTTTAAGTTTTGAATTGAAACCTTTGCTTGAAGAAATATGGTTTGATGATTCAACAATAGTTTCAGAAGTTTTAAAACAACTATCAAGATAAGTAATGCAAATACCTATTGAAAATATTTACTACTTACTTTGCTATGCTTGGAATAAGCTAGATGAGAAAGAACGTGTAAATGTTTCGATAGACGATAAGACGGAACTTCTTGACCTTTTTGCAAAGGTTTTAATTAATGCCACAAAAATGCTTTTGAAAAGAGGCATTGATAAAAATTATATTGACTACACAGAAGAACTAGCAGGCGTAAAAGGTAAAGTTCAAATTAGTCAAACATTGAAAAGCAATTTACTTTTTAAGCAAAGAACCATTTGCACATTTGACGATTTATCCGTCAATATAATTTCAAACCGTATTTTGGTTTCAACCATTTATAGACTTACAAGAACCAAAGGACTTGACAAGCAGCTAAAAAATGAATTGGTTAGTTTACAAGGAATGTTGACAGACATTGAGCAAATTGAAATTACAAATTCACTTTTTAAGAAGGTAAAACTGAATAGAAACAACCGTTTCTATGGATTTGTAATGAATGTTTGTCAAATTATTTATGAAAGCACCTTGCCATCTGAAGAACAAGGAAAATATAAATTTTCAGACTTCACAAGGGATGATAAAAAAATGAATCAATTGTTTGAATCGTTTATTAGAAACTTTTATAAAATCGAACAACAGAAATACAAGTCAGTAAAAAAGGAAACTATTAAGTGGCAATTTGATAACATAGACAAAGATAGTTACCAATATTTACCTCAAATGGAAACCGATATCACATTAGAAAATGACGAGGAAAAAATAATAATTGATGCAAAGTTTTACAGAGAGACAATGACTTTGAATTATGATAAGGAACGCATAAAATCAGCGAACTTATATCAGCTATTCAGCTACCTACTCAACCAACAAGACGCAAACTTAAAAACTCATAATGCAACTGGTATTTTGCTTTATCCGACAATTGAAACTGACTATAATTTAAATTTCAAATACAATGAACATAAAATACAAATCAGAACAATTAACTTAAATTCAAATTGGAGAAATATATCATCACGTTTAAAGGAAATAATTGAGGTAGACAAAAAAGCCATCGCTTAGCTAACACGACAATGACACAGAAATTGAATGTTAACTATGGTTTACAAGGACAGAGGACAAAAACGACTGGCTATAACAGCACCTACCCAAAAGGCGGGGGTTCGTGTTCCAAAGACAGTTTTGTGGTAAAAGTCCCGCCCTTCGGGTAGCTGCAACCCGTTATTGCCAAGTTTTAAAGAAAATTATCTAATAGTGAATCGATAATTATAATACGAATGAAGATAAAAAACCTATACCTTACAATTATATGTCTATTTACAGCGATAAGTAGTTACTGCCAGGGAAATCCACCTTGGAATAATCCATTGTATATAGCTTGGTCTTCCGATGGAACAACATTCAATACACCCACTGTATTTCAAGACTCCTCCGGTGTTCCGTCTGTTATAAAATGGAAGGGTGACACATTAGTCGCCGTATTTCAATGGTTTAGACAACCAAATCCGTCACCTACATGGGATAGGGTCGCAGTGAAATTTTCATATGATAATGGACTATCCTGGACACAGCCAGCACCAATTGTCATAAATGGATTACCGGCAAACTATCAAAGACCTTTTGATCCAACATTAACCGTTTTTAATTCTGATAGTTTACGATTATACTTTTCATCAAGTAACGGAACACCGATGGGCGGTCTCGATTCAACGGTTAATACCTATTCTGCAAAAAGTTCGGATGGGATTAATTTCTATTTTGAATCAGGAGAACGAGTAGATCAACCATCTAACAGAGTTATAGATCCTGCTATTATTTTTTTTAATACGGGCTGGCACTATTTGTCACCAATTGGCTCACCGCAATTAGGTGCTTATCATTATGTATCACCAAATGGTCTTAATTTCACACCTGTTGCTAACATACCATCAGATAATTTGCATAATTGGACAGGGAATTACATGATTGAAAATAATAATGAACTGCGATTTTATGGAAGCGGTGCAAATATTTGGTATAATTATTCTCCAAATGGAGGTATTTGGTCTGGTTTTGTCAATACTAATATTCAAGGTGGCGACCCAAGCGTTGTCAAAATTTCAGCCAACAATTATTTAATGGTTTACGTGGGACAGCCCTATACGACAGAAATTTTGGAGACTGGTTGTTGCGTGCAACCAATTCAAATTTTTCCCAATCCTACACAAAGCTATGTCAACGTAAAAGTAGACTCTAAGCTAGTTGGCTCAAATTACGCAGTTTATGACCAAACTGGCAAATCTGTGTTACAAGGGAAAATTTCTGAGAGCACAACAATTCTATTAGGCAATTTATTTGAAGGGATTTATTGGCTAAGTATTGAAGGAAGTTCAGCACAAATGTTTATTTTGAAGAAAGAATAAAACATCCCATAACTTCACGTAATCACAATCCTATGAGCATGCGCTTACGCGCATACAATTAACATTCCCATACATCTAAATCCAATCCGTATGTCATTTCAAGCTTACCATGATACCATTAAAGCCAAAAAAGGAAAGACACCTGAAGACATTAAGAAACTCGCCGTAGCAATGAACTTTTTAGTTGAACGAAGACAAAAAAATCCCTCCGCTAAGGAGGGATTAGAACTAAGAATGAATAGCGTTATTATTTCTCTTTTTTATGCAGTAAAAACTTGTAGGTCAATTCACCGTTGTTGTTGATTAAGTAGTTACTTACATACTCCCAACCGTTGGCATCCATAAAGTTCAACGCATCGATCATGCTGTTGAAGGCTGCATTTTTACCGGCCGAATTTTTTATGGTTTGTTGTTTCCACGAGAAATCTTGTCCGTAATCCACAAATACCTTGATTTTCGTCAGGCTCAGCATTTTTGCTTGACCAACCAACTCACAATACTTAATGTCCAAATCATTGATATTTGTACCGTCAACAACTACTTGTGCTCGCGCACCAAAGGACATCAGTCCAAAAGCCAAAATGGCCAACATTTTTTTCATTTTTTTAAATTTTAAAGTTCACGGCGAAGATAGGAAAATAATCGAGGTCAAATCTTTTTACAGATAAGTGTCTCAAAATATTTCGAAAAATCCTGTTGCTTGCACTTAATCCCTGCCTACATACTCCATATACTCCATTTTGGAGGAATCGAAGCTGAACTTAGCAGCAAGGCTTGAGGCATTGTCGTAATCCAATAAATGGTCGGAAAGAAACTTAGCTACTTCTAATTGGTTAGCATCAAACGAGAATAAATCCATCACTTTAACGGCATCTGAAGCGTACAAACATTTATTCTTCAAAGAGATTTTCAGCGCATCAACCCGGTCATCTTCAAACGAATATCCGTTCAACTCTGTTTTTAACGTTTCAACGTTCGTCAAGGTTTTAGAACATACCATGCGTCCGTTCGATGTTCCGCTGTTGTTCGTACCCCCTACATTCGTGGAGGTTGTAACGTTATTGGTGCTCGTTGACCCATTTACCGTAGTTGTCGTGGTATTCGTAGTCGTCGTGGTTGTTGTGACACTTGAATTGGTTGAATTTTGCACCGTTCCACCGTTGACATTAACATTCATTGCAGATCCTGGTACCGTTGCATTCACGTTGGGATTAACTCCATTTCCGTTTACATTCACATTGACATTAGCACCATTTGTAGTTGTCTGTTGCGTTGTACTATTTGTGGTCGTTCCCATATTCACATTGGTATTGGTACCGGGGCGCGTTGTGCCGGTATTGGTTCCGTTCACATTCATGTTCACGTTCATATTGGGCGCATTGGGATCATTCCCGTTGATGTCCATGTTCATGTTGAGATTCTGCTGTTGATTGGGGTCGTTGAACTGTATATTTACCCCACCGTTGCCATGATTGGTCGGTGTTTCATTGGGAACCGGGGTTGGCGTAACGATTTGAATCCCAACACTACCGTTTCCGTTTCCGTTGTTTCCATTAGAATTCCCATTAGAAATGGTTGAAGTCTCGGTGGTTACCGTTTGGGTTGTGGTCGTGGTGGTAACCGCATCCGAAAACGCCGCACTGTTGTCCGGTCGGTAGGTAACTGACCCTTCTGTAACTGTTCCCGCTGCTGGAACCATGCTGACCAATTGCAATTTACCAACGCCTTTTTTGAAGGCCACTTTTGTTGTCACATCTTGGGGAGAATCTAAAAAGAAATTTTTGTCGATGTCCTTAGTTTTTCCGTCTTCGAAAATCAACTTTACCGAATACCCCCCGTTCTTAATGCCGCTAACCACCACATTGGTTTGTGCTACCGAATTCTGCTTGATGCCGTTCATGATCAAGAAAAATTTCTGTCCACCGTTGTTAAAAACGGTTAAACTGCTTTGGGAATAACCTGTAACGGCCAATAAAATGACGAGACTACAAAAAACTGCTTTCATACTTTAATTATTTTTAGCGTTGCTATTTCTCGGTTAAAATTACAATTTATTTTAAGCACTTCTAACCATTTTAACGGATTCCTGACAATTTTTAGCGCGCGATATATCACGATCAAAGGGAAGATTTTTAACTTCGTACATGCCATATGTCATCGTTGATGTTGAAACCACCGGAGGGAGCCCTAAACACTCCAAAATCACGGAGATTGCGATGTACAAATATGACGGAAATGCCATAATCGATGAGTTTATTACCCTCCTCAATCCTGAGCAATCGATCCCCGATTTCATCGTCCGACTCACCGGAATTACCGATGCCATGGTCAAGGATGCACCCAAATTTTATGAAGTGGCCAAGAACATATTGGATTTTTGCGAAGGCTGCGTATTCGTGGCCCATAACGTTGGGTTCGATTATGGCATGCTTCGAAACGAGTTTAGAGCACTAGGGTATGATTTTCGGTTTCCGCATTTATGCACCGTTCGAGCCGCACGCTATGTCCTACCGGGACACGATTCATACAGCTTAGGTAAAATCTCAGCGGCCTTAGGGATTACCATAGACGGCCGTCACCGAGCCGGCGGCGATGCCCTTGCTACCGCCAAACTTTTCGATCTCATCTTTCACAAGGATCCTCAGAACTTAGCGAATTTTATCCAGCATGAGGTCAACCCCAAAAAAGTCCATCCCAAACTTGACATGAACAGCGTGGACGATTTGCCCGAGAAGACGGGAATTTATCGTTTCTTCGACGAATACAACCGATTGATTTATATCGGTAAAAGCAAAAATGTCAAAAAACGCGTCGAACAACACCTTCGAAATACGGCAACGGCAAAAGGGGAAATTATGCGCCAAGAAATCGCGCGCATAGAATACGAGTTAACCGGATCAGAACTCATTGCGATGTTGTTGGAAAGCGAAGAAATCAAACAACACAAACCAGTATTTAACCGAAAACTCCGGCGTTCAATTTTTACCTACGGTTTGTACGACGAACCGAATGATAAGGGCTACTTAAGCCTGAAAGTGGGGTTGGTTTCAAAAACGGAGGCCGTACCACTTACTTATTTTAATTCCAAAAAAGAAGCGAGCGATTACATCAAAAACCGGGGTGATTATTTTGGTCTGTGTCAAAAAATAAACGGGGTGTACCCAAGCCAAGACGCTTGTTTTCAGCACAGCGTTAAACAATGTGACGGAGCATGTATCGGCGAAGAGTCCCCCGAAAACTACAACGAAAAAGTAGCCCAGTTCATTGCCGCATTGCGCTACAACGAAAGCTCTTTTTACATTGTTGACAAGGGTAGAAACCGAAGCGAAAAAAGCTTAGTATTGATTGAAAATGGAACATACCGAGGCTACGGTCACGCACCCTACCATTTTAACCACACGGCCCCTTTGCACTGGAAACGCTTCGTAGAAATCAAAGACGAAAACCGAGATATTCGCTCCATTATCAATCTTTACCTTCGTAAGGGGAACGGTTTTAAACTCATAAAACTATGAAAGGGCGTTTGACATTTCTCGGAACAGGCACATCGCAAGGCATACCCATACCGGCTTGTAAATGCGAGGTTTGTAAATCTCCCGAGCCCAAAGACCAACGCCTAAGGAGTAGCGTGTTACTTGAAATAAACAATAGAAACCTCTGCATCGATACTGGACCGGATTTTCGTCAACAAATGCTACGAGCAGAAGTAGATGCGCTGGATGCCATCCTTTACACCCATGAGCACCGGGACCATATTTCCGGACTCGATGACATTCGCGCGTACAACTATCAAATTCAGGGTGCCATCCCGATTTATGCTCCCTCGGAGGTTATTGAAGCCTTGCATCAAAGTTATTCCTACATTTTCAAAAGCAATTATCCCGGCATCCCAAAAGTAAACGTGATTGAAATCGATGAAGCCCCCTTTGAAGTAGAAGGGATTCCCATTACCCCAATTCCTGTTTTGCATTATAAAATGCGCGTTTTCGGGTACCGCGTTGGTAATATGGCGTATGTCACGGATGCCAAAACCGTTCCAGAGGCTTCACGAAGCCTGTTGCGTGGAGTGGATACCCTAATCATCAATTGCTTGCACGAATCCCCCCACATTTCGCATTTCAATTTGGAAGAAGCCTTAGCGTTCATCGAGGACATCCAACCTAAAAATGCATATTTGACTCATATTTCCCATCAATTTGGAGTCCATTCGAAAATTCAAGGTAAACTACCGAGCAACGTTTTCGCTGCCTACGATGGATTGCAACTTATATTTGAAGTACCTAACTTGCAATAAATTACTAGCTTTGTCGCGCATGGAAAACCTAAAAATCGATGTGGCAAGGGTACTCAAAGATAAAAACCCAAAACTCTACAAAAAACTCCCGAACTTCCTCCTTCGTTATTTGGAACGCATCGTTCACCAGCAAGAAATCAACGATTTTTTAGCGAAAAACGGACATTTAAAGAATTTTGATTTCTGCAATGCCGTTTTGGAAGAACTCAACCTCACTGTGACGTTTAACGGCATGGAAAAAATACCGGCTCAAGGGCCTGTTATCCTCGTAATGAACCACCCTTTAGGTGGAGTAGATGGACTCGCGTTCATTGCTGAAATGAAATCGAAGCGCCAGGATTTGGTGTTTTTGGTTAACGATATTCTTTTGCAAATGAAACCCTTAAACGACCTATTCATTGGGGTGAATAAGCATGGGAAAAACACTGCAGAAACTTGGAATTCTATCGATCAGATTTTTTATTCGGACAAAGCGGTTTGTATCTTTCCGGCGGGTTTAGTGAGCCGAAAAACCAAGGGTGTCATTCAAGATTCCGTTTGGAAAAAGACCTTCGTTACCTATGCAAAAAAAACAGGACATACTATAATACCCATTCATATCGATGGAAAACTTTCGAGGCGTTTTTACGGATTACATCGTTGGCGGACTTTTTTCGGTATCAAAGCCTCGTTCGAAATGCTGTTTTTAGCCGACGAAATGTTCAAGCAGCGGAACAAAAAGGTCACATTTAGCGTTGGTGAACCGATCGTTATTCCCAACGATAGTGCAAAAAGCGACCATGAATGGGCACAAGAAATCAAACAATCTCTGTATTTAATTCCGCAACAGTATGGAAAAAATAATGGATGAAATTTCCCGTGAAGTGCTTATTCAAGAACTTCAAACCGTGGGAAAGGTTCGGAATACCCGCAAAGGGGACAATGAGATTTACCTACTTAATAACAAAAACGCGCCCAATACCGTTCAAGAAATAGGCCGTTTGAGGGAACTGACCTTTCGCGCTTCGGGAGGAGGCACGGGTCTTACCGTGGACTTAGACGAGTACGACATCGGTGACTTTGCCTACGAACAGCTCATTGTTTGGTCGCCGGAAGACCAAGAAATTGTGGGAGGATACCGCTTTGCGTTCTGTTCCAAAGCCCTCGACGAACTCGGTAAAATCCATCTTTCCACTGCGCATTATTTCGACTTTTCTTCCCAGTTCGTGGACGAATATTTGCCCTTCACCATTGAACTCGGCAGAAGTTGGGTCCAACCCAATTTCCAACCAACCGTCAACCCACGTAAAGGGCTTTTCGCGTTGGATAATATCTGGGATGGATTAGGGGTTTTAGTAAAAGAGCACCCTGAAATTCGGTACTTTTTCGGAAAAGTGACCATGTATCCGAATTACGACACCCAAAGCCGTGACTACTTGTTGCATTTTATGCACCGTTTCTTTCCCGATAGCGAGCAACTCATGGCACCTAAACATCCCTTACAACAAAACTTTGACCCAACATTCATCGATGCACAATTGGAAGGCTTGGATTTCAAAGACGCATTTCGGGTATTGAATGGCCTAATCCGAGACAAAGGAGAGTTTATTCCCCCGTTAGTGAACATTTACATGAATTTATCTCCCACCATGAAAACTTTTGGAACCGCGGTTAATCCCGAATTTGGCGGCGTAGAGGAAACCGGAATTTTGGTAACCATTGACGATATTTTCCCAGAGAAAAAGGAACGGCATATGGATTATTAGAAAAAATAATACCTTTTTAATGTTTCCCTAAGCTTGTATTTGTAATTTTACCGTGTGAAATTCAACTTGCCGTGTTTCTTTATTCTAGCATTTAGCTTTTTAACCAAAGCACAAGACAATACCTTTTACCGAAAATACAATTTTGGAGGCATGCAAGGGGCCTTGCAACTTGCAACCACACTAGATGGTGGATTTGTGGCAACAGGTCAGCACGAAGGGAACGGATCCGCAGGGGATTGCGATATTTACGTATATAAATTAGATGTTTGCGGGAACATTGAATGGTTTAATATCTATGGAACTGCTGCGCAAGAAGGAGGACGATCGATTCAACAAACTGCCGATACGGGATACATTGTAAGCGGATTGTACGCGCAAGGACCTAACCGTGCCTTCAACATGAAGCTCAACCCGCAAGGAGTTACCCAATGGATTAAACTCTATCCTTTTGAATGGATGATGTATGCAGTTGAGGCGGCCAACGGAGATTTTATCTCGACTGGGACAGGTTCATCACAGTTGTTTGTCATCCGGACCGACAACCAAGGAAATTTACTATGGTCCAAACGCATTGACGGGATGGGTACTACCAGTTTATACCTGTATGAACTGAACAACGGAGACATTCTCGTCACATGTATTGGAGTGGGTAATGGAAAAGATATTTCCTTGTGCCGCTTGGATGCCAACGGAAATTTTCTCTGGGGAAAAGCCTACGGCGGAAGCGGTTGGAACGACCAAGACCACACGGCTTGGTCCTGCAAAGGCGCTGTTAATCAAATCGATAATTCGATTGTTCTTACTTCACCCACCTATTTAGGGGGAATGGCCGGTGAAAATATTTTAGTTGCAAAAATAAGCATATTGGATGGCTCGGTTCAATGGGCCCGTGCTGCAGGGGGTGGAGATAGGGATCAATCGCGCGACATTGCTAAATATCCTGGAGGCTATGTTATTTTGGGAAATACCGCGTCATTCCCTACTCCCGTTAATGCTGCAGCAGGTATAACAGAAGCCATGGGAGAAAAGGATGTACTGCTGTTTGCATTTGACAGCCTTGGAAACTTAAATTGGGATAGAACCTACGGTGGAGCTGACCGCGATAAGGGAATCGGTGTTCGTTACAAT
>JBJOJZ010000053.1:0-5602 GCA_046046325.1 Bacteroidota bacterium
GTAATCACAATGGATGCCGATTTGCAGGATTCGCCCGAAGAAATACCGGAGTTATATCGAATGATAACTGAGGACGGCTACGACTTAGTTTCCGGTTGGAAAAAGAAACGCCACGATCCGCTTTCAAAAACGTTACCCACCAAGCTTTACAATTGGGCAGCTCGAAGAATTACAGGAATTTACCTTCATGATTTTAACTGTGGTTTAAAGGCTTATCGCAGATCAGTGGTAAAAAGCATCGAAGTTTATGGCGACATGCACCGATACATGCCGGCATTGGCTAAATATGCGGGGTTTAAGAAAATAGGCGAGAAGGTCGTTCAGCATCAAGCTCGCAAATACGGTTATTCGAAATTTGGCCTAAACCGTTTTCTTAACGGCCCCTTGGATTTAATCACCGTTGCCTTCATGGGGAAGTTTGGGAAGAAACCCATGCATTTTTTCGGAGCGCTTGGAACCTTAATGTTTCTGGTGGGTTTTGGATTTTCCATTTATTTGGGTATTGATAAACTTTTCATTCACACTCGAGGAGTGAAACTAGCTGATCGTGCGGAGTTTTATGGCGCATTGGTTTCCATGCTCATGGGCTTGCAGTTTTTTCTCACCGGATTCATTGCGGAGTTAGTTAGTAGAAGTTCTTCTTCGCGAAATAATTACCTAGTTGAAGAAAAAACCGGATGGAAATAAGCTCTTGGAGAGTTGATGAAACTTGGACTTTGTTCCTCGACCGCGACGGAGTAATCAACGAGCGCATTTTCGGAGGCTATGTTTTGGATTGGAGGGATTTTCATTTTTTACCTGGAGTCCTCGAAAGTTTGGCCCAGGTTCGAGGAAAATTTGCACGAATTGTTGTAGTGACCAATCAACAATGTGTTGCGTTGGGAAAAATATCTCAAGAAGAACTTGCGTTTATCCACAATCGGATGTGCCAACAAGTCATGGAAAGCGGAGGGTATATTGATATGGTTTTTGCGGCCATAGAATTAAAAAACGATCCTGCCTCTCGAAGAAAACCCAAAACGAACATGGCTTTGGAGGCTCAACAACAATTTCCAGAAATTGATTTTTCAAAGAGCATAATGGTGGGTGATACCGGAACGGACCTTCAGTTTGGTAGGGCCTTGGGAATGAAAACGGTGTTAATTGAAAGCCAGGAATCGGTAACCGATCATCCGGATTTTCGTTGCAATGCTTTGAGTACTTTTTTAGATAAAATATGAAAACATTATTGATGCTTGTTCTTTTCCTATTAGGGGTTAATTGGTCCGTTATCGGACAAAACAAAACCGACGCAGCAGGAAGGAAACAAGGCGCTTGGATCAAATACCAAAGCGATGGAACAACTCCGCTATATACGGGTACTTTTAAAGACGATATTCCCGTAGGAGAATTTCGGTATTTCTATCCCAATGGAAAGGTAAAATCCATCGTACAGCATGAAACAAAATATCGGACCTATGTTTGGTTTTATTTTGAGAATGAACAAATGATGAGTGAAGGGCAATACATCAATATGCAAAAAGATAGTTTATGGAAAACCTACAACAATCAAGGGTTTTTAGTAAGTACTGAATACTACAAAAACAACCGTTTGAATGGGGAGAAAAGAATTTACTATTTGCAAAACCAATTGGAGCGGGGTGAGCTAAAAATAGCGCAATTGGATACTTATAAAGACAGTGTTCTCCACGGACCACATTCCACGTATTTTTCTTCTGGGAAACTGAAGGAAAACGGTCGATACGAAAACGGATTAAAAGTAGGGGGGTGGGAAACTTACCACCCAGAAGGACAGGTAGCAACCCGCCTGAAATACAGAAAAGGAAAAGCTTATGGTTATTGCATTGCATATGATGAAAACGGGGCGGAAATGTACCGCAGCTATTGGCTTGATGGAAAGTCACTTAAAGGAGAGGACTTGAAAAAGTACTTCCAACAATGCGAAAAAAATGGCGTCACTCCAGAAGAATAATTATCTTTAATCCATGGTGCGAAAGCTCATTGTTCTATTATTCCTTGTGGGTGCAGCAGTTGCTTGTAAGAAAAAGCCAACAAACGGCGGTTTAGGGTCATTTCATTACGGGTATTTTCCCATCAAGAAAGGAAACTACTGGATTTATCAAGCGGTAGAAATTTCGCACGATGAAAATGCTCCGGTACCACATGATACCCTTATTTACGATTTAAAAACGGAGATTGGTGACACTCTCTATGATAACGAAGGCCGAATGGTTTATCGTTTTAATCGCTACAAGCGAAATGGGGTTTTCAATCCATGGGTCCTTACCGATGTTTGGACGACCGTCGTTGATGAAAATCGTGCAGAGGTGGTGGAGGAGAATATCCGCAGGGTTGCACTTCGTTTTCCTATTAAATCGTCTACGCTTTGGGATCCCAATCAATTCAATGCGCTCCCCCCTCAGCAGTGCTTTTATGAAAAAATCCATCAACCTTTTTCAACGGGTTGGATTGCTTCAGATAGCGCAGTACATGCCGTTACGGTTAAGGAGCTTACCCTTATTTCCTACCAACACCAATATGAGGTTTACGGAAAGAATATTGGGTTAATGAAGAAGTATTTCAAAGATTTGCAAATCAGTAATTTTGATACGCTCAATGTCAAACAGGGGAAAGAACTGTTTCTAACGCTTTTGGAGTACGGTCAATAATGCTACCTTTGGATTATGGAATTCAATGAAGTTCGTAGGGATTGCCTGTATTTTAAAGGGCATATTCCTTGTAAACCTAATAAGGAAGATGGGAGTGTCTGCGGTACTTGTAGCCATTACAAGCCCATAGAAAAACGGATTTTAATTATCAAGTTAGGTGCTTTAGGGGATGTAATACGTACAACGCCATTGCTTGAAAAGTTTCGTCGAAAATATCCGAACAGCCACATAACTTGGCTTACTTTTAGTCCTGAAATTCTTCCCCGAAAAAGCATTGATGTAATATATTCCCTTTCCGGTACTTCACTTTTTATCTTAGAAAACAGCCTTTTTGATATTGCTGTAAATTTGGATAAAGACCCTGAAGCATGCATTCTGATGTCGAAGATTGAAGCCGTTCAGAAGTTTGGTTTTACTTGGGAAGATCATGCGGTTGCTCCTTGTACTCAGGCAGCAGAACATAAATTAATGACGGGTTTTTTCGACCAATTATCCAGGGTGAATACGAAAAATTATTTGCAAGAGATTTTTGAGATTTGTCATTTATCGTTTGAACAGGAACCATATGATATATCGTTGAACGAAGAGAAATCTGCGGAATGGCACAAAATTCTAAAGGAGAAAGCAGAAGGTAGGTTGATTGTGGGGCTGAATACGGGGTGCGGACCTCGTTGGAATACTCGTCTTTGGAGGGAGGACCATTGGATGGATTTGGCTAAGATTTTGGTTGATCATGGATATTTCCCAATGTTTTTAGGTGGAAATCTTGAGCACGAAAAAAACGAACGAATGTCCAAAACAAACGGGATCTTTTATCCTGGTCATTTCGACCTAGAAACGTTTATTAGTTTGACATCAGCTTGTGATATTGTTATTACGCAAGTTACAATGATGATGCATATTGCAACGGCGCTTCAAAAGAAAATGGTACTCATGAATACCATATTCAACCCGAATGAATTTGAACTTTATGGTCGCGGTGCGATTGTCGGTCCTACCAAGGAATGCGTTTGTTACTATGGAAACACCTGTTCGCTAGGGACTCCATGCATGGATACCATAACGCCACACGCTGTGTTGGAAGCATTAAAAAGTTTGACATAGCTTATGAAAATCGTTTTTCTATCGACCTTTTATCCGTTTCGAGGTGGAATTGCCCAATTCAATGCCTTGCTGTATCGGGAATTGGAAAAAGATCATGATATCGAAGCCGTTACTTTTAAACGTCAATACCCAGGGATATTATTTCCAGGAAAAACACAGTATGTTACCCAAGAGGACTCTGCTGACCCTATTCCCGCATGTCGAAGCTTGGATTCCGTTAATCCTTTTAGTTATTGGTCCACAGCCAAGGCGATTCGAAAACAGAAGCCGGATCTTGTTATAACCAAGTATTGGATGACCTTTTTTGGACCTTGCCTTGGGTTTGTTTTGGGGCGTCAATCCCGTTTCACCAAACGCATTGCCATTTTGGACAATGTTATTCCCCATGAGCGTCGCTTTTTTGATCACCGTTTTAACCGATATTTTCTTCGAAGAAATGATGGGTTTATTGCCATGACGGAGAAGGTGAAGGCCGATTTATTAAGCTATTTACCAGATGCAAAGTGCGAAGTTATTCCACATCCTGTTTACCCGCAATTCGGAAAAAAACTGAAGCGTGAAGAAGCACTTAAAGCACTTGATTTAGAGGATTTAAAAGAAAAAAGAATTTTACTTTTTTTTGGTATAATTAGAGATTACAAAGGACTAGATTTATTGATTGAAACCCTGGGTAAGCTCGACGATCGATATCATTTGTTAATTGCGGGTGAGGTTTACGGATCCTTTGAAAAGTACTCGCGTCTTATAAAGTCATTGAAACTCGAACACCGAACACATGTGATTGAAAGGTATATCGCTGACCATGAGGTTCCCAAGTTCTTTTCGGCCGCGGATGTTTGTATGCTAACGTACAAGTCAGCTACCCAAAGTGGAATAACAGGAATTGCGCAGTATTTTGAACTCCCGATGATTGCTACAAAGGTGGGGGGATTAGGTGAAACGATCGAACATGAAAAAACGGGTTTTGTATGCGATGAGCAACGCGCTGAAAGCATCGCTAGCTGGGTTGCTAGGTACTTTGATGAGGCAAAGAAAGAAACCATGTCCGAAGCATTAAAACAGGAAAATCAACGCAATTCTTGGGAAGTGTTTGCACGAAAATTAGTGCGTTTTTATGAAGAACTCTAACCCACTATACAGGCGGGCAAGGAAAAAGTTGATTTTGACGTTGGGAAATTCTATATTTGCACCCTTTAATTGCAGATAATATAGAAATTTCATGAAGAATAAAGGATTTTTTTGGTTTTTAACCATAACGCTCACGGCAGTTTGCTTGTACCAATTATCGTTTACTTGGGTGAGTTCTAGGGAGGAAGGACGCGCTGAAAAGGAAGCGATTATGCGGGTTAAGCAATTGCGTGAAGACGCCTTTAAACAAGCTGATTCGCTAAGAGGAATTGGTTTTTTGCCCAATAATACGCGTGTTGATTTCAATACGCCAGAGGCGGAAGATTTAGCAAAAGCGGCGTTCATCAACGAAATTTTAAAAGAACGCGGCAGTAAAGCGGTGTATCCTATTTTTGGTTCAACTTTCACGGAAGTTAAAAAACGCTCTTTAGCTTTCGGATTGGATTTGGTTGGAGGGATGTCAGTTACCATGGAAATTTCTACCGGTGATTTATTGGTGAGCCACGCGCAAGCGCCCAACTCCTTACTTTTTAGAAAAATCTATAACGAAGCCAGCCGAAGATACGACGCAGGTGAAGGAGATTTTTTGGATTTATTCAGTTCAGCGGCAGCGAAAAATAAAACCAAATTGAATTTATTGTTAAAAGGTGACGGGATTGGGGTGAATTCCTCGGATGCAGAAATTGAAAAGTACTTTCGAG
>JBJOJZ010000094.1:0-28011 GCA_046046325.1 Bacteroidota bacterium
CATGGGTTATGGTTGAATGCCTAAGAAAACGTAGAGAATGGGTTTTCAGTATTATCTCCCCTGGGTGCGCAGGTCCCTGAGTAGTCCGAAGGACGTATCGAAGGGCAGCACCCAGGGGAGAATCATGTCCCTTAAACATGCACCAAAGGCAAAATAGAAGCGAGTTTTTGATTTTTCCACGGACACTGAGTCCGCCCCGTCGGACCGAAGGACGTATCGAAGTGTAAGTGGAAAAAGAATGGGCACGGTTTTGTACTTGTATTGAGTTAATCGAAATATCATGACAAAAGAAAGGCAAGAATTTTTCCCTCTACTTTTTTCCCGCACCCTTCGATACGCTCGCAAAAGCGAGCACTCAGGGTGCTTGTAAAAAATATAATTCCGGCACTTGGATGTTTCGGTTTCAGCGCTGAACTGAGCAGCGTTTTTTTGGAGGTAGTTGAAAAATCACCGACAAAACAGCGGCTCAGGAGGGGGTGAAATGGTTCGGTTGGTGTGGAATTGTAAGAGGTGAATCTTTTCCGAACCAAGAAGCAATCCCGTGCCTTGATTTTTTGTTTCTTTTGTATCAAGACAAAAGAAAATAATACCTTTATCCATATGAAACAAATCTCCGTGGTTGCTGCCGTAATTGAAAAGGAAGGCAAAATCCTCTGCGTGCAGCGCGGACCTTCTTCCCTGGACTACATCTCCCACAAGTGGGAATTTCCAGGGGGAAAAATAGAGGCAAACGAAACGGAGCAAGAAACCATTGTGCGCGAAATACGCGAAGAGCTGCACATGCAGTTTGAAGTGGGGGAGAAGCTGATGGTGGTGGAACATGCCTACCCCGATTTTCACCTGACCATGCACACCTATCGCGGAACCTCCGCCGATGAACCCACCCTTACCGAACACCTGGCCTACCGATGGCTCGACCCCGAGGCCTTAAGCTCCTTGGATTGGGCGGAAGCGGATGTGCCGATTGTAACCGAACTGCTTAAGCCATGAAGTATGACCTTGACCATCTGCATGGCAGTTTAACTACCGGATTCATTGATCAAAACTTTGATTCTGTCCGTACATATCGTCCTGAGTTATTATTGAACGATAAGAATTTAGGGAAAAAGGTGTTGACTACCATCGAGCAAGAACTTCGCACCTGCGATGAATTCATGTTTTCAGTGGCATTTATTACGACGAGTGGGATTGCTTCCTTAAAACAAACGTTAAAGGAACTGGAATACAGAAAAGTTCCTGGAAAAATTCTAGCCTCGCAATATTTAAATTTTACTCAGCCTGAAGCCTTGCGGTGGTTGCTCAATTTTACGAATATTGAACTTAAAATTGTTACGGAAGGTGATTTTCATTCCAAAGGTTATTTATTTCGGAAAGGTAAATTCTATAACCTAATCATTGGTAGTTCAAACTTAACTGCAAGTGCATTGAGTTCAAATAAAGAATGGAACTTGAAAGTGACAGCTACCGAATCCAGCGAATTAATTGCTCAGTCAGTTGACTCATTCAATGCGGAATTTATGGCCGCCACTGAGGTCGATACGACATGGCTTACAACGTACGATTTATACTATCGAAGTCAGTTGGAAAGAAATCGCCGCATTCAAATGCCTTTTGAAGGGGAAGTGGTTAAGGAAATAAAGCCTAATTTGATGCAACGTGAAGCCTTGGAGAATATTCAACGCTTGCGTAAAGAGGGTAAAAACCGTGCGCTGTTAATCTCGGCAACAGGTACAGGGAAAACCTACTTGTCTGCTTTTGATGTGAATGTCTTTAAGCCTAAAAAGTTCTTATTTGTAGTACATCGCCTCACCATTGCTAAAAAAGCCATGGAGACTTATAAATCCATGTTTGGGGATCAATTTACTATGGGATTGTATTCCGGAGATGAACGAGAAATAGAGGCAGATTTCATTTTCTCTACCATTCAAACCATCTCTAAGGAAGAGCACCTCACACGTTTTAAGGCAGACCACTTTGACTACATTGTTATCGACGAAACACATCGCGCTGGGGCAAGTTCGTATCAACGGATTATGAGCTATTTTGAACCAGGGTTTCTTTTGGGGATGACTGCAACTCCAGAACGAACGGATGGTTATGACGTATTCAAGGCATTTAATTATAACATCGCTTATGAAATCCGCTTGCATCGCGCATTGGAAGAAGAGATTTTAAGTCCATTTCATTATTATGGTGTAGCTGACCTTTCTGTTAATGGAGTAGCCATCGAAGATAAAAGCGACTTTAATTTACTCACTGCAAAAGAACGAGTTGACCGAATACAGGAATTCGCAGAATTCTACGGCTGCGACGATGGGAATGTGCGCGGCTTGGTATTTTGTTCAAGAACTGAGGAGGCACGAACCCTATCGAATGAATTTAACCGTCGTCGGAATCGAAATCAGCATTTTTACCAAACCGTGGCCTTAACCGGGGACGACTCGGAAGAAGTACGGGCATCAGCTATTGAACGATTGGAAAGCGGTGAACGTTCCGACCAATTGGATTATATCTTTACCGTAGATATTTTCAATGAGGGGATCGATATTCCAAAAATCAACCAAATCATTATGCTTAGACCCACTCAATCTGCCATAATTTTTGTGCAGCAATTGGGACGAGGCTTACGCAAAACGACCGATAAAGAATATTTAACGGTTATCGATTTCATTGGGAACTATGCAAATAATTACATGGTTCCAATCGCATTGTATGGCGATACTTCTTATAACAAGGATAATTTACGAAACTTGATTTCTACGGGTAGCCAATACATGCCCGGTACGTCAACCATTCAATTTGATCGAATCACCAAAGAACGCATTTTTAAAGCGATCGATGAATCCAACTTACAAATGAAGAAGGATTTAGTGAAAGATTATGATTTATTGAAGCGGGTCACAGGAAGAATCCCAATGATGATGGATTTTGTGGAACATGGTTCACGGGACCCGTTTGCCTATGTGGAGTATGGTAAAAGTTATTATGCCTTCATACGGGGGCTTGAATCAGGAATAGAAATAATGTCTAAACCTGCATTTGAACTCTTGGCCCAATTTTCTCAAGAAATTGCTAACGGAAAACGAATCGAAGAGCTTGCCGTTTTAAGGCTCTTATTTAATGCTCCATCTTGTTCGAAACAACAGGTGGAGGAATATTTATCTAAGGCGCTTTCTTGCGATTATCGAATTTCAAACAAAACCTTTGAGTCTATCCTGTGGAATTTGAATTTTGATTTCATAAAAAAGCCGATTCCAGTGATACGTCGACAAGGTGAAACTTATCAATTAGACTCAAACTTTTCTTCAATGTTACAGGAGAAAGTATTTAATCAGTTTTTTGTGGATGCGTTAAATTATGGAATGCATGCATTTGGAGAGCGATTCAATGTGCAAAAGTTTCATCATGGTTTTGTATTGGGGGCAAAATACAGCCGTAAGGACGTGTGTCGGATTTTGAATTGGGAAAAAGACATCAGCAGCACGGTGTATGGGTACCGAACCAATAACAAGGTGACACCTTGTTTCGTAACCTATAAAAAATCTGAGGACCGCACTCAAAGCACTCAATATAACGACCACTTTATAGATGCTAGAACTTTCGCATGGGAGTCGCGTTCTAACAGAAAAACAAGTAGCTCAGAAATTAAACAGCTTATAGAATCGGAATTAATTTTACTGTTTGTTAAGAAATCCGATGGGGAGGGGGCTGATTTTTATTGCTTAGGGGAAGTGCAAATTCTACCTGATTCAATGAGGCAAGCCTACATGCCAAAGTCCAATGAACCCGTCGTTCATTTTACGTATCGCTTTCAGCACCAAGTTGAAGATGCCTTGTATCGGTATCTGGTTGGGGAGTAGTTAATATCCCCCTTTTCCAGGAATAACATTTCTAACCCCTCCTGAAGGGTGTTCAACATCGCCTTTTCTTCTTGGGATTAAATGGATATGGGCGTGGAAAATGGTTTGACCAGCGCATACTCCTTGGTTAATTCCTATATTGAATCCTTCGATTGATGCATCATCGTTGCGCAGTTTGTCTTTCGTTTTTAGAAGTAATTCATTAATTGCGAGCAATTCCGCTGATTTCAACTCAAAATAGTTATCAAAATGCCTTTTCGGAATAATGAGATGATGACCCGGTGTGACCGCAAATTTATCTTGGATGACATAAGCCAATGGATGTTCAAATACGATTGCTTGTTGTACCGTACAAAAAACACAGTGTTCGTCTCGGTTTCCAAAGAGTTCCACTCGATTTCTAAAGTCGGTATCGTCAGTGTCGCGTTTGTTCGTGTTGCATTTGTAGCATAATGCCTGGTAATTAGAGAGTTCATCGGGGCCTTTCCAATTTTTTGGTACAATATGATCCACTTCGAGGGCTCTGACATCCGATGGAATTCCGCACAATTCACACACGTTGTTGGCTCTGTTCAATACCTGATATCGTATACTTCCGTCAATGGGGGACCGATTCTTCCTTCGATGGTCCCAGATCAACATTCCACGTTTCTCCTTGTATTCATTGATTTTAGTTGCACATAACTCAATGAGTTTTTGGCGTTCATCATCGGAGAGTTCTTCAAAACCGATGAGCTGGTATTCACCTTTCTCTTTCGCAACTATTTGGTTGTTTCGCAGCACCTTTCCAACCATTTGGTTTACACGTTCTGTATAGTATTCCAATTGGCTCAAGTCATTTTGCACTAAATCCAATGCAATTTCATCCGCTTTAGCTTTTCCATCATTGGAAAGCAGTTTCATAATCATGACCGGCTGATACACATGACTCATCCGCATGCGTTTGCTTAAATATTCGAATAATACGTGGTATTTTTTTTCTGACACTAGAATTTAAAAGTAACCATTTTTATATAGTTAACCCTTAGAAATCATCCCCTCCACGGGCCTCAGGTCGTTTACTTCTACTTCGAGCACGTAGCGGTCGAGTTTGGGGTGGTAGCTGGTGAACGGTGCAATGAGGGGGTAGCGGTCTTTGAGCAGCAGAAATTCTTTGAAGGAGAGTTCCAAGCGCAGTGGGTATTTTTTTCCGGAGAAGGCAAAGCCAAACACATCGGGGATTTGCTGTTCGTGGAGTGTTTCGTGTTTAAATAACGTTCCCGTGTATTCCACTGAGCCAATGCGGTCGATGTTATAGGTTTTATTTTTTTGAGTACTGGGTTCAAAGGCCATCACGGTGTGGTAGTTTTCGGTGAAGCCAAAGGGTTCCACGAGGCGGTCGGAAATGCTTTCGGAGTTGATGGATTGGTATTTTTTGAGCAGCACTTGTTCTTTATTCATCATGGCCTTCGTTAGGCGTTCCACGGCTTTGCCGTTTTTAGCATGGAGCAGGTGGGTGGCCACCATCGGGAGTTCAGAACCCATATAGATTTTGCTGAGCAAGGAATCCTTCAATTTGGAAGATTTGCCGGTACTTAACACCAACGATTTCAGGAGCTGTGCTTCTTCCGGTGTAAAGTAAATGCCATCAGTAGGCTGCTGTTCGATGTAGTAGCGTTGGTTGTGGTCTTTGTGGAGGTCAAACCCGCATTCTCGGAGCAGGTCGAGGTAGCGGTACACGGTACGTTCGGTGGTGTCGAGAAAGGTAGCGAGTTGACTAATGGTTTTATGGGGAGTTTCTTGCAGGTAGGTAATGAGTTGTAGCACGCGCAAGATTTTGTGTTGGTTGAGCATGGGGTAGGGTTTGGGGCAAAGAACAAAAAAAGGATTTAATCCCGCAACTTTTTGACCCGAGCTGTCAGGGGAAAGTTTGTAAAACCTCGGGGTGCGCCCAGAGGAGAAATCAAATCCCTTAAACATGCATCAAAGGTAGAATTCATTTTTGGCCATGGGATGTTCCGGTTTTTGAGCCGTGCTAAGCCTCGTCTTTTTGGCGGAAGTCGCAGAATCACCGTCAAAACAGAGGCTTAGGAGGTGAGAAAATGCTTCGGTTTGTCTTATGATTTAATATAGAATTATAAATTACCGAAGCAAGGATAAATCTAGGCCTTTCGCTTGCGCTGAAGCTTCAGCGAAGGCGCAGATTTTTTGTTTCTTTTGTACTTGTATTGAGTCAATCGAAATATCAAGACAAAAGAAAGGCAAGAATAACATTTACCCTACTTTTTTACCGCAAAAAAGTAGCAAAAAGCTCGGTGCAGGGTTTAAGGAACGGCGCTCCACTCCTGACAACTGACCGTTTCGGCGATCCTTCGGCTTCCTCAAGGTGGCCCAGCTTTCAGTTCGCTGTGCTTCTACCTTAAACATGCACCAAAGGCAAAGTAGAAGCGAGTTTTTGATTTTTCCTCGGACCCTGAGTCCGCCGAGGCGGACCGCAGGACGTATCGAAGGGTAAGTGGAAAAAGTAGGTGGGAGTTTTTGTACTAGACAAAAGAAAGGCTCACTGACCCATCCTGTCATGCCAATTTCAGCAATGACTTGGTTTGTCAATCGGGGAGGGTAGGTTTGCATGAAAATTAACCATTTAAAAAAATTGAACAATGCTTGGAGCAATACCTAATCCTAAAAAATCCTTTGAATTGGATTTTGACACTCAACGTATTATGGATTCGCTGAAATTCATTCCCGCTTTGAATACCAAATACAAATTCTCCTCCAGTAATGACCTGCTAAAAACGTACCGATTTGAGGCCCTTGAATTCCTTAGCTTGGGGATTTATGCAGATATAACCGTTAATTCTATTTCGGAATCAAAATCTAGAATTGAGATTGAAATTTCACGAAAGGTTGGTGCCTTCGACCAAGCGCATGAAGTTTCCAAAGCGAATGATCATATTACGGTACTCGCAACGTTGATTACTCGTTGTTTGCAACTAACGCCGGAACAACAGCAGCAGATGCAGGTTCAAGCGGTGAACCCTTCAGCGGAAAAACCTGTCCAAAGTAAGTGGACTATGGTGCTTATTACCTTGCTGTTTGGTTCCTTCGGAATTCACCGTTTAATGATGGGGTATTCCAATTGGTGGCTTATGCTTCTTACGTTTGGTGCATGTGGTTGGTGGACCATCATCGATTTGATTCGAATTATTTCAGGAAAAATGAACATGGCTGATGGTACAGCCCTACGCTGATTTTGAATGGAGGAATGCTTTCCCCACCAACTGGACCTTCCGATCAAAGCGCATCGTTTGAGGGTCTCCCACCGCGCTGTAATCGATGTTGCGTTCGTCTAAGGAAGCTCTCAAGGCCTTCAAATATCCTTGGCGAGCCACACCAAAGGCCCGCAATCCAACGGATTGATTGAAGCGCGCGATTATTGCATCGTCGCTCAGGGGTTCGAGGTCTTTTTTAAAGTATTCGTAATATTCGATGGGTGTCATGGAGTTGTGCTAAGGCCTACTTAAAACGAATGTTATTAGCTAAGTTACGGAATAACATAGATATTACATCTCAATTAATATTCTATGGGTGAAAGGTCCCTGAGTTTCCTCCGAAACTTTAGTGAAGGTGAAAGTAGGCCGAAGGACGTATCTCCGCCTCCGCCTGGGCGGAGCGGAGGGTAAGTGGAAAAAGTAAGGCCACGCCCTCACCCCAATTATTTTTCTACTTTTGAGGCAAATTATTGCTATGAAAGTTGCCATTACCGGAGCCAGCGGTCACGTCGGCGTTGCCCTCATCGAAGAATTGCGCCGCAGAGGCCACGAAGTACGTGCCTTGGGTTTTAACGATGTCGCGTTTTTTGAAAAAAACAACGTGGAATATGTGAAAGGTCATGTTAACGACCGAACGGCCATTGAGTCCTTGCTAGAGGGGTGCGATGCCCTCATCCATTCCGCTGCTGTAATCTCCATCAACGGAGGTCAAAACGGTCTAGTGCGCAAGGTGAATGTGGACGGAGTGCGCAACGTCATGCAAACCGCGCTTGACCTCAAGATTCAACGCGTGGTGCACATTTCATCCATCCACGCTTACGATCCCCTTCCCCAAGATCAAGTCCTTGACGAGTCACGGAACTTTGTGGACAACACCGCCTTTGCCTACGACCAAAGCAAGCGCGACGGTCAGCTTACCGTGTTGGAGTTTGTAAAAATGGGCCTTCCCGCCCTGATTGTTAACCCCACATCGGTTACCGGGGCGCCTGAGAACAAGCTTTCGCTTCAGGGAAAAGCCATCCTGGACATTTACCTTGGGAAAATTCCTGCTATGTTCGCCGGAGGTTACGACTGGGTAGACGTGCGGGATGTGGCAAGTTCCATTTGCAACGCCTTGACCATGGGACGCGTGGGTGAGAACTACCTGTTGTCGGGAAAATACTACACGATGAAGGATATCGTGGGCATCGTGAGCGAAGTGAAAGGAAGTAAAATCCGGGTAGCGAACGTTCCTGTGTGGGTGGTGAAAGCAGGCCTTCCCTTTGTGAAGCTTCAGTCGTGGTTTACGGGGAAAGCGCCGCTGTACACGATCGAATCAATCGAAATATTGCTGCACGGAAGTCCCATGATCAGCCACGAAAAGGCACGCCTTGAACTACAGCATAATCCGCGACCCTTCAAGGAAACGGTAGCAGATTTAGTGGAATGGTTTAAAGCAAACGGATACATAAAAAATTAAGGATATGACATCATCAACGTTTGAGTGGATTTCTTGGGCTTGGATTGCCATAGGCATCATCACGTTTATATATCTGTTCAAAACCACCGCACCCTACGGACGGCATTCCAACGAGCGTTGGGGTCCCATGGTCGACAACCGCTGGGGATGGTTCATCATGGAAGTTTTTGTACTAGTGATCCTAGCGTACTTTTTGTGGGCGGGGGAGAAGTCTTTGAACACGGTGAGCGGCATCATGGTGGGGCTTTTTGTGTTTCATTATTTCAACCGTTCAATCATCTTTCCGTTGCGCTTAAAAACGAAGGGCAAGAAAATGCCGGCCATCATCATGGTTTCGGCCATGCTGTTCAATACCATGAACGGATTCTTTATGGGGTATTATTTTGGGAATTTCGCGGAATACAGCATGGAATGGCTCACTGATCCACGGTTTATTCTTGGGATGATGGTCTTTTTCACTGGGATGGCCATTAATTGGCACTCGGACGCCATTTTGATCAACCTTCGCAAGCCGGGAGAAACGGGCTATAAAATCCCCATGGGCGGAATGTTCCGTTGGGTATCGTGTCCGAATTTATTGGGTGAGGTCATTGAATGGGTGGGCTTTGGCATCCTAACCTGGAGCTTACCGGGCTTGGTCTTTGCTATTTGGACTTTTGCGAATGTGGTACCACGAGCGATATCGCATCACCGATGGTACAAGGAAAAATTCCCAGAATATCCAAAGGACCGCAAAGCGGTGATACCTGGGATTTGGTAAGAGGGATTTCTTTTGGTTTAATTGAGCATCTTTGGTGCTAATTCATCGGGAAAAGTTCTTTAAGAATACAAAAGTTCACGGAAAGTTCATGGGTTTTTGATGGATAATAGCGGTCCGATTTTCTTCGGAAGTCTTGACGAAGGGAGGACGGGACGCACTATAAATAACTGACATACTAAGTTATTAGCTTCTATAAGAGTTAAATGCTTATTTTTGAGGATGAGCCAAATCTTACTGAATGGAAGTTCCACCGTGAATTATACGATTCATGGGCAGGATTTGCACCTTGAATTTCATTTTCCCAGCGCTTGGTTTGTCACGGTGTATTACAACGAGGTGCCATCCGGAGATACGTTCCGTAAAAGACCCTTATTTTTTGCACATCGTTATCACTGGTTTAAGAGGCACGGTATCTTTACATCGCGTATGAACGGTTTTTATCCTGCCTTACGCATCACCGTTTGGAGTCCTTGGCCCAAGCGCATAAACGTACCATTGTCCATCCATCATGTGGAGTTATCCAATGCCCTTCCCAATTGGGTTTTAAAGCCCTACCGTCGAATGGGGGAAGTTCATTTTTCCAAGGTCGTAGCGCCGCTTCCCATACCGGATGTTTCCCTTGATATGCCGCAATCAACGTCGCGTGTTTCGGCTTTTCCCAGCAGTATCCAAGAACTGCATCGTTCTTTGACCCATTTCAAAAATAACCCTAAAACCAATTCATTTTAACCCATGGAACAACCTGTTTATTTATCCCGTGTTCACAAGGTTACGCAACTCTTGTGGTGGTGTGCTGGAGCTGATGCGTATTTCTTGAATAAGTCCCCCATGCAAGACCGTGTAAAGTATGCAGGCATCGGCGGAATTGTGCTATGTACTGGGCTCTTGGCCTGTTTTTCAGGAGGTTTTGCCTTCTACACGATTTTTGGTCCAAAGAACAACGCCATTCACGATTCTTTCAGTTGGGGCGCCTTGATCGGTTCCATTATTTTTGGCGTGGTTTGGGGATTGATCATTCTCAACCTCGATCGTTTTATCGTTTCCTCGACCGGTAAAGGGGATGGTACCGATAAGGTAACGTGGAAGGAGTTTAGCCAAGCAATCCCTCGAATTATCATCGCGCTCATTTTGGGATTTGCTATATCGGCTCCCTTGGAAATTAAAATTTTAGAATCCGAAATTGATTCCGAGTTAAGTGCTTATCAAAAAGAGTATGCTCGTAAATTAAATGCACAAACGGATATACTCTTCAAACAGAACATTGCCAAGCTTGAAAAAGATAAGCAAGAATATGAAAAAAAGCTCAGTGCATACGAGGCTGAACTTAAGGTATACGATGATGAAATTGATGCGTTAGTGGACCGCCAGCAGACGGAAATGCAGGATAAACGCGCATACGGTTTTGGTCCTGTGGCAAAAAAGATGCAGGCGGATATTGAAACCAAACGTTCCGAGAAAGAGAAGTTTATTCAATTAAAATCGTCTGAGGTGGCATCCTGGCGCAAACAATTGGATTTTGCCGACGATCAAATCAACAAGAATGCGGACGATTTACGACAAGCGTATAAGGATAACGAAATACGTTCGCATGGCTACGACGGCTTGCTTAAAAGAATTCAGATTTCCCATGAAATAGGGGGGTGGATTCCTTGGATAATATTTGGAGTGTTTTTGTGCATTGAAATGGGGCCGATTTTCTTCAAAATGATGCTGAATAAAGGTCCGTACGATTATATGGTGGAAAACTACAACAAATTGCGTCAGGTGGAAGCGGGAGTGGTTTCCGAAAGTTTATTGTATGAGAGCGTGAATGGTATGATGCACATGGAGAAATATACGTATTTGGATTATGAAACGGCCAAGGCAGAGCGTGAGGAGAAGATGGTCAAACAAAAAGAGCTGAATAAGCAAATTATTGAAGCTTGGAATCAACACACTTCGAAAGACATTCAAGAGAATCCCTCCAAATTTTTTCAAAACAAGGACCCCCAAGGCTAAGGAATAATGCTGGATAATCTTGCCATTTTTTTGCTGGGTTTAGAACCTAACTGCTACGCAAAAGCAACACAGCAGGAGAAATCGTACATTCAGTGGGTGCTTCTCTCGTTCACAGCTGTTTTGATTTCCTGTTTAGCAGCCATGTTCGTAACGGGATTCTTTGTTGCAGGTAACCTCTTTGCAGCGCTCATTATCATGGTGCTTGGGTCCTTTGTATTCATCAGTATTTTTCGCTTTTCATTGATCCTAATAAAACCTGAATTAAGGTTTTTGGTCACGCTAAATCAAGTGGTACTCCAAACCACTTGGAAGGAAAAATGGCAGCAGGCGCGGAAAAATTTAAAGGTATGGAGGTCTTTCTTCAAGAACATTCGATGGAATTCCGATGCTGCAATTCCCTCGTTTACCTTGGTTTTTAGGTTGATCTATATGGGTTTAATGGCTTTCGTTTTGGTTTTTCCGTTAACCACCCTTTTTCATTGGGAACGCACCATGGCGTACAATCAAACCTTGCGTGACAAAGCGCTAAAAGTCTACACGACAGAGCTTAATCAACCCGTATTAGCGGATAAAGCCGTTGATTTCAAGTCCGACCAAAACCTGAGTTGGTATGAAGAAAAGGTAAGTAAAGAGTTTTTTACCATGCAACTGTTCAAGCATGCGAGCACCTACACGGAATTTGGACTCATTATTTGGTTGGTAGGCCTCATGTTGTTTTTACCGCATTACTTTTTATTTCATATGATGCGGAAAAAAGAGTTTGTTTATCAGGCGGCAGTTCAAGCGCATTTTAAGGAACTTATCGAAGGGAATTTTAACGAATTGGACCGAGCTGCTCATCGGGTGCTCTCCAAGTACCGTTTCTTCGACCCGACAATCCACGTTCAATTCTTGCACAAAGGCAATCCTTTTCAAGAAAAAGAGGAATATCCGGTCCGAGAGAATATCCGCTATCAAGAACTTCAAGAACGCATCAATCCCGTGAATCCCGGCGCATGAGAACCCAAGTGACCTTTTACCGAGGGGTGATGCGCTGCCAGTTTTCAACCCAGCGTTCCAAAGAATTAGGCAAGGAACACCGGTCAATTTTCAGGCACATTGCGTTGGAGCCAACGTTTGAATTGTTTGCCGCCGAAGAAATTTCGCAGGAGGCTTACCGTGAAGCGGTTGTAAAGTTAAAGCAAGGTCCCTTCCTTCACCACGCGGAACGTGAGGTGGTGGATTATTACCATCAAGCATTAGCTCCCCATGGTAAACGAATGGTTGCCGAAGAAATCTGGATGGGTTTAGATACCGAACCCAAGATGGTTGAAGACAAGGTGTGGGAATGGAACAGCCTACGGTTCGACGAAATTCCTCCAAAGTTTTTACACGATTGTTTTTTAGCCTTTCATCCCAACGCAAATCATGGTCGAATTGGTGGTCCGGTTTACCTGAAGAGAGTTCAGCAATTGGATGACAAAAATCAGGAGGTTGTTGCCGCTTCCGATTGGGCGAAAAAGCCTTCCGCTGCGTTAGAGCGACAAGGGATTTTTCAAGAAGCGAGGGGCTGTACCCGTAAAATTTACGGCATTAACGCAGGCATTAAACATTGGGTTAATTCGATATTTGGCGGTGTTTTTGGTTCGGAATTGATTGGTCAAGAACCTAATGGGTGTTTACCGAGCATTCTGCCGAGCGGTTGTTCAGGTGCGGGCTGCCAACGTTTTGGGTGCGGGATATTGAGTTTGTTGCTATCGTTTGCGTTTTTACTCTGGTTGTTGCGCTTTTTACTTTTTGGTGACACCAGTAATTCGGATGCTCAAACGGTTCGTGTGGTAGAAAAAATCGTTCATGACACAATATACATCGAAAAGAATTCAAGGGTTGATACTGTAACATATGTGGATGAAACCACGAATACTACGGTGAAAATGATCAGTTTACCAAATGTTCAATTCGAGAAAAACAAGGACAAATTGCTCGCTTCCTCCATTCCACAGCTGAATGAACTTGCGGCCTACTTGATGGAAAACAAGCAAATCGATGCCGAAATAATCGGTCATACGGATTCCGATGGCGATGCGGAGGCGAACCGTATTTTATCCCAGAAAAGGGCAGAAGCGGTACGGCAATACCTGATAGAAAATGGAGTAGAGGCCATACGTGTTAAAGCCACGGGGAAAGGGGAGTCTGAACCAGTGACTGAAAACAATACCGCGGAGGGTCGGGCCATGAATAGAAGGGTGGAGGTGAAATTATCTGAGGCGAATACCCATTCAACCACAAGAACTACAACGAAACGAAGACAATCCTAGTGGCGAATCCGTACATTAAATACTATCAAGCCGATTTTACGGGTATTTTTTACAGCCAAGAGCATGCCCATTTGCCGTTTTATCAATTTCATCAAATCGAATGGGAACAATTGAAATTTGAGAATATATCCAACATAGAGCCTTATGAGGCTTGGGAGGAACAAACGTCAAACGCCTGGTACCGAAAAACCTTGAAGCCTTATAAAAATTTCGTTTTGTCACGGCAGGTGATTTGGCGTTGGCCGAAACGGATGGCTACCCGAGATTTTCCTTGGATCCGGGGTGTCGTTTGGCAAGGACCTGTTTTACGGAGAAGACCGCATGTGATTATTCCGGTCAATGAACAATATCAATTGCAGGAAACCTTGCACGAAGTGGTGTTGAAGCAGATTACTTTTTTGGAAGCAGGTAAAGAGTGGTTTGGTGGCTATCGACGTGTAAAGGGCGTGGCCCTATTCCAAATTCATGTGGAGCCTCCTAAAACGCAACAACCTGCTCCTTTAAAGGTAGAAGAGCCGACGGTTCCTGAAACCGAAGTGGCAGAAGTTATTGGAAATGAACCCTTGAGCGATTCGAGCAATGGGGTCACCAATCTTTGGTCTGTCAATCAAGCGATACGTGAAGATTCACCAACGATTTCGCCGGTTCAAACCCCTTTACAAATGAGCTCTAAGGGAAACCGAAGGTGGCGTTGGTTCATTCTTCTCTGGTTGCTTTTCTGTGCTTGGAAAGTTCCAGCATTGTTGGCACCAAGTTTATTAATCATCGGTGCGATTACCTTCTTTCGTTATTTTCGCAAGGCATGTTTGGGATTGTTGGTATCCTTGGTGGTATTCGCTTTGGTGGGGTATGTTTTATTGCAGATTTTACCGGGGCAAGGTGGGGAGCAAGAAACCGTAAAAACAGAGGATGGCACGGTTAAGATTTTACCTCCTAAACCGAACAAAGAAAAGGACTTGATGTCGGAAAAGTCGATTACGTGGTGGGATTTTATTCAGCACAAATATCATATCAATTACACGACCAGTGCAACGCGTTACTTTGAGTCGACCCAATACCATGAGGAGCAATTTCAACAAATAAATGCAACCAATAACCTTCAGTTTTACAGTCAATTATACCGGAAATTGGATTTGAACGATGTACAGAAATTGGATAGTATCGTAGCAAAGCTTCAGGAAAATGCGAGGCGTAAGCACTTAAACGCGCTTCAAACGGCGGAAATGGTGTGCACCTTTGTTCAAGAAATACCGTATTTCTTGGTGCATGATTTTTCATGTAAGCAGGCGGTAGCTGAATCAAATTCCGATTTTATGGTAGAATACCACCGGAGCAAGAAACCTTGTTTACCGAATGTACCTGGAGGGGTTCAGTCGCCCTATGAATTCATGCATAATTTGAAAGGGGATTGCGATACGCGAAGTTTGTTGGCTTTTACCTTGTTGCGATCTATGGGAATCCCTGCATCTGTTTGGATCAGTGAGGCATACGGCCATTCTGTATTAGGTGTGGCTCTGCCGATGGGTTCTGGGTTTTACAAGGAAATCAATGGCGTCAGGCATTATGCTGTGGAGTTAACGGCAAAAGGATTTCGTTTGGGAATGATATCCCCCGAACAACAAGTCCAAAATAACTGGGATATCGCTTTATTTTTAAATTAAACAGCTATGAGTACCATTATTATTTTGCAGTTGGTTTTTGCTTTTTTCGTCGGTTTTTCTGGACTTTTCATCCTTCATCGCGTGGTAACAGGATTTCTTGTTCGCAACTATCAAATAGAGGAACGGGACAACCTTGCTTTGAGCATTTTTCAGGTGGGGGTGATAGCAAGCGGTTCGTTGATCTTGTCGGACATTGTTGACCCTGCGGTGAATGCCATTCGAATATTAAACCCGGAAGGATCGCTGCGTTTGTCGACCATGGGAAGTGCTTTGGGCTACATAGGTTTGTTCGCAGTTATAGGGATTTTTGCCTCTTTTCTCGTAATTACCGGCGGGTTAGTCGCAATTTTTCAAATGACGAAGGTGAATGAAATCGAAGAAATGAAAGCTAAAAAAATAAATTCAACGTTGGTGGCTGTTGCATTAATTATTGGAATATCCTACATCGTAAGCGATTATTGTGGCCATTTGTGCGAGGCCATGATTCCATATCCAGAGGTGTTGCAAATTCGATAGATTGAATTTCTTCAGGGTGCGGGTTGAAACCCGCACCCTGAAGAAATTACTATCAAGCCTAAGCATTCCTTGCCTTGAAAAAAATCGAGCAACCACACCTCCTTTTCCATGGGTTACGATTTTTCCGGAAATGTTACATTCGGTTTCCAAGGTGCAATAGGCGGTTATAGGGGAATATAAATTACACCCTTATTTCCAAGCACCAGAAATAATTGATTGAAAATCCTTTACTCGCAAAACTCCTTAAGCGATATATACGCTTCCTTTACCCCTAGTTCTCCTGCTTTGCGCCAGTCAAAACATGCGCCTTTCATATCCCCTAATTCTAACTTTGCAAACCCTCTGTTGTAATAGGCTGTTTGATCTTCAGGATTCAACTCAATGGCTTTATTTAAATCACCCAAGCATCCGTGAAAGTCCTCTAACATCAGTTTGGAATAACCCCGTTTGTTATAGGCCCATGAATACATGGTGTCAAGTTGGATAGCCTTGTTAAAATCACCAATAGCCGAATTGAAATGACTTAAATTGTTTTTAGCACAACCTCTATTATAATAGGCAGCAGTATCCTTAGGGTTAAGTTCAATGAGCTTATTATAATCAATAATGGCTTGGGTAAAATTCTTCAAAATCAGGTTAGTATACGCTCTCCAACTGTAGCATGCTGTATTGCTCGGATCGAGTGAAATTCCTTTATTAAAGTCCTCTATTGCACCTTGGTAATCATTCGATTCAAATTTCAAATAGCCATCATTCAGGTATTCTTCTGAGCTTTGCCCGAATACAACAAAGCAACCACTCAATATCACGATTAAAGGGAATGTTTTCATAAATAGGCTTTATATATTTTACTTCGCATGTTCACTTGGTATCCAATCGAAAAGTACCTTTTGGTCTGGCCAAGGGAAATATACCATAGAATCAAAAAATAGATCTTCGTTACAGGTATTTTTCCTTTTATTGGTTCTATATTCTAAGGAGTAGGCGATAAAATCTAATCCTTATCAAAGGTGGATACGATGCTTTAGCAACAAACCACACGCGTTAATTCAATGTTTCAGTAGGAGAAATACCAATTGGTTTTGTACCTTGGAGCATTAGCACGTAATTAATACCCGTCGTAGGGATCGCTATGGTCCCAATACCCGGGTCCTACCTGTTCATCGATGTAATCGTCCACTTTTTGGTCGTTCCATCCACTGCGCTGTTGTGGAATGAAAACCATCAATAGTATAAAAAGTACGCCAAGTAATTCCAACACAAGAAAGCAATGCCAATAGTTCACGGAAAGATCCCAGCGCATCACGTTATTTAACCAATTCCAGGGATAAACAAGGATCAGTGCGATCAAAAGTGCTGCAAGTGTGAAGATAATTATACCTGCGATAAGGACATAAATAGTGGATTTAACCTTTTTATTTGTGCTCATAATTCTGGTGCATTTTATCGATAATGGATTTCATTTTTTGTTGAAGGACTATGGGTTTCCGAAGAATGATATCCTGGCCATAGGATAACAACAGGGCAAAAAAGTCGTGATTGGGTATGACTTCAATGCGCACCTCATAATGGCCGTTGTCCAATTGCTTCATTTTCTGGGTAGGGTGCAAGGGTTTGGTACGCAGATACGGACCAGTTGCTGCGTCCACGTGTAGGGTAATCTTTTGAGGAGCCTCATTGTAACGAACTACGCCTACGATATCATAAAAATAATCGTCCCAATCCGTCGTGCTTCGAACATACATGATAGCCTTATGCTCTTTGATGTTGCTCATGCGTTCTACGGGAAGATGCCAAACATCGGCCGATAATCCTTCGTGCCTGCCAAAAATATACCATCTTCCCTGGTGCTGTTTCAGGTAATGCGGGTGGAAAACAATGTGCCGTGTACTTTTTCCAAAGGGATTGTAGTCGAATTCTAGCACTTGTTCGTTAACTATGGCTTGAAAAAGTAGAGGAATGGTGTCATTTCCAGAATAATCAATATTCGTTTCATAGGAAATGATTGGATTCATGCGTTTGATGCTTTTGTTGGCAATAAAAGGACCTAAGTCGTTTAGCCATTCAAATCCCGGGCGACCTTCAAACATCCTCAGGGTCATTACGGCTTGCTCCAAGGTTTTTAGTTCCATTTCATTGATGCCGGATTTCTCAATCGTAAAGGGATATTCGTAGGTATACAATCGATTTCTACCTTGTGTTTTCTGAATAATGGGAGCGCCATAGCCTTGTTCGCTCATCATGTATTTGATATCCGTCCTGAGTTGATGGTCGGAGATGCCGTCGAATTCAGGCAGGTGTTCGGTAAGGACTCGTTCCACTTCCTGCTTGAGTTCTTTGAAACTGATTTCTCGCTTGCTCAAACAAAGATCGATTACCCGATATCTTAATTGTGCTTTTTTATTCTGTGCCATAATTACTTTAATTTAAACCACTGCGCTATTTTTTGCTGGATCTTTTTTCTGCGTTTATACCGTTCAATTAACTGAATAGCCTGGATGCATTGCGCTTCGTCGAACATACCGAAGTGGGTATCTTCAAAGGGAATGCCCATTTGTTTAGATAACCACTTGTAGGCCCCGTTGCGGGTTTTGAACAATTTTGGATGTTCATTCCATAAGGGATCAAAGGCGGCATGCGCTTCACGTTTTTTTAACCTTAGGGTTTTATCAGCTAGACGCCCTAGGGATTTTCCATTGGCATAGGTGCCCACATAATGTTCGGGATCTACGGTACATTGTATGAACGTTTTCCCGTAACTGCTGCCGTAAATGTCCTTATCGCTCACCACGCGTGTCTCGGCATGGCAATACGGACAGAGTTTTCCTCTTTTAATTTCATATGCGATTTGTTGTTCTGAGGACAGTATTGAAAAATCAAACGTCGAAATTACAATTTCAGAAAGTACATCGTAATAGTCAATCCACCACTCGAATCTTGGGTGCCTTATGTGAAACCTTCCTTTTCCTTCTGGAGAAAGGGTAATATCTACGCTGATTTGGTCACGATTCAAAGCTTGGGGAATTGTTTTGGTCACAGCCTGATCTTCTTTTTTCAGCGTTGCCAAGTAATCTCTCGCTTCTTCCGTTAAAGAGGCTTTTAAGTAGAGTGTTTTTTCATATTGTACAACGAAATAGATTTTGTTGATGCACGCACGTAAAGGTTTCGGAAACACTTCGTTCAGGCTTGAATTCCTGAAACATACATCGTTAGGGTTAAGGTATTTCTTTTCAAAAGCTTTGCTCGACAACTCCACAGGTTTTGTGTTATTCTCGGATACATAGGATTTTGTGGCAACCCTTTTTGCGGTTACCGTGGTAGTTTCGCGTCGCAACCTTACAGAAAGGTTGGATGGATTTTTATCACGACGTTCACGCTTGAACGCTGATGCCTGGTTATTATATTCCATGGTTCAGTTAAAGGTATTAATTAATATTTTTGACATGTTTTATTAATAGAAAACTTCCAACGAGCAACAGTGCTTCGATCGTGAAGGTAAGATAGGCGGTTGGATTCCCCCCGTGGAGGAGCACCATTTTTGTTAATCCAAGCATGGACAAGGACATAAGAACAATTACCACTGCTCCAATGCCGTAAAGTACATTTTTCATCGTATAAATTTTAAAGTTGAGGCAAAGGAACGCGGATTGTTGTGGGTTTTACTTACAACAATTGGTTTCAAGGTCAAAAAATGAAACATTTAGCCTGGAAAAATATCGGTTAATCTTTAATTGACAGAGATTTATACGAGTTGTTCCTTGCTTTCAAACGGATATTCAATCCCGTCCGATGGAGGTTTTGGCGCCAGGATTATCAGGAAAAAAAGCAGTAATTCGAGCGCCCACAAACCCCCGAAACACGACCAAAAAGGCAGTTCGAGGGGTCCTTGTAAAGCGGCATTAACCGCGTTCCATGGAAAGAACAGCAGTGCGCTTAGCACCAGATTGAAGCCCGAAATGACGATGAACATCGCAAGGAATCCTTGAACATAGATTTTCCACATGCTGACCGGAACTTCGGATTCGTAGAAAGGATAACTTGTATTGTTTTGCATATCGGAACGCCTTAAGTTAAAGGTAATCATTTGCTGAATACGTTGTTTAGGGTTTTCCTTTTCTTCCACTTGTTCATTGTTCAAGGATTTTATTTGTTTTATCCAAAATTTCTCATATTTTTCGAACATTCATGCGCTCTAATTAGGGTAAATTATCCCAAATAGATTTGAATTTTTTTCCACCATTGAATGACTCATACATTATTTAAGATCGTAGCGAATTTCCTGTTATATGTTTCAAGAAAGACTAAACGCACCTATAATGAGATCAATATTATCCTTTATTATATGATAATTCCATTTTCATGGTTATGCCTTTTGGATGCTATATTGGGTTTTCATTATTTGAAAATGGCCTTTGCAATTTTACTAGTCGGCTTTTTCGTGGGTTGCAGAAATTTCAAGGATTATTCGGACGATTTATTTAAGAAGTCTGTTTCATTTTTAACCTATTTCAATAGGTTTGGTAGTAATTACATCGCCTCCTCTGTTTGGATTTGTGTAGCGCTGCCCATTGTCATTTACGTCATTTTGATATACTTGATGGTAAAGTAAATGCAATAAAACCAGAAAACCTTTCGCGAATAATAAACGAAGCACTATCGAACCCGGCATTTAAAGCTTACCAATCCCCCAATCTACTCCTCTCCCCATCTTTTGTTCTTTTCCCGGCGGTAAATCTTCTTCGACGGCTCAGCGCGTTGCACAAAACGCCCATCAAAGTAGCCTTGCTCTATTTGTTGGGTGCGTTGCTGGCCAAGGATTAACTGGTGCACTTCTTTTTTAGGGTTTTGCTTGTTTTTCATGGTAGGGTTAGATAAGGGGCATTTAGGTTTTCTTCAATTCACGTTCCGTTAGCATCCAACCGATGGACAATATGCCTTCAATGACCAGGTATTTCCATACGGGAAGGGGTAGTAGCAAGCCGTTGATTAAGCCGTAGGCTGCCACAGAACAGAGGATGGATAAAAGGACTTTTTTACGTTTTTCGTAGAAGTTATGCATAGGGTATATTAGTTTTCAAGGGTGAATTTTTCCAAGTTATCGGTGAAGCGTTGCGGATGTCGGAGGGAAAATATTTTACCGTCCTTGAACGTAAGTGCATAGCGGTAAACCAACTCCTTGAGGTCGTCGTCCCCGGGTTCTCCAAGTCGTTTAGCGAGGTTTTTGTTCGGATTGGCCTCCGGGTGCGTGAAGGGGTCAAAATCCATGAAACGAAACTCAACCACCACCTGACCGGGGGTTTCATCGGTGGAGAAGCCGTAGTTTACGCCCATGCAAAAGTGTTCGCGAAGACCGTAGCGTGTTTTAAGCACTTCAAAGAAATACCCGTTGAGGGTTGCGTAGGTGAACCGGTTGAAATACCTGCCGTTGTAGTGGAATAAGGGCACGATTTCATCGTAGTTTTTAGCCGAGAAGAGGGCCACAAAAGCCTTAAGAAGTTGGTTGTTGGTTTCTACTTCCTCACGGCTAGGGCGCTTAATCGTTGCTTGGTGCATAGGGTTATTGGGGGTTTAGAGGTTACTTTATCTTGGTTTACGTACAATGCAAGCTTTCAGAACAAGCCCAGCGAATTGAAACGCGCAAGCGTGCAAACAGCACACAGCAAGAGCGGGTGTGCCTCAGGGGTTCGTGAAAAGTTGGATTGTGCCCTTCTAATCGTACGAGGTGGTGTGAAGGTTGCCTTGGGGTTGAATATTTTTTTCAGTTATTTGTTTTTGGGTTAGTTTCGCTTCCTTTATGCCTGACGTTCTGCGGCCCTTTCCTGTTCCTTCTTTTTTCGCCCATAGCATTTGAAGCACAGGCCGTTGGAAATGTGGCTGTACTTGGGAATCACCCCTTGGTCGTTGCAGCGATCGCAAGCAGGTACTGGAACGTGTTCAGGTGTTTCCGCTTCAACGTTCGAATCTTCTAGAAAGAAGTCATGGGTGGTGAAAAGCTCTTTCTTCCCATCGGGTTTGTCGCACAATTCGCCCACGTCTAGGAGGAGTTCTTCGGGAACATCCAAGATTTCAGCGTAACGCTTGAACCACTTGTTCGGGAATAAAAAACTGTGCATGTAGATGTAATTTCCGCTGTATCGTTCGAAGTAGTCGAGTATGGTTTGCTTGGTTTTGAGGCTCATCTTGCTGTACCTGCCGGCGATGAGGTGGTCCCAGTCGGTGGCATACGAAGAAAAATCAAACACATAAATTTCTTGATCCTGCATGGTTGGGATGATTTTAAGCAATAACCGGTGTTTGCAAAGCTTGGTGCTCTTGAATGCCTGGAAATCTGGATCAGATGCGTTGCTATAGACCACGATTAACTTTTGATCTTCGGGTGCATATTTTCCTTCCCAGGAGAAATAGACATCTTCGGGAGCGGTGAGTCCGCGTTCGAATCCCAATAGGGGATATAAGAACAATTTCGATTTCTGAAAATACTGGGCGTAGAGTTGATTGATGACCATTGCGCTGTGCTTTTACGGGGTTCAAGGCAAAGCTAGGGGGCATTAGTGCAGTGGATGTGCATAGTAATTTTTTCACGAATTCGATGATCAAAAAATGCTACTAGGATATAATCCATTAAATTTAATTTTAGAAACACGAACTAGCCATGGCACTAAAGAACATGCTCTCGATAGAGACAACAACAGGGTATAAGAACATTGAAATTCACCATGGAGATTTATCGGCCATGGAATTTTCTGTGGACATTTTAGTGATTTCAGCATTCCGCCACGGATACAACCCAACACCGGGAACACTGATAGAAGCGCTTGAAAAAAACTGCCAATTAAAGGTGTTAGAGTTGTTTCAGTCCAAACAATTAGACTTCAGGGAGACCTTAAATTCTTGGGTTTCGGCTGATTTACCATCCGGTAAGTTTAAAAACATTGTTTGCTTAGAAGGCATGTTTGAATCTTTGAATGATTCTGATCGGATTGAACATTATTTGTCGGATTTATTGGCGGTGCTGTCGGTGCTGCAGCATAAAGGATTTTCCATAAAAACCATTGCCATGCCTTTGTTAGGCACTGGACAACAAGGAATTGAAGTGGAGTTGTTGATTCCGGTGCTGATGAAAAAAGCAAAAGAAATGCTCCAAACCATACAGGAAGTACAAACCATTTATTTTGTGCATCATCGTATGGAAATCGTCGAGCAGATTGACCAAGGGATCAATCAGTTTTTAAGCAGGAGTTCCGATTTATTGGAATTGATTCGGGATGATCGAGAAATTGCCGAAGGCTTAGACCGTATTTCCACCAAATTGATTGGGCTTAAACATTCGTTTGGATGGTCCGATATGAAATCCTTGGATGAGTTGTCATACCGGATCATACAGCAAGATATCCGTTTTTATGAATTAGGTATCTTGTCACGTAGGGCCATGGAAGCCATTTTGAAAAGTTTAATTCGCTCGGAAGGTTTCATGACCCTTTCTGAGATGGTGTTTGAATTAAGGCGTTTTAATTTATCACCATGGATGTTGAGTTACATGCACACCTTGAGGTCTTTCGGAAATTTCTTGGCACACGACGTTGAGACTCATACTTCAGCACAGCAAATGACCAAGGACGATGTGTTGTTTTTCGTAAAAGCCTTAGATCGATTCGTGGATATTGTTTCGAATAATTGCCGAAATATTTAAGGGTGCACGTAGTTTGCACAGGTGATAATAATCTTTGTGTATTGAAACATCTGACTCGAGTCAGGTGCAGTATTAACGCCTAAATAACGAAAGATGATTATTGAAATTAACCAGGACAATTACGAAACCATCGTACAACAAACCGAAAAACTTGTATTACTTGACTTCTACGCAACGTGGTGCGGACCTTGTAAGTCGCTGATTCCAACCCTTGAAATCCTTGCGGAAGAGTATAAGGAGTCGCTGATTGTAGCAAAAGTATGTTTGGATGATGAGTTCAAGTTCAATCGAGAACTTGGAGTTCAGTTTGGTGTCATGTCGATTCCAAACGTAGTGCTACTTAGCCAAGGAAAGATGGTCGGTAAAAGAATTGTTGGTCCACAGGACCAGGGAGTATACCGGGAAGCAATACAAAAAATACTAAATTTATAAGGTATGGAAACGATGAGTAACATAGATAACATAAAAAAAACGATAGCACTTTTTCTCGAACTGGAGGAATTTCGATTCGAAACCCAAGAAGAAAACGAAAGGAGGGTATTAATTCAGCTAGGGTTTAGTTCTGAACAAGGTCCCATAAATTATTATGTAGACTATCAAATCGAAAGCAACTTAATTCAATTCACAAGTTTTGCATCCCATAACGTTGCTGAGAACAAAAGAAACGATGTGCAAACGTATTACAGCTTGGTAAACGACAATAACACCCATTGGGGATCAATTCATTTAAATGCGTTGAACGGTCAAACCTACTCTCGATCCTCCTTGTTATTGGACGACTTGGAGGATGTGAGTATCGGCTTGGTGAAACGTGCTTTTCACATCAATATGTTCAACCTGAACACCTATTTTCCAGGGACCATGAAGATTGTTTACGGAGATGTTGCACCCTTGCAAGTGTATAAGGAGGTGCTGGGTATAGTTGATGATGAGTGATTTCAAGTACTTCCAATGTATAGTTGTCTAGTTGATGTTTTTTTATAAATCCTACCTGCTTACTATGATGATTTAATTATCTTAGGGATTTCAAAGAAAATAAATATGAATAAAATCTACGAAAATTCAGGCAAATGGGGTTCAATGGTGTTTGTTGGTTCTATTGCAGGAATATGCATTATTCCCTTATTGAGCTCCGTTTATGGTAGTGTTTTGGGACACCTTTCGGGAACACTGAATATGGATTTTTCCAGTCGGCTGATAAAACTTGTTTCGTTTGTTTGTTTCCTTTTGATTTTAATTTCCCTCAACCCACGACTTGCCACCTTGTCCAAATCCAGAAATAGTAATATTAATCGGTTGGTTTTTTCTTTATTGAGCGGATTAGCATACTTTTTTTCTTGGGTTTTCTTTGTTGGGTATCAATTGAATGGATTCGTTAACCTCGACACTGTTTTAGGCTTGTTGTTGAACCCCTTCCGGCTTTATGTTGAGATTATAGCCATATATGATTCCTTAGCCGATTTTGAATTCTATTATTGGATTGCTGAACTCGTTGGATTTGCAGCGGTTCCATTCCTAAGCCTTTCACGGATTAAGGAAGTGGTATTTTGCGAGTCCTGTAATAAATGGGTTAGTGAATCGGATTACAAGTTGTATCTCACGTATGATTCCACCGAACAACTGAAGGATATTGCGGCGTATGATATTCAGAAGCTATTAGGTTTTCCCATTGCTGAAAACCTCAACCAAAATCATATTGTTGTCAATTTTCATGGGTGTAACAGTTGTTTAAATACCAATACGTTGAATTTTGATATAGTTACCTGGAGTAAAGATGAAGACGATGCATCAGGTGATATGAGCAAAGTTATAGAGGATTTTAGTCCACTTATATGTATTAGCACAAGTGAGCTAGAAGCATTTAAGAATAAAGTAGGGGAAGGGAAGAAGTTCAACTATAATCAAGAGGAAGTTGAGTATGTAAAAACAAGCTTGATTGAAAGATTTTTTTACAACCGCACTTGGAAATGGTCCTTGGTTATTACCGCTATATTGCTCAGCGCTAGCTATATTATTGAGCCTTTTTTGGGGGTAGACACGAAAGTTGAAGTGTGTGAATCGATAAAACTAATTACGAATGTAACGAAAGAGGACCTCGTTGAGGACCATGTTGATATTTTTTATGAAGTTAAATTGGTGAGAAAAAATAAAGAAATAACTCCCAAGCCATTACATATGCCCTCTTGGATCGGTGAAAATATACATAAAGGAGATACAATAAGGAGCATTAAAACGAAATGGCGAAAAGAGCCTTTAGAGATAAAGCTAAAAGATGGGCTTGCTTTTCCAACTAAGGATCCTTATGCAATTTTCATAGTGGCACCCTTAATACTCATATTTGTGAGCTATGTTTTACTCCTGCCCGCGAATAATCCGCCTAAAACTAATGAGGACAAGAAAAGCCAAAAAGTTTATAGGTATTATTATTTAATCGTGAATTTTTTATGCAGTTGTGCGGTTATTTTCTTGCTTTATCTTTCAGTCAAAAGCTTTTTAGCATAAGCTTAGGCGGTAATTAAGACGGTTTTTTTTATGCGTATGTTGAGTTTTTGAATGCTTAAATTCGATAATTATTCTGAAATCTACTTATTTCCATATAACCCAACCATCGCCTGCGCTCGAGTGCTAATCCGTGTGGCGAGCGATTCCGGTTGAAGCACCTTAACATCTTCCCCGAACGATAAAATCAATTGTTCGAGTTCCGGGTTGGGGACCAATTTCAAGCGCACAAACAAGCCATCTTCCCGTAGCTGGTGCCATTGGCTTTCGTGCAGGGGTTTCGTAAGTACGTACTTCGCCCGTTGAGGACTGAACAGCAGTTCTATCTTTTCGAGTTCACCGGCTAAGCGCGTTACCCCAACAATGTCGGAGAAATAGTACTCCCAATCAAGGGTGCTGGGGATATACGCATCGGTGAGCGGCGTAAGTTCTTGAATCCGGTCCAAGGCCATGGTCCACGTAGGAACTTCGATCTGTTCATTGAGTCCGAAGACAAACCACCTTCCGTTGTACTGTTTCAAATAATGCGGATGAAACGTCAGCGTAAACGGCTCGCCATTGAAGGGTGCGTATTGCACGCTCAATACATTCTTTTGCACGATGGCGTTGAATAGGGGAGTAATGTGCTCTTTTCCCGTGTAGTCGAAGTTGGACTCGAAGGAAATCACTTTTTCGTCTCCGCCGCCAAACTTGTTTTTCAGCATGACATTGATCTCATCCACCCATTCAAAGCCGGGTCCGCCCGAAAAGCGTTGCAGCAATTCCAAGGCGCCTTTAAACTGTTTGGCTTCGGTTTCGGTCATGGGGCTGTTATGGATGGAAAACTCCGGGGTGCTGTAGAAGTAGGCGCGTTGTTTGCCGCGATAGATACGTGTCTCAATGGGTGCGTCGTAACCGGCCTCGCTGCGCATAAAACGAATGTCCGAACGCAACTGGCGCGTATTGATCCCACTGCTTCGGGGGTCGTCTTCCAACAGCGCCTCGTTCACTTCGTGGATCAGGTCGTCAAATGTATAAGCCCTGCCGGTATTTCGAAAGCAGCGGTCGAGGGTAAGATAACGCAGTAAGGCGTTTTTGGTGATGGACATGATAAAACAACTAGATTTCTGCAAAGGTAATTATTTTGTGCAGATTGATTGCATAGTAAATAAATATATTTGTTCTGATTATGTTATTTGCAATTACCCACAAATAATTTTACATTCGAAAGCAAAGTTTTTTCCTGTGCATGGAAGGGGATTAGGTTTAATTGATTATTTCATTTTTAATGGCTTATTTCTCCCCTTTATTGTTTCAAAGTATAGAATTTTTCTCGTTTTGGGAAATTGAAGGTAAGTCTTGTAAAGAAATGGTTGTTTATGAATAACTAAAGATACATGTCATCAATTAAAACATATTTCAGTCAAAAAGACAATTTGCAACAAGTGATTTTAAAAAACCTTGATGCAGCACAAAAAAGTGTTTCCATTGCTGTTGCTTGGTTTACAGATGCAGTTTTATTTAACAAGTAGTTAGAAATTCCATTATTTTATACGAATCGAATCTTTTCGCTTCATGGCAATTAGTATGATGATAAACATCAATACGGACAATACTGACATAGCTATGACGTCTAAATTTAGCGTTCCTGCGAGGCTTTTAAATCGATCTTCATATCCATGGAAATTCTTCAACAATTCTGGGATTGCATCAACTACGACATCTTGTGATACGGTTTTAGGTGCTTCAGCTCCTTCAATAGTAGGTGGTGCATAGGTCATAACTACTTCTTTTTGGATGTTTGAAAATCCTTCATTACCCCATCTGGCAATGGTAAAATAACTTACCACCTCTATGAGGGTGGACTTGATTTGAGTGAGCGCACCTGCTAACATGATTTGAGGAATCAAGGCGATAGGAACCAATGACATCACCTTTTCGGTAGATTTTGCAGTAGCAGACAATAATAACCCTAAAAGTGAAGCGGTGACGGATAACATGAACATCCAAGCTATGGACAAACCAGGCTGATGCCAAGAAG
>JBJOJZ010000128.1:0-113524 GCA_046046325.1 Bacteroidota bacterium
TGGTCGAGGTTGAACTCAAAACGATCGCACTTGGTTGCGTAATCGTCGCGCTTGCTTGTGCCGTACATCCGTTCGCATCCGTTACCGTCACACTGTACGTGCCCGCAGGTAAGCCCGTCAAATCTTCTCCCGTCGAACCATTGCTCCATAGATAACTATACGCAGCCGTACCGCCACTTACCGTTAAGTTGATTGACCCCGTCGAGGCTCCGTTGCACGACACGTTCACTTGCGTCGTTGATAGCGTTAACGGCGCTTGCGGTTGAGTAATTGCGTAAGTTGCTTGTGTTGAACAATTGTTAGCATCTGTGACTGTAACGGAATAGCTTCCCGGTGCAACCGGTCCTATGTCTTGATTTATTGAGCCATTATTCCACAGGTATGAATAGGATGGTGTTCCTCCTGATACGCTTAGGTTAATATAACCATTTGCTTGGTTAAAACAACTCACATTAATGATTTCTGTACTCAAAACAAGCGCCGGTGGAGACGAAACGGTATCTGTTAACGCTTGGACACAATTGTTAGCATCAGTTACCGTAACGGTATAACTACCATTAGGCAATCCTGCCGGGTCTTGCACAGTCGCCCCATTCGACCATAAATAACTGTAAGGCTGCGTGCCCCCGATTGGAGTTAAATTTATTACTCCAGCTGACGCATTAGAACAAGCATTGTTCGTATTAATTGACCCTAAAAGCAATGCTGATTGTGGTTGGGTAATGGTTACAGAATTCGTAACAGAACAGCCGTTTAAATCGGTAACAGTATATGAATAGGTGCCTGTAGATAAATTAGACATGCCACTATACGATCCTGAAATTACACCTGGAGCTGGCACTATTTCATATCCATTGGGATTAACGCTTAAGTTATTAGGGCCTGTATATAATACATTATAGCCGCTGGTATTGCCGTTATGCGGAGTGCCTCCTTGTACGTTTAAAACTACCGACCCCGTACTTTGACCGAAACAGTTTACATTGGTAATACCGTGGGACACGGTTAGCTGAGGGGGGTTGGCAATCGTTACCGACTGTGTTGTTGTACAACCGCCGCCGTTATCTGAAACGGTAAAGGTGTAGGTGCCTGGCGAAAGATTCGTTACTGTAAAACTACCGCCGTTGTTAGGAATTGCATTGGCTTGACTTCCGGATAAAGGTCCCGTCCAAGAAAGACTGTAGCTTGGGCTTCCACCCGAAACGGTAAACGTAGCAGAACCATTGGATTGATTAAAACAAGCGGCCCCTTGCGTCGTGTGGTTTACCGTTAACGGGGTTGGTTGGACTATTTGAATAGGAGAAGACACAAGGGCGCAATTGTTCGCGTCCCTAATAGTTACTATATAGGAAGATCCCGGAGTGGTCGCAATTAAAGAATCGATAAGGTAAGTGTTGAAATTAGGCGGGATTACCTCCGGCACCGGGTTTCCTGTTGGTCCGGGAACTGGCCCTGTCCACGAAATATTGAAGCCCGCTCCCGGTGTTCCATCACCAGCACTTAAACCTGAAACACTAATTGAACCATATTGACCGCCAACGCAGGGAATATTCGTGGGGTTAAATGATGCCGTTATTTCGGGAGGCGTCGTAATTGTTGTTGTTGGTAGGTTTAAAATACAACCATTATAATCTCTAACTGTTATATTATAAGGCCCTGCTGGTAAATTGGACAATGTATCTTTGTTGGTGGTTGTATTGCTGTTAGATGTTGTTGGAATCTCTACAATACAGTTGTTTGGGTTTCCCGCTGAACAATTACACAAAGGATCTCCACCACTAGTTCCTCCCGGTCCAGTCCAACTTAGTTGATATCCCCTACAAGAATGTCCTGAGGGACCAATAGTGCCCCCTGTAACAGTTACAATAATTCTTCCACCAGGAGGATTTTGATGGGCAATATTACAAATCAAATTTGTTGTATTCACTGTGGCATTTATTGCCGATGGTTGCAAAATATTGCCGCCTCCGCTTGTACAAGCATTTAAAGGATCATTTAGATCATTGATGTCCTGATAAACATACACCGTATAGTTACCCGCTGGAATAGTATCAAAATTATACGTGTTAGAGGCAAAAGGACCGCGGGTGCGTATTACATTTCCATTAAGGGTTAATTGATAATAAAAGGTGTTTTGAGCACAACAATTAATATCTGCGGTAATCATCAAATTACCATTAGTCGCACCATTACAATTTAAAATATTTGGGTAACTGGTAAGGGTATTACACTGCTGTCCGAAGACTTCGAATGTCAGTTTTACAGAAATAAATAGTAAAATAAAATATCTGATACTGCTGGCCTTTAGCTTTTTTAATAACCCTTTAAACAGCTTGAATCTCTCTGTCAAAACCTTGTTTACTCTTTTTTAACCCACAAAAATATAGTAATTATAGGAGAACATCAATTAATTCCCGTTTTAATAACAAACGTTGAGTTGTTAGTTTACCACAACCACCTTCCCTACCTTACGAGAAGATCCTTCATTGGTTGCGGTCCAGATTAAATAAACCCCGCTTTCTACTTTCGATCCGTCCACACGTTTTCCATCCCACGTGGCGGTTCCTCCATTTGACGTTGTTTTAAACACCAAATTACCCGCAACATCCGTAACTTTAACGTCAGAATCGTAGCGGATTCCTTGAATCGTTATTAATCCCTCATATCCAGGCCGAACGGGGTTAGGGAACACTTTGGTGGAAGAATAATCCGGATCATCTAGCGAAGCGTCCGAACGATAAGACACCAATCCAAGATCAGTAATAATGAATAGTTCTCCTGTTTCTTGGTTGATTTTAATGTCGTATATATTGTTCGAAATTAATGCCGAATTTTCCTTAGTGAGCTGTCTTATGATCTCAGAACCATCGGGTGAAAGCAAAACCAAACCTGCCCCAGACGTTGCCATCCATTTCCTGTTTCCTCCGTCTACCTCAATATCCGTGATATGTGTAGAACCCAACATATATTCGACGTTTCCTTCAAATCGCACCTTTATTCTTTGTGCGTTATATTCTCCAGATGCCGCATTAAAAGCCCCCGAAGGATTGTATAAGACGGCAAACCCAGCATCGGTTCCTATCCATAACTCTCCGTCCAAATCCACCGCTAATGCCGTAATGTTTTCCGACGGCAGGGCTCCCGTATAATCACCACTGGATAAATTGATTTTTTGATCATCACCCGTATTGTCGAAGGTTTTCGAATAATTATAACCAAAAACTCCACTAGTTTCCGTTGCGAACCAAACATTATTGTCCTTGTCCAATACCATTTTAGTGGTGTATTTATTCCTTGCATCCACCCCGCAATCATAGGACCACCAAGTCCCATCGGTTTGCCTTGCCACTAAAGGCCGATCCGCCCAGCCGTTCAACACCCACAAGTTTCCTTTCGCGTCGTAGGCCACGTCGGAAGCAAGCGCCCAACCGTTGCCAGCTAAACTCAATTGAATGGTGCTGTTGCCGCTGTCGTATACAGAACAGCTGTTGGTTTTGGTGTCCACAATGGAAAGAGGGAAGCGGGAATAAGTTGAAATCGCCACCTCATCGGGGTTTTTGGGATTTACCGCAATATCGATGAAATCATGGATATCGATTCCCTGCCATTCTTCCAAGGTTGAATTGTCGTTGTAAGACCAATCTTCGTTTTCGAAAAGGTAATATCCATGACGCAAAAAACCGGGACTTTTAAATTCTAAACGCCCACTCGCAATCGCTAATTTTCCCTTGTTCCAGTCCATGGAATAAAAATCATTTCTCGGCGGACCAGGATACCTGATTTTCTCATAGGAATACTCTCCTATGGTACGAAGGGGACCTGAAAACTCATCGGCTATCCACTTGTCTCCGTTTGGTAAAACCACCATTTGGTTGGGCCTAAAATAAATCCCCAAGTAAAAACTCAGGACGCTTTCTTGTAAACCACCTTGTGCATCAAGGGATAAAAGTGCTCCGTCTGCCAGAACATCAAGTAAATTATTATGCTGACCCAAATTGGCAATTTCTAAAGAAGTTGAATAATATTGAAAAACTTCAAACTCTGTAGGAATTAATTTTAGAACCGTATCGTTCCCAAATTCGGTAGATCTCGCCAAAACAAAAACATCTTCATTTACTCTTTCAATAGCAGCATACTTCCCATAGGGCCATTCCTGTAACCGTACATCGTGGGTCCATCCTTGTGGAGCAGGTAGAAGTGGGTCCGCCTCCATACCTGTAAATAACCGTGTTGGGGAAAGCGCAAAAAGCGTTTTATTTTTCAGTGTGATGTCAACTATTGGCTCTTCCCCATTCGTTGGATAATAGGTGTCTTTAATCTCTTTTTTGTCGGGATTTAAAAGAACCACCCCAAAATCGGTACAAACATATACTCCTTCTTCGGTTCGGTAAAATCGATTAATTTTCTTACTTCCTGAAAATGAGGCTAATCGAATAGCGGGAATATTATAGATTCGATCTCCTATCACTTGATCGATATTCCCGTTTTTATATCCTATATACAAGGCCTGACCGACACTATCGTAAAATAAACTGGACAGCACAATATCCGACAAACCGTTTAATTTATTAAGCAAGGTTTTTTCTTTGGATTCAAGGTGATACTGGAGTAATCCATTTTCGTAGGCCACAAAAACAGTAGCATTATCCGTGGCAATATCAATCGCGCGCATGGTTGCTGTGTGCATACGCCACGTACCCGTTTCGATTTGGCCAAAACCCGCCCAAGAAATCCACAAAAAACACCCTAAAACGGCCTTATTCCACATATTTACGCAACGAAAAGTAATTCATTTTATTAATATTCTCAAAACTAATTAACCAATTTAACATTAAAAAACCGCCTAAACCGCTTAACTTCGGCTTCATGAAGTCATTACAGCAACAGCTATACGCAGCAGGGTTGGTTTTGTTTCTTTTTCCCGCACTCTATTTATTGATTTCAACCCTGCTTTTGTTCTTGGGGATTTCGGTACAGGGTTGGATCCTAATTCTTGCTTTTATAGGAGCCCTTGTCTTGATAGGATTGGTTCGTCGAAACATAAAGATTACTCCATTGTGGGTTTTAATTTCCACTGGTTGCTTCGCCTTTTCCCTGGTAATTTCCAACCTGTATTTTGATGTTTCCTTCGACGGACAATGGTACCATCAAGATGCGATTATGTTCTTGTCGGATGGTTGGAATCCAATCTGGGATCATGCACTTATGGATTCTGCCGTTTCTGGTGAAAAGGCATGTTGGCTGAATTCCTATCCCAAGGCCTCCTGGGTTTTTCAATCGGGCATTTTCCAACTGTTCGGCAATGTTGAATATGGGAAGTCCTTGCACCTCATCAGTTTGTTTTCTTTTGCTTTTCTCCTTTTTTCCTTTCTTCAACATAGAGTTAATTTAAGTTTTATCAAAAGCCTTGTTCTTACCTTGATGATGAGCATTTCTACCATAACCCTAGGCCAAATTTTCAGTTTTTACGTTGATGGAGTGCTTTTTTCCTTTCTTGGAATTTTTCTTTTGCTTTGGATTGAGTGCTTATTGTTTGAAAAAAAGGTGTTTATATGGCTCGTCTTTAGTTTTATTTTCTTAGTGAATCTCAAGTTTACGGGGCTGGTTTATGCGGTTGTTTTTTGCGGTATGGCGGTGGTGTTTAAAGCGATTTTAGAAAAATCGTTTCCTTTAAAGTTCATGGGAAATGTTAGTCTGATGGTTTTTCTTGGAGTTTTTGTGGTGGGATTTCCCACCTATGTCCGCAACACCGCGGAAAAAGGGCATCCTTTATTTCCGTTAATGGGCAAAAACAACGTAGGTAAAGAGGTGGCACAGGTACAATATCCGAAGGATTTTTTTACCATGAACCGATTCGAGAAGGCCTGGAAATCCCATGGCTCAATGCCGCTTTTTACTGACCACGAACACGCTTCTGCAAACAAACCGCTCTTCAAATACGACGTAATAAAGGCCTCTGTACCGTATTACCGAAACCACCAACCCGTGGAAATGAGTCCTTTTGGTCCTTTTGAAGCGGAACTCTGGATCCTTTTCATTCCTTTATTAATCCTATTTATATGGAGGAAACCTTCATGGAAATGGTTATTACTTATTTTTGGAATCTTGCTTTCAATGGCCATACAACCTGAATTTTGGAATTTACGGTACGCTCCTCAAACCCTCTTGTTTATCGGGGTTGTTTGCCTTTGCTTACTGATGGATAATAACCCATGGATTCAAAGGGCCTCTTCCCTTTTTATGGTTTTGTTTTTAGTAAATAGTCTAATCGCTGTAGATCAAAATTGGCGCTGGGTGGGTGAAAAGTCCAATCAATTGGAACGCGCCTTAGCATCAAGCTCCGGTAAATCACTCAAAATTCAACGGGGATGGATGAAATCTTTTGAATTGAAACTAAAGTATTACCATATTGTCCCTGATTATACCCTTGATCCCCAAGGAACCTACAGAGAATTTCCGGGAGATTCATTTACCGGGTGGAAAACCCTTGTCAATAAGCCATGAAAACGTACCTGCAATTACTTCGCGTCAAAAGCTGGATCAAGAACGGATTCCTTTTCTTACCCGCCGTTTTTTCCCTCAAATTACTCGACCAACACCTGATGTTTGACCTCTTGTTAGGTTTCTTGATTTTTTCGCTTTCAAGCTCCTTCATTTACCTGCACAACGACCTCAAAGATGCTCCTCAAGACGCGTTGCATCCTAGAAAACGAAACCGCCCCATTGCCTCAGGTAAGGTTTCCAGAAACATGGCATTTTTTACCTCGGCGGTCCTGTTTTTTACCGCTTTGCTGCTCTTTTATTTATCTGCCCTTCCCTTGTCTTTTTTAATCCTCATTGTCGGTTATTTAGCCGTTAATATTCTCTATGTTTTTTGGTTCAAAAACGTTGCTCTATTAGAATTGTTTGTGGTTGCCATGAATTTCGTCCTTCGAGTATTGGCCGGCTGTGCCATCTTAGAGGTTACACCTTCTCAATGGATTTTAGTGGTGACCTTTTTTCTATCCTTTCTCATGGTAGTGGTCAAACGCAAAGCGGAAATTCTTCAATTGGATACCCGAGCAAAAGAACACCGAACGGTGCTCGCTTCGTACAGCGTTTCTTTTTTGAACACCTTGGTTTATATTGCCGCAACGATTACCATCACCGCCTATTTGTTGTACTCAATCGACCCAAAAGTCATGCAGAATTTAGGTTCTGAACACTTGATTTATAGCTCCCTTTTCGTGTTTCTAGGCATTATTCGCCTTATTCAAATCAGCGAAATGCAATTACACGAGGGAGAAGGAGACCCCACAACACTTTTATTCAAAGACCCTATACTTTTGGGAACGGTGATAACTTGGATGTGTTATTTAATTGCGATTATTTATGCCTTCTGATTCCAAAGAAATTGCTGTTTTTGACTTTGACGGTACCCTTTATTCACGGGATAGCCTTTTGGATTTTTGCCGGTATTATTACCAAAAAAAACCGCTACGACTTTGGCGGATTTTCCTACAGCTTTTAGCCTTTATTAGCTGGAAATTAGACCGAATCAACACCTCAGAATTCAAACATCGGTTTCTAATCTTTCTGAGCAACGACTCTGAGCAAGAAATTGAACGTATGGCTGTGGATTTTTGGAAACACCCGCGCATCTTCAACCCTCATGTTGTGGAGTGTTTACGGAGTTGCAAGGCGCAAAAATACTACACCGTAGTGGCCTCTGCCTCTCCGATTTTGTTTATTTTGCCTGCTTGTAAAGCCTTAGGGATCGATGAGGTGATTGGAACCGAACTGAACTTTATTAACGGCCGTTATTTGTTGGGGGAAAACTGCCGCGGGGAGGAAAAATTGAGGTGCATAAAATCAAGGTTTCCGGAATCAACGATACGCGAGGCGTACTCGGATAATTTCGATGATTTAGGGCTGCTTCAAAGCGCTGGAAAAGGTTTTGTGGTAAACAAAGGAGGTGTCGTTCCTGTCAGGGATTCGGGTGCCGCTCATTAAAGATGAATTCTGCGTCTTTTTCCATTTGAAGTTCTAGGGAAATTCCAGCTGAACTGGATTTTTCCTCGAGGGACTTCATCCATTGAGGGTTTGCCTTCATTTCAAGGAGAATTCTATCCATTTCAGAACGCTGGATCATTCGCAGAACATCAGCGCTTGATTTACTTGATCGGGCATCAAAATCATTGATGTAATACCAGCGTTCGTTCCCACTTCGAACGCAGTAATATTCGCTCATTGGCCCTGGCGTATAGCCAAAATACCTCAAGGTGTCAACATTGGATTCGTGCACCGCTATTTTTTTCAATTGACTCTTCTCATTAAAATACAGAATAGGCGAAGAATTCTGAGAAAAGTCAAACACTTGATGGGTTCGAGCGATGAAAATCTGAGGGTCCGGATTGTAGTATGCTGGATAGTGGGAAAGGGTCCATTTCGCTAATGGCATGTGCTGCAAATTCGACCAGTCAAATTGATGGTAAGGGAGGTGGATATACCATAAGCCTAATTGACTCAACGTGCCTAAACAAGCGAGGAAAATTCTCCATGGAAGCCTCAGCTCTTTCAGTAGAACGTAACCATGGAACATTAAAGGAACCGACATCCAAACTGCGTATCGGTTCACCACGGCCATGCCGTGGTTCCAATTGCTCATACAAGAAACCAAAAGAGTCATCGCGAGGATAACCAATGGTAAGAAATCCCACGTATTCGTTTTTCGGGAATTAATGATTTCAACGACCCTGAACAAAAAAAGAACGAAATATATGAATAAAAAAAGCCCTATGCTGAGGACCATCCCCTGATTTAAGTCGAAGAAAAAGCCGAAAACTCTATTGGTTGTTACATTTTCGAAGGATAAAAACCCTGCATCATTGATTAAACTGGTGGTTCCGAATAACCCGTAAAAATATATCGAAGGAACGAAGACCGTTAACCCATAAATCAGGTATTTCATCATCGGTCTCCATTGGAATCGATAATGGTTCCAAACCACCAAATACATCCAAAGGAATAGAAAACTTAAGGGTTGGTTTTGAAGGGTTGCTAAACCGCAAAAAAGCAAGGCGAAATGGAATCTTTGCCGGCTGAGGCATAGCATGCTGGTTAACACCAAGACCACCGTAAGCGTTTCAGGATGAGTCCAAGTGGTATAATAAAAAGAGGCGCTAAAGAAAACCAAGAGCCCTAATACAATTGCTGTTTTCCTTTCTTCTCCCTTACATGATAAAAGCCAAGCAAAAAAGAGAGACCATATAAGTACATTCGTAAGCACAAAAGCTTTAATCGGGTGAATTCCTAAAACAGCCGTAAGCATCCGAGCGGGAGCATTCACTAAGGAATAAAACACAAAGTGATACCCGTAAACATGTTGCTGGCTGTTTCTATAAAAACCACCGTAATCTTTGCGTTTTGGATTTTTTTCACGCAAAAAGGCCTCCACCTCATCGAAAGCTGCACGTTTATAATTGGACTCCCATGATTGATGTTGTAGAAAATCGGATTTAAACGATTCGTAATCGGAATCACGAATGTCGGGCGATACGTGATTTTTCCATGCTTCAGTGGTCAAGACATACTCGATTCCGTCTCCTGTTGGGTAAGGTTCTTTTTCCAAAAAATAGCCGAATGCTTTTATGGAGAGAACCAACCAAGCAATCCACTTTAAGGCAGAAAACCAACGTCTATTGGACATATAAATAAAATACTAAAATCACCAAATAACGCAAGAATTTACCCACGAATATGAACAGAAAACTTCCTTTCCAATCTGCCCTAAAAAAACCCAATGCCACGGCCATAATGTCCCCTACAAAGGGGAGCCAAGAAAACAAGGCCAACCACACTCCATAGGAATTCACCCGGTCTTTCCATCCGTGGATTTGGGCAGGCTTTACTCGAATTCTTGCCAACCATTCTGGATTTCCAAGGTACCCTAGACCGTAATTCAAACATCCGCCCAAAGAGTTACCTGCCGTTGCAATGATAAGGCAAATCCACGGGTCAAAATGAAATAACATGCCCACAAACAAGGCCTCAGAAGACAAAGGAATGACCGTCGCCGCTAAAAAAGAAGCCACGAACAATCCAAAATATCCCCAGTCGATCCACTGCATAAAAAAAGGCCGGCGAACCGGCCTATTTCAAAAATAAACTATGCTTAGTTTTTTACAAAATGCTTAGTTACTACTCCTTCTTCTGATTGAAGTTTTACAACATACATTCCGGGCGCTAAGTCACCAATAACAACTTGTTGCGTTTGAACACCGTTCATTGACGTGAAGCTCAAATCAGCAACTACCGATCCTAAATGATTGTAAATAGCTCCTTTAACACTGTTCGCCCCTTTGAAATCCGCTTTAATGTTCAACACATCGTTTGCAGGGTTCGGGTAAACAATCGCACCAATGCTAGCTGTATTTTCATTGATTCCGATGCTTGGGTCAAAGTTCAATCGAACCCAAGGGGTTGAAGTTTGATAATACCATGTTTGGTCGGCATAATCAAAGAAGAAGGAAGTTTGAGGAGAAGAAGTCCCTGCGTTCGATACCCGCAATCCTGGACCTCCTGAACCGATAACCGCTAAATAGGTTGTGTTTGGTTGAAGAGTAACCGGAACATTTAAGGCCATCATTTTATTCACATTAAGGTCCGCAGCTGTCACAATCAATGGGTCTGACTCCGATTCGAAAACGAAATCTCCCGTAGTTGTGTCAACGGAGTAAAGCTTCACGAATACTTCTGTACCCACGGTAGTTCCATTGGCACCACCTAACATACGAACATCAATTCCTTTAAGTTCTTGCTGGTTCCAAATATCGTACAAGTTACCGGCTTCAAATCCATCTGGACCGTTGGTGGTTGAACCTGCTACGGTTCCGTTGTCACGGGCATAAATGTAATTGGTTACCGAGAAGTTGGTGTTAGCAATACTGTTATTCGCAGGAACGTCGTCGGTTGAATCTGCACCAAGCGTGTGAACCACGGAATAGTTTCCTAATCCCGATGGGGTGAATGGATTGGTAACCGTTAAGGTTACCGTATCTAATGAAGCTACGTTTACCGTTGAGCTTGAAGCGGTGAATGCTCCAGCGTTAACATTGATGCTGTAATCTACACCAGGTTGCGCGTTGATACCCCCATTGAATACATCGATTTGAAAATCAATCGGTGCTGTTTGCGTTACTGGAATCTGATAATAGTTCAACCCGGCAGTTCCCCAATATTTAGAGGTAATGCTCAAATCATTGGTCGGATTGGTTTTAATTTTCACATTATCAATGTACCATCCGTACGTAATCCATACGTTAGCGTTAGCCGCTTGTGCAGGGAAGTTGGTCGTCCAGCTAAAACGGACCCAAACGTTTCCAGGATTTGCAGGTAAAATCGTCGCTAAATTGATAGTTTTTAAATCTGGATTTGCGTAGGCAGAACCTCCCGACTGAGAAAGAACGGATTTATCCAAATTGTTTCCTACCGTTGTCCACGTATTTCCATTGGTACTGATCTGAATTTCTTGAAGGTCGTTAAACCGCGCACCGAATTGTTCAAATTCAAGGCTTACATGGTTGGTTCCACCCAAGGCTGCGATATCAATGGGGTTCGCTGTGGTTAGCGTATAGGTTATTCCAGTCGCTTGTGTTCCTGGGGTAGCGGTAGGGTCTCCGTTAACCAATTCGGCGTAATTTCCTCCACCCGTTGAGCTGATTCCATTTGCACTCCACCATCCGTCAGAAACGTTGTTGATGTTCCAACCAAATTCAATTCCTGCCTGTCCATCATTATCGACGGTCCAATTCGCCGCGTTATCGAAATTGTCCGACCAAAGCGTAATCCCTAGGGATTTGGTCGATGCTTCTGGTTTTTCAATAAGAGCATTTGCAAACGGAGCCAAACTGTTCGAAGGCATCACGCGTGTGAGTTTCTGTCCGAAAGCAATCGTGGCAGATAACATTAAAACAACAGGTACTATTCTTTTCATATTTATTTTTTAGAAGGCCTAAATTAGCAGAATTAAGGATTATCACCAAATATTACTCAAGAAATGAAAGCTTTTGTCGGTAATTCTGTAGTTCCTCGTTGCTCAGTGCGCAAGAAAAAACCCCCTCTCTATTAAATGGGGCTTTCAATGACTCCATTCCATCCATTGCGATAACCCAAGAATTTCCTGAATACGATAACTCGTTAGCATCATGACCAATTCGATTTACGCCTGCAACATAACACTGATTTTCAATAGCTCTTGCCTTTAAAAGGGCATCCCAATGCGAAATTCGTTTTTCCGGCCAATTCGCAACATACAGTAGCATATCGTACTTCGGTTCTCCATGAACAAGGGTGTTACGGACTAATTCAGGAAACCTTAAATCGAAACAAATCTGTAGGTTGATCTTCCAACCTTTGAACGATACGATCCTTTCTTTTTCGCCAGAAAGGTAATGGTGATCTTCTCCTGCTAGTTTAAACGTTTTGCGTTTATCGTACACTGTAACCGTTTCATCCGGAGTAACAAAAACCCCTCGGTTAAGGTTGCCTTTATCTGTTTTGGTCATTACGGAAGTGTAAACCGCCGCCTGAATCCTTCGTGAAAGGTCTTTGAGAAAAATTAAAGAAGAATTTACGTCGGACCATTCCTCAGCTAAGCTTGTGTTCATGGAAAACCCCGTATCCATCATTTCGGGGATCAACAAAATATCGGTGCTTAATCCCTGGGTTAACTCGGTTATTTTTGCTCTGTTGGCTGCTTTATCTTCCCATACTTGGTCGAATTGAAGCAAAGAAATGGTTAAATCTTGCATAATCGTTCTGTGGCTTCAATTAACGTTTGTTCCATTTTAGCAAAGCAAAACCTTAAATGTTTTAAATCCCTACGGTCTTGGTTGAAGACAGAAAAAGGAATGGACGCAACCCCTGCCTCTTTGGTAAGTCGAATGGCAAAATCAACGTCGTTCTGTTCGCTAATTTGACTATAATCAACGGTTTGAAAATACGTGCCCTCGCAGGGTAATAAGCGGAATTTGCTTTTTTCTAATCCGGAACAAAAAAGCGCTCGCCTAGAACGGTAATCACGATTTACCTCCTCTGCTGAAAATTCAGGAAGGTAATCTGAAATTCCTTTTTGCACAAAAGAATTTACGGAAAAAACCAAAAACTGATGAACCTGTAAAATCCGATTCATAAGCGCTTCCGGTGCCGTTAAATAGCCGATTTTCCAACCTGTTGCTTGGAGCGACTTGCCAAAGGAAGCCATAACCACCGATCGCTCGCATAAAAAAGCGGAATTGCGAACGGAATAATGTGGGTGGTCAAACGCTAAATATTCGTAAACCTCATCGGAAAGGATATTGAGGTTCGGAAATTTGGATAGTATTCTTTCCAGTTCTAGGTATTCTTTTTTCTCCCAAACCCTCCCACTGGGATTATGAGGAGAATTTATAACGATGAGGCGAGTTCTTTGTGTTATTGCAGCTTCTATGCGATCCCAATCGGGCAAATAATCCTCGTTCAGTGGAACATGAACGGGTTTTGCCCCCACCAAAACCACCGGCAACTCATAACAATCATAGCATGGATCCAATAAAATTACTTCGTCTCCTCGTCCCACTAGTGCTTGTACCGTGGTGAATATGCCTTGGGTTGCGCCTGCGGTAACCAGAATTTCTTGGGGGTTTATGGTTATTCCCGAGGTTTGCTGAATCAGTTTTGAGATTTCTTCTCGCAATGCTGGAATGCCTTGATAGGGGCTGTATTGATGTTGATCAGATCGAACAGCATCGGTGAGGCACTCTTTTAGCCTTGGGTCGATGGGCATGTTGGGAAATCCTTGCGCTAGATTTATAGCGTTATGTTCCTGAGCCAATTGCGACATTCGCGAAAAAATACTCGGACTATTTTTAGTAGAATCGACCATCGTTATCAATGTTTTAAAGCAAAATTCAATACGCCATCAACCTCTTGTTTCAACTCTTCGATGGTCGGAATTATTCGATGGTTAGGCACGAGGGGAACCTCTTTTTGCCCAATAGGTAATAAGTTAATTTTCATGGTGGAAACGGAAACGGGTAAACCCGTGTTCGTTAGGTAAAAGGTATACGGGTTAGCAAAGGTCCCCCCATTGGTTCCGCTTGCTGGCGCGCCAATCACCTCTCCTCTTGCTCGATCCATAAACCATGCTGTAAAATTGGCTGATGCAGACATGGAAAGTTCATTCACTAATACGTCGCAAGGTCCCCAATATGCCAATTCTTGTTTATTCTTCAATACGGGACTATTCTTCACCGTATCTAAACTTCCATAAGGCTTATTGTAAAAATCATACTCTCTTGAGATGGCTCCGTTTGGATAAAAGCGTTTAGCCACCCGAACAAAACGCTTTCGTTCAAGTTTGGATAATTGCGAGAACCTATCGTATGGGCTTCTTTTGTACACATAATCCGCCGAATAAACCGTGTTTTTCGGTACTAAAAAACTCATTAAATATTCCTGTAGTACTATGTAGCCGCCGGTATTGTTGCGTAAATCAATGATTAACTTGTTGACAGGCTTTTCCGTTACCTCTTTGAAAATATGGTCGAGCTTTTTTTTGAACCCTTTGATGTTTCTCGGAGAAAAACTGGCGATTTTTAGAATTCCAGCACCTTCTTTTCGTTCAAAAGAAATTTCAATTGGTTCGCCTTTGAATATTTCACCTTGCTGGGTCTTGGAAATTCTTGGATTTCGAACGATGCTCGTTACCGTATCGTTGCCATCAAGCCAAGTAATACTATTCAACTTATTGGGATGATTCAAATTAATTAACGCACTGGTTACGTGAGGTATCATTAATTGAAAAGCGCTATCTGCTAAGGATTCAACCGGTGCATATAGAGGGGCCTCTTGTAAATAGGTTGAAGCACGGATGTCGTTAATGCTCAACAAACGAACTCCAGAGGGTATTTTGTTTTCCAAGGCTTTAACGACCACCACCTGACCATTTTGTGCCATTAAACGAAGCGGTAAATAATGCCGAGAAACGGAGCGGTAAGACAACAAGTCTTTAACGCTAACAAAGGTGTGGGAGTCTTTTAAAGATTGTAGAAAGCTGTTGAGTTCTCCCACGAATGTAAGCAGGGTTAAATCCTTTGAACATTGATTAACCAAACACAAATACGAAGAGTCTAAGGTTTCTTTGCTAACGTTTCTATATAAGTCTGGGTGGGCCTGCTGAATGTTAGAATAAAGCTCTCTAACGTCTTCTAATAAAGCTGAAGAACAAATTTTATCCGAAACGGGATCAGTAAAAATACGGAGCACGAAAGGTTTGCATTGTCCAAAAAACCAACCCGAGTAAAACACCAACAGCAAACCTAAACAAACCTTCATTCCATTACAAAATTAAAAAAGCAGGAAATCTAGGGGCTTTTTAAGCGAATATAAATTTTATGTGAAGGGGCTATAGTGTATCTAATTTCACTAAATTCAGCCAAACTTAAAACCCATGATGGTACTAATTGCAGGAGGAACAGGATTTATTGGAAGGGCATTGAGAACCTATTTAGTAGGAATGAACATCGAGACCAGGGTTTTAACGCGAAAAGCAACAGAATCCTACCATGTTGCATGGTCACCGGAAAAAAAAAGCTGTGATACATCCCAGCTCAGTGAAGTGACCCATGTCATCAACTTAACCGGTGAGGGAATTGCGGAAAAACGTTGGACGAAAGCCCGAAAAAAAGCACTGATTTCGTCCCGTGTTGAAACGACCGCTTTCCTGCATTCCCTTACCCAAGAACATTGTCCAAAGTTGATGGGATATGTTGGAATCTCCGGGGTTAATGCCTTTGGATTTGGCGATGAAAAAATCCACCAAGAAAACGACCTATTTGGAACCGATTTTTTATCTAAACTCGTAAAGGACTGGGAAGAAGCCCACAAAGCCTTCGAATTCCTTCCCGTATTTTCCATCCTTCGTTTGGGCATGGTACTATCGCCCGATGGAGGGGCCTATGAAAAAATAGCAAAACCCATTCGATGGGGGGTTGGAGCAATCCCAGGAAAAGGAAGCCAATGGGTTCCTTGGGTTCATTTAAATGATGTGGTTCACGTGATTCATCGAGGGCTAACCCATTCCCAAGGCATAATTCATTTGGTTGCTGAAAACTCCAACATGAAAGACCTGACACAAGCCATTGCTCAAAAAGAACAACGCAAAATGTATCTTCCGAACATTCCTCCATTCATGATCCGTTTAATTTTTGGGGAAATGGGCGGTTTACTCACGGAATCGGTACGGATATCCAACGAAAAGTTATTATCCTTCTACCTGTTAAAACACCCCCACCTATCTACCTTGTAATATGAAAAAGAAAACAAAAATCTTTGTCCTTGACACCTCCGTATTAATCCATGACCATCACGCAATTACCAACTTTAAAGAGCATGATTTAGCCGTTCCGATTACGGTACTCGAAGAACTGGATAAGTTCAAATTAGGAAACGACACCAAAAATTTTTCCGCACGAGAAGTCATTCGATTCATCGATAAATTAGTGGGCAACAAAAACCTGCAAGACTGGATTGAAATCCATAAAGGGTTAGGTAAATTCAAAGTCGTTATGGATGCCGACCCAAAAACCATGAACGCTGAGAAAATTTACGCCGCAGGGAAAAACGACCACAAAATCATCAATGCCGCCTTATTGGTTCAGGAGGAGTTCCCCACCCGAACGGTTATATTGGTTACCAAAGACATCAATTTGCGCATCAAAGCAAAAGCACTGGGGGTTCCCGCAGAGGATTATGAAACGGGCAAAGTATATGAAATCAAGGAAAAACTGGAGCCCAACAACACCATCGATGGTGTAGACAGCGAGGTAATTCGTGAAATATTCACCCGAGGGGTTACGGAAGAGCAAGGCATACTTGGGGACCGGAAAAAAACCAATGGGTACTACATCCTAAAAAACGGGAAAAGTTCTTCTTTGGCCTTTTACAATGAAAGTGAAGGAACCTTGGAGCGCATCGAAAAGGAATTTGTGTACGGAATAAAACCCAAAAATGCAGAACAAGCTTTCGCATTGCATGCGTTATTAAATCCCAACATCAAGCTGGTTGCTATTCAGGGAGTAGCGGGCACCGGTAAAACCCTTTTGGCGTTAGCAGCAGCGCTTGAACAGGAAAAGAAATTCAACCAAATCATACTTGCTCGGCCCATTGTGCCTCTTTCCAATAAAGAAATTGGTTTTTTGCCCGGAGACGCCAACGATAAAATCAGTCCCTACATGGAGCCCTTGTGGGACAACCTCAAATTCATAAAATCGCAGTACGGAGAAAACGAAAAGAAACATAAGGCCATTAATGAGATGGAGCTGAACAAGAAAATCATTATTACTCCCCTGGCATTCATTCGAGGTAGGAGTTTTTCGAACATTATGTTCATCATCGATGAGGCCCAAAATCTTACACCGCACGAGATTAAAACCATCATTACACGTGCCGGCGAAAATACGAAGATAATCTTCACTGGAGATGTTCAACAGATCGACACCCCTTACCTAGATGAATACAGTAATGGGCTCGCTTATCTCATTCAAAAAATAAATGGTAAATCCTTGTTTGCTCATGTAAAACTGGAAAAAGGAGAGCGGTCGGAATTGGCAAATTTAGCGAACGAACTTTTATAATTACTCTACCTTTCCGTTTTCAACTTTCAAGGTTCTGGCGGGAAATTTTTGCACCATTTGAAGGTCGTGTGTGGCCATTAAAACGGAGGTGTTCTCTTCTTTGGTAAGTGCAATTAATAATTCCATTATTTCGGTGGAAGTTTCGATGTCTAAGTTTCCAGTAGGTTCATCGGCTAAGATAATTTTAGGGTCGTTCAGTAAAGCACGTGCAATAGATACCCTTTGCTGTTCCCCTCCTGATAATCGGTTAGGCATTTGATCTGCCTTTTGTTCGATACCGACCAACTGCAATACACTCATGGCTCTACTATGAATTTCTGCTTTGTTTTTCCATCCTGTAGCTTTCAAAACAAAATATAAATTTTGAATTACGGTACGATCCATTAATAATTGAAAATCTTGAAATACGATGCCCATCTTTCTCCTTAAAAAAGGAATTTCCTTTCTCCTTAAGTCATTTAACGAATAGCCGGCAACGGAACCGGTGCCTTGGGTAAGGGGCAACTCGCCGTACAATGTTTTAAGTAAAGAACTCTTACCGCTTCCCGTTTTCCCGATAAGGTAAACGAATTCAGCAGGATCAATGCTAAAATTAACCTCGCTTAATACCACAGATCCACCTTGTTCTATGGTTACGTTTGAAAGTTCAATAATTTTTTCCACCGATTTTTTCTACAAAGATGCTGAACTGTATAAAGCATGCTTTCACTTTCTTGAAATATATCTTAACACGGTTGCGTGAAAAACTTTTAACCTTTTAAATGCTTTGCCGTTGGGTGTATTATACTTTTGCTGCATGATGCGAAATCTGCTTTTTTCATGGATTACTTTAAGCTTGTTTGCTGTTCATTTTGCCCAAGAAACGCAGAAGACCCTTTCTCCTTACTACGCGTATTATCGAGGAGTAGAATTATTTGAAAAGGAACAATTTACGGCAGCTCGAATTGAGTTCGATCTTTTTTTGGCACAAAATCTTGATCGAAATGACCCCTTTGTAGTTAATGGATATTATTACCGAGGGATGTCCGCATTGCACGTTTATAACGACGATGCCATTTCCTTGTTGGAAAACTTTATTCGGGATTACCCTGAAAACACCTATCAAAATCAAATTCAGTTCGAAATAGCCAACTACTATTTTCAAAAAGAGGATTTCGAAAATGCTTCCGCTTATTATTTAAAAACTGAAAGTCAATCATTGGACTCCTCAGACCAAGAGCGCTATTTTTTTAAGAAAGGATACAGTTGCTACCAGCAAAATTTACAGGACGAGGCTATAGAAGCATTTAAGCCTATCATAAACTCCAAAGGACCTTACGGCATCATAAGCCTTTACTACTACGCTCATCTCAACTACCTTACAGGAAAATTAGAGCTTGCCAAGACCGGATTTCACCGGTTGAAACATGCGTCAGATTTCAGAACCATTGCTCCCTATTACATCGTTCAAATCAACCACAAACAGGGAAATTACGACAGTGTAATTGCCTATGCTCCCACCGTTTTAGATACCGCAGATTTGGGAAATTACAACGACATCGTTCATCTTCTCGGTGATTCATATTACAAGACGAAACGTTTCAAAGAGGCCTCTGTTTATCTTAAATTATATAACGATAAAACCAAAACTACGCGGTCGGAAGATTACCAATTAGGGGATGCCCTCATGAAATCCGGCGATGTTGAAACGGCAATTCTCTACCTAGAACGGGCGGCAAGAATCGATGACAGTTTAGGACAAACGGCCATGTATGAAATCGGTAGTTGTTACTTAAAAAACGACAAGCTACTTCCTGCCCGAAACGCCTTTGAAAGGGCGTCGACCATGAAAACCCTTGGAAATGTGGCGGAAGATGCCTTATATCAATTTGCTGTAATTTCCTTTAAAATCGACATTAATCCCTACGATGAATCGGTGCGGGCATTTGAACAATACTTAAATAAGTACCCCAACTCTTCCCGTAAAAACGATATTTTTCAGTACTTAGTAAACGTTTATGCCTCTACGAGCAATTACGAAAAAGCCCTCGCCTCTCTCAACAAAATCCCCAACAAAGACCAGCAACTAAAAACCGTTTACCAAACCGTTGCTTTTAATTTAGGCGTTGATTTGTTTCAAAAAGGATTGTTAGATTCGGCATACTCCATCATGAATTTGGTGGAAAAATACCAAGAAGAGCCGGAATTGATAGCTAAATCACGTTTTTGGCGGGCTGATATTTTATATAGAAAAGGGAAATTTCAAGAGAGCATTAAAGAATTCAAACGATTTCTTAGTTCTCCCTCCGCCAACCTGCTTGAAGAAAAAAACGATGCCTATTATTCTATGGGATATGCCTATCTTTCTTTGGACCAGCTCTCAGACGCCTTAGAGTATTTTGGGATTTATTGCCAATCCGACCAAAAAAACTCGGAAAAAAACTTGGATGCGCTTTTTCAATTAGCCGATGGAAATTATCAACAAGGAAAAGACGAACAGGCCATCCTTTATTACAAAAAAATTATTGCGTTGCGATCAGAACTCACGGATCGAGGTTTATTTTATTTAGCAAAATCCTACGGTTACAATAAGCAACCAAGTTTAAAGGTGAGCACCCTTGAGTCGTTGCTTTCTACATATCCCAACTCAAAATACGTTCAAAACGCGACCTATGAATTGGCGATGAGTTTTAAATCACAATCTGAATTTAATAAAGCCTACGGGTATTTTGAACAATACCTTAATCTATATCCTCAGTCCCCTAAACGTGTAAATTGCCGTATCGAGATGGCAGATATTTATTATAAACAAGGAAATTACGAACTTTCAGAGGGCGCATATCGGTCGATTTTAACGGAATACGGGAATAAACCCGATATCTGTGCAGTAGCAGCCAAAGGTTTAATGGACGTTTATTTAACGCTAAAAAAACCAGAATCCGCAGAACAAGTGGCGAACGAATACGATTGTGCGGGATTATCTTCTGATGAAAAAGAGAATTTATACTACAACCCCGCTTTGCAAAGCTATGTAGACAGCAATTACCGTGAGGCTATTCCCAAATTCAGCCAGTATTTATCAAAATTTCCTCAGGGGAAATTCGCCTACGACGCTCATTTTTACCTTGCTAATTGCTTTTTAAGAACCCAAGATACGGCACAAGCTGTGCCGCATTACGAAACGTATTTATCCGGTCCGGTTTCCAATTATTTCGAGCCGGTTTCCCTTCGATTAGCAGCATATTTCTATGAAAAGAAAGAATTCACCAGCGCCAACACCTATTATCAATTATTGGAGAAGCATGCAGCAAAACCCAATAATATTAATGCTGCCAAATTAGGAATCATGCGTTGCTCTTTCCTGTTGGAAAACTTTCTAATAGCAAAAGAATATGCGCAACACGTTAGAACAACTCCAGGTATAGCGCAAAACCTCAAGATCGAAGCGGAATATGCCTATGGAATGAGTGCATATTTTCTGAAGGATTATACTTCAAGTGCACCTTCGTTGCGCTGGATTGTTAAAAACACCACCACAGTTAAAGCTTCTGAAGCAAAATACGCCTTGGCAAATATTCAATTTTCTAACTTGAACATGGATTCGTGTATTATCCTTGTTAAGGAACTCGTGAAAATGAAACCAAGTTATAATTACTGGGTAGCTAAAGGACTTATTCTTCAAACAAAAGCACTGATGAAACAAGAAAAATATGTTGAGGCAGAGCAAACCATTACCTCCGTGATTGATTTTTATCCCACCAAAGAGGAAGATGGAATTTTAGAAGAAGCAAAAGAGGTGAAACAAGCGCTAGATGCTTTCATGAATCCCGAAAAACCCGAAGAGGAAAACCTTCAAAAAACCCTTGAAATTAAACCTGAATAGCATGCGATTACTCGTCTTAACGATTGTATTTTTTGGGGTTTCCATCGTTTTTGCCCAATCGGATGTGTTCGAAACCGATGGAAAAGGAAACCGAGATATCGAGCGCAGTAGCAGGATCCCGTCTTCCCCGAAAATCGTCGATAACATTCCTGTAAACAAAGTTACCAGTCGTCCCCTCATGGAATTAAACCAGCGCATTGTGGTTCGTACCGATACCATTGAAGCTGCATCGGTTGAAACAGAACAAATGTTGAATAAGTTCTATCCTTTTTACCTCAAGGCAGGAATGGGTTCGTCTTTAATGCCCTTTGCTGAATTGTACGTCAATTCTACAAGGTCTCGCAACAGCTACTACGGGTTTCACGCGAAACACTTGAGCTTTTTTGGAACGATTAAAGACCGAGAAAACCAACGTTATGCCCCTGCAGGATTCGATAAAACCTCTTTACTAGGGACGTTTGAAACCTTTCAAAGTTCATATACACTGTTGGGGCAACTGCACTACCTCAACCATGGGTTTCATTATTACGGCCTAACCCAAGAAAACGCTAATGCGGATTCCATTTCGCAACGATATCAAACCATTGATGCAAAATTGGTCATCGATACCCATCCCAGAGATACCGCTCGTTTTAACGTTCGAACCACCGCGAACTTTCGTTACACCTCCACCGGGGCACCCTATATCGACAGTTTAAAAGACTGGAAAGCCAAGGAGCAAGCATTTAACTTGAACATGTTGGGTTATTATAAAACCGAAAAAAACACCTTTCATGGCCTTGTAGGCCTTAGATATAACGGATATGCGTACGGTATTTTAGATTCGATTTTAATGCTCTCCGACAGCGGTTTACTTCGAAAAAACCCAATTTTCGATATTCAACCTGGAGTAAAAAGTTCTTTACTCAACCGCCGACTTTTGGTTGACGCAGGTTTTACGGTGAGCATTGATGGGGGCAATGTAACGAAAGCGTATTTTTTTCCAAACGTTTATGCACAATACGCTATTGCTCAAAATTCTTTCGTTCCGTTCTTGAGTATTGGGGGACAGGTTAAACAAAATTCGCTCTACTCTTTCTACTCCTTGAATCCATACATCAACCCGAACGTATTGATACAAAATGAAATTAATCCTTACGATGTTCAATTAGGCTTTAAAGCAAAAATGGGCAAGAATTTCCACGGAGGTCTTAGCGCAAACTTTACGAAAGTCAACAACCGCGCATTTTTTGTTACAGACACCTTAATGTCCTCTAGTAACCGATTTACCTTAGTTTATGACTCGTTAAATCACACGAAAATAGAAGGGAAATTAACCTATCAGTCTGGATCCAAGCTGAACATCAACCTTATTGCCCGTTACCATAGCTACGAAATGCTACATGAAGCAAAAGCGTGGAATTTACCCAACGCTGAGGTTATCCTAGGAGGAGCATATAATTTATTCGACAAACTTTTGGTTAAAGCGGACGTAACTTTAGCGATGAATCGATTCGCAAAAGTAGATGCGTCCACCCCTAATGCATCGTTCGAAAACAACCAGTACTTCGTTGATTTAGGGAGCATTGTTGATGCTAACTTAGGATTTGAATACCGCTACAACAAGCGTTTGTCTGGGTTTTTACAAATTAATAACCTTGCGGCTCAACGATATTTACAATTCTACAATTATCCGGTAATTCCCCTTCAAGTTTTAGCCGGAGTCACCTTTAAGTTTTAAGGTTTTTTCTCAAGACATCATGTTGAAATAACATTCGCAAAATACTTTTGTGGGGTCAAATGCGTTAAAGGGCAAATCTTTAACCATGAAACCTACCCTTTTTATTTTTATACTATTTACCTCAAGTTTATACGCGCAAACATCATTTACTTCGCTTTATTCGCAACACCCATCTGTGCCTAAAGGCTTCATAGAAGCTTACGCGTACACCCACACCCGAATGCAGGCCTTAACAAAAAATGAGTCCGCCTCATGTTCCAATATTCCTCAACCCTTCGGTATTCTTGGATTATTCGATGAAGGGAATCACTATTTTATCGAGAATGCAAAGAAAATAAGCCAGCTTTCGGGAATAAGCCTTCAAGCCATGAAAGTTTCCAACGATCAACAACTTACCGCTTTTGCACAAACGTGTGAAATACTGATGCAACAACCATTATCACAAGGACTTAGCGAGGGAGAAATAATTTACCACTTAATGGCGCAATTAAGCGAAATTCCTAAAACCAACGCGGGAAACCTTTATGCTTTTGAATCTTCCGTTTTTGACATATTTCATTTCTTACAAGACGAAGAAATGGCAGCCAAATTCGGTTTTCAACAACGGCGTTTTGACCTTAGAACTGTTTTTGGAGAAGACAATTATAACGTCCTTACTTCACACCAAATCAAACTTCAACCGAACCTCGTTCAATCTGAAAACGGTGCCGTATACAATACCAGTTTTGCTTCCACAAAATCAGCCGATTATGGCCCTGCATTATGGAATCCTGCCCCCAATTGCAATTACAGTTCTCGTAATGGAACGGCGATTTCGGCCGTTACTATTCATACCGTTCAGGGGTCATATTCCGGAGCCATTTCCTGGGGTTTAAATTGCAATGCCCAGGTTTCGTATCACTACGTAATTCGCAGTTCCGATGGCCAAGTCACTCAAATGGTCCTCGAATCCAATAAAGCATGGCACGTTGGGACAGCGAATCCCTACACCATTGGCATTGAACACGAGGGTTACGTTTCAAACGCGGCTTGGTACACTAACGCTATGTACCAATCTTCGGCAAATTTGGTCAAGGAAATCACCCAAAGTGGTTATGGAATCAACCCTTTAAGAACCTATGACGGTACGAGCAGTTCAAGTGGTCAAGTCCTTGGAGACTGCCTTAAAATCAAAGGACATCAACATTACGCAAACCAAACCCACACCGATCCGGGAATTAACTGGAATTGGCCCAAGTACTACCTGCTCATCAACAACAACTATACTCCTACCGTGATCACCAACGCCTCTGGAAATCTCTACGATTCTGGCGGATCAAACGGAAACTACGGCAACGACGAACGAAAAGTTTGGGTCATTCAACCCAGCAATGCGGCGTCCGTTCAGCTTACGTTTAGTGCGTTTAATACACAGACAGGAAAGGACAAAGTGTTAATTTACGATGGGGCTTCCACGAATGCTCCATTGATCGGAAGTTATAGCGGAACAACCCTTCCTCCGGTAATTCAATCCACAGGTTCTGCGCTCACCCTTGAATTTCGTTCCGATTGCGGTACAACCCAAAGCGGTTGGGCCGCCTCCTATATCTCCAGCGCGCAATTAACGGATGTTACACCTCCCGTTAGTACTATTTCTCTTCCATTGGCTTGGCATACGCAAGACTTTACGGCAGGACTGGTTTCCACCGACCCCGCTTCTGGTGTTGCATATTCTTTCTATAATGTATCCTCTCGTTCCAATGCCAACAACCCTAAATATTCCAACAAAAGTTATGGTTTCTTTCGGGAAGAATTCTCAGGAACGGCTTTTCAATGGACGAATCAAACAGGAAACTTTCAGATTGGTAGTGGAATTTTTAGCATGAACGATGCTGCGCAAAACAATTCCAATGCTTATGCTCAACTCGATCAAAATCAGCAAGAAACCTATTTATATACTTGGAAGCAAAGGATTACTTCTACCAACGCCAACCAGCGTGCCGGAATGCATTTCTTTTGCAGTGACCCAACACTTGCCAACCGGGGAAACTCCTATTTTGTTTTCTTCCGCGAAGAAACGGATAAAGTGCAAATTTACGAGGTCAACAACGACGTTTTTACCCTGCAATATGAAGCTCCGGTTACCTTAGTGCCGAACCAATGGTATAACATCAAAGTAATCTATTCCTACAGTTCTGGAAATATCATCGTGTATACCAACGATAACCTTGTGGCCACCTGGCACGACAACACACCGCTTGCACAAGGAAATTCCATTTCCCTTCGTTCAGGAGCTTGTACGGTTGATTTTGACAACATTTTTGTCTATCAAGCGCATACTAATCAGGAACTTGTGAGTGTTGGTCCCAATAAAGAAATTGAACACCAAAGCGACCAACAACAGCCTTCGGGAGTCATTCGAGTGATTGCCATGGATTCTTCCAGTAATTGGTCAAACGCCAGCGAACAAACGGTTCAAGTAGACTGGAGTCCACCGGTTTTTACCACCTGCAACGATGGCCCAAGTAACGATATCGATAGTTTTTACACTTCCGCTTTGAAAACGAATTGGTCGTCCAATGATCCACATTCCGGTGTATCATACTATGAGCTATCCCTTGGTACCTCCGTTGGAAACACTTCTGTCTTGAATTGGATGAATATGAGTACAAGTACAAGCTACACGTACAACTTGACAAGTCCTATTAATGGCACCATTTATTTCGGAAATGTCAAATCCACCAATACTGCAGGATTAACGGGAACGCAAAGCACCGACGGTCAGAAATACCTGTCACAAGCCAACATGTTGTTACCCGAATCACCCAACCCACTCGCACAAATCTTGGTTTATCCTAATCCCAACAACGGGCAACAAATCTACTTAAAAAACCTTCCTTTTGCTGTCGGTATTCAACTCTACGATTCCCAAGGAAAACTCATACTTAGCAAAGAACCCGCGTTTCACAGCCATGTTGAATTCAGCGTAGCCCAGGGGGTTTATACCTTACAACTTTCAGGCGAAGGTGCTCATTTGAATTTGAGGTTCGTGGTTCAATAAGGTTCGAAATGTTCCGAAATTTTATCGGCTAAAACTGCACTTAGTTTGAAGTAACTTTCATGGGTCCATCCTCCAACATGGGGAGTAAGGATCACTCGGTTTGATTGAACTAAATAGTTTAATACATCCGACGAATCATTGCTCCTCATGCTTTCAAAGTCTTTGGATTCATATTCGAGTACATCCAAGCCTGCTCCCTTTATTTTACCGCTTTTAAGCGCGTCAACCAGCGCTTGGGTGCGCACAATTTTGCCGCGAGAAAGGTTCAAAAAATAGAGGGGTTTATTAAATCTATGGATGAACGCGTCATTCACTAGGTCGATGGTTTCTTTATTCTGTGGAATGTGTAAAGAAAGGACATCGGATTGCTCGTGAATGGCCTCCATCGTGCTTTCTTGAACTTGACCATCCCCAAAACCGGTTAAGTATTTGTCGTACACCAAGACTTTGACATCAAAACCCTTCAACAATTTGGCAAAAGCCTTACCGTTGTTACCGTAGCCAATAATTCCGACGGTTTTCCCACTTAATTCTTCTCCTCGATTTTCTTCTCGGCGCCAGACTCCTTGTTGAATTTGTTCTTGGGCTTGAGGAAATTTATTGAGTAGCGCTAGCAGCATTCCTAGGGCGTGCTCCGCCACTGCAAGACGGTTTCCCTCCGGAGAATTAAACAACAGAATGTTTTGCACTTTACAATACCGTTGGTCAATATTCTCAAGTCCCGAACCAGAACGAGCAATGAATTTTAGGTTCGGAAAATTTTTCAATACTTCTTCGTTCAAAAAAAAGCGAGCGCGAATCACGATCCCATCGACCTGGTTTCCCAACGATGTAAATTCTGCCAAACTCAAGGAAGTGGCATCAAAACATTCAAATCCTCTTTTCGTTAAACGTTCTTTTAATACCTCATGGACTGTATCCACAAAAAACACCTTCATGTTGGATTTTTCATAAAAGTAACAAAAAAACGGCCTTCATAATTGAACGCTATTAAACGTTCTAAAGGTTGTTAAGGTCTTTTTACATCTCAAACTTTTTAAATCCCTTAAAACGCCTTAAAACGCATTTTTACCTTCCTAGATAGATCAAAAGTACAGAAATATCGCTCGGAGAGACTCCAGAGATGCGCGATGCTTGTCCAATGGTAACGGGTTGGACCTCGGACAATTTTTCAACGGCTTCACTGCTCAAACTTTTCAATTGGCGATAATTCAAATCCGAAGGAATACTTACTTTTTCCAGTCGAAGCATTTTTGCTGCATTCTCTTCTTCTCGATCGATGTAACCTTCGTACTTCAGTTGAATCTCTGCTTGCACTCTAATCTCTTGGCTCAATTCCCGAGTATGTAAGTATTTATGTAATTCAATATTACACATTTCTAATAGGGATAAATCAACCCCTGGTCGAGTAATGAGCGATGCTGCTTTCAATTGTTGGGTAATGGGTGCCGAGTCTATCGCGATTAGATTTTCATTGACTTCATTTGGAGTGATACCAATGGTTCGAAGCGCTTTCTTTAATTGTTGGATTTCTTCTTCCTTTTGTTCAACTTTCCTCCGCTGCTCATCGGACAACAACCCTAAATCCGATGCTTTAATCGAAAGGCGCAAATCGGCATTGTCTTGGCGAAGAAGAATCCGGTACTCTGCTCTACTGGTAAACATGCGGTAAGGTTCTTTGGTGCCTTTGGTAACCAGATCATCAATTAGCACTCCTATGTACGCTTCACTTCTTTGCAAGATAAAAGGTTCTCGTTCGTTGATTTTCAAATGTGCGTTTATACCCGCCATTAATCCTTGACATGCAGCCTCCTCATATCCTGTTGTACCGTTGATTTGACCGGCAAAATACAAGCCTTCAATGCGTTTTGTTTCAAGGGTATGTTTTAGTTGTGTGGGTGGAAAATAATCATATTCAATGGCATAACCGGGTCGAAACAGTTTGGCTTTCTCAAAACCTGGAATAGATTTAATCGCTTTAACCTGAACATCTTCTGGCAGGGATGTACTAAAGCCGTTTACATAAATCTCTACTGTATTCCATCCCTCGGGTTCAACGAAAATTTGATGTCGCTCGCGGTCCGCGAAACGGTTTATTTTATCTTCAATACTCGGGCAATATCTAGGGCCTGTGCTTTGTATAGCTCCATTAAACATGGGAGATCGATCAAATCCGGTTCTTAGAAGATCATGGGTTTCAGGATTGGTATAGGTAATATAACACGGCAACTGACGGGTTAATGCTTGGGTATCCCAAAAACTGAATTTACTCGGTTGATCGTCGCCTGGTTGAGGCTCCATTAAACCATAATTCAAGGAACGACCGTCGACCCTTGGGGGAGTTCCTGTTTTCATTCTACCCGACTCAAATCCCAAGTTAACTAAATCCTCGGTAATACCCGTAGAAGCTTTCTCTCCCACCCTTCCACCACCAAATTGTTTTTCCCCTAAATGAATGATGCCATTAAGAAACGTGCCGTTGGTTAGGATTACCGCCTTAGCATATATATTAATCCCAAGGCTTGTTTTTACTCCCACAACTTTCCCATTTTCCACAATCACCCCTGTACCCATATCTTGCCAAAAATCCACCATGGGGTTTTGTTCTAACAACAAGCGCCATTCAGCAGCAAACATCATGCGGTCGTTTTGGGTTCTGGGTGACCACATAGCAGGACCCTTAGAGCAATTCAACATACGAAATTGAAGCGCGCTTTTATCACTAACAACGCCTGATCCCCCACCTAGCGCATCAATTTCCCGCACAATTTGACCTTTAGCCACACCTCCCATTGCAGGATTACAACTCATTTGTGCAATCGTATTCATGTTCATGGTGAGCATCAAGACACGGCTACCCAACTTACCAGCGGCATACGCAGCCTCACAACCAGCGTGACCTGCACCAACCACTATTACATCATAAGCATCAAGCATTTTTATATATGTTTCACGTGAAACAATTTTTTTAAATAGTAATCCTCTTTTTCACGCATCATGCTAATTTCATCTCTGCTTTTATCGTTATAGCCCAATAAATGCAGTATCCCATGAAACACAACCCGATGCAGTTCTTCATTAAAAGAAACACTATCAATGTTCATATTATCACGAACTCTATCCACAGAAATAAACAAATCACCAGAAATATAAACCCCGTTTGAATAATCAAAGGTGATTATATCTGTAAAATAATCATGATCTAAGTGCTTCTGGTTGATGGATAAAAGTTCTTCGTCCGAACAAAAAACCAAAGCAACATCAGCTAATTCCTTTCCTTCTTCCAACACCAATTTAGGTATTGCATCCTCGAGACAATCTAACGGTAAATTATCGTACTCTTTTGAGTAGAACGAAAATGAAATCATCTTTTAAAACAAATGGTCACCACAGATCCTCCCTCTTCGAACAAAAGGTCATCTGAAAGGCTTCTCATCAGAAACACACCACGACCGTTCTCTTTAAGTAGATTTTCTGGAGCCGTAGGGTCAGGAATTGCATCAGGATCAAAACCAGAACCCTGATCCTTGATTTTAAAACAAATAAACGAATCATTATGCAATACGGAAACCATAACAAACAAGGTAGAATCACCACCATTTCCATGAATAATTGCATTATTTACCCCTTCCGTTACCGAAATTAAAATATTACCAAACAAATCTTCCGAAACATTCAATTCTGAACAAGCTTTCTCGATTAGTTGCTCAACCTCCGAAATCGACGCAGGAACCGAAGGTAATTTAACTTCATGTATACAAGTAAGTTCTAAATTCATAATGTTCTATTTATGGAACCATATTAAAATAACTCTCAGCCTTATTCCTGAAATAAATTGAAAAAGATGGATCAACCATATTAAGAATCTCAATTTGTTTCACCGGCTGCTTCTTGTACTCTTTTAATTCAATAAGGTTACCCGAAATTTGATCTTTTCCTGACTTAGATTCTCGTTTCTCCTCGTAACCTCGCTCCATTAAAGCTTTTTCACTCTCTAATAAGCGTGTCAAAATATCTTGCTGACGTTTTACCATACTATTATCGATGCGTTGATTGATCAACTCACGCTCTTGTTGCTCCAACTCCTTTAACAATGGATTCAATTGATTTCCACTCCCTTTACCATCCTTATTCAATTCATTCTTCAGTTGTTCAAGCTTCTGGCGAATAGCTGTTTGTTCTGCCGCCATTTTGGCAATTTCTTTGTTGCCTAGACCTAACATGTTCATTCCTTGATTACCCGGCTTCATACCAGGACTATTTCCTTCTTTATCACCCGGTTTGTTACCTCCTGGGCTCTGACCTTTTTGCATTCTTTCCAACTGCTTCTTCAGCATTTCTTTCATGTCCCCTGTGGACATTCCTCCAGGTTTGGGTTTACCGCTTCCTGGTTTACTACAACTACCATTACTAGGCATACTGCTTTGTGCTTGTGCCTGCATTTGCTGAAGGGCTTCATTCAACAATAATGCTAGATTATTATAAGCTGTCATTACTTGCTGTTCATGGTTAACAATATCCCCTTTCTTGTGATCATCTATGGCTTCAATTGCCGACTCTTGAGCAAAAGTGATATCACTCAACTCTTTGTCAATAAAACTAGCAACTTTAGGCTGACGTTTGGCTAAGGCCAACAAGCTATCCCGAACCGTGGAAGTTTCTCGGTTAATTCTCAGCTGCTCTCTACCTAACTTACGGTATCTAGGATCGGATAAACTAACTCGATTGAACTGTTCAATTAATGACTCTTGATCGAAACTTAGTACCATCAAACTTTCCAATATTTGTCGAAGCATTTCCATATCCTCTTCGGCCTGTTGTTGATTACTCGATTGCTGCTGCTGGTTCAATTGTTCTGCCAATTGTTCCATTTGATCACCCGCCTGCTTTTGAGCGTCTTTTGCCTTGCCTTTCTTATTATTTTCAATATCTTCTTTGGCGTTATTTAATTGATTTTCAATAGATTGTTCTAACTCCTTTGTATTATCTAGATTCAACGGATCCATAAGTTCCTTATTCAATTCTTTCGTTTCATCCAGCTTCTTCTGAATTGAATCGAAGTGACGGTTAATATCCTCTTGTTTTTTTATTAATTCCTCTTTAGTCAACGACTTTTCCTCCATATCCCGACGCAGTTCTTCTTGCCTTTTTGCAGCTTCTTTTAATTCTTTCTCAATATCATCAATACGTTCGTTGACCTGCAACTTTTTAAGCATTTCCAAGGTTCTATCTAGTTGCTTCGTCATGTTTTCTGACGATTGATCCAATTTATCAACCTCCTTCTTTAATTCTAAGTCCGCACGCTCATTGAACATCTTCTCAATTTCTTCTAACAATTTCTTAAGCTCATCATCCATTACCTCATCCAACAACTTTTCAATCATTTCTTGCTTCTCCAACAACTGTTTATCAATTTCCGAAAGCTGATTCTTGTCTTCTGTTGACTGCTCTAATTGCTCTTTTATCCTTTCTAATTCATTACTCAATGCCTTTTGGTCCTCTTTTAATTGTTGAATTTGTTGCTTATTGTTCCAATCCTTAGATTTAGCATTATTTAAATCCCTTTTTAATTTATCTACATTTCGTTCAAAAGCTTTCGTTTTCTCGATAGCCTTTTCGATATCCTTAGATGTTTTAGCTTGATCCGCTTCTCGCTCTTTATTCAACTCCTGTAAATCCGGTAAAGAATATTGACCAATAAAACTTCTGGTTGATTTATGACCATTAACACCATCGTTATCAGAAACCGTAAAGAAATATTCAATTTTATCTTCCAATTGAACCGATTCGCGGCGAAAATCTACCGCAAAAACGAAGGGACTTTTGGCGCCTGGGGTAAAACTTACCGGTAACATAGATGACTTTACTTCTTTCCCCTTACGAATAATCTTATAAACAAACTTAAGCGAAGAAATACCATAATCATCGCTTATCTGACCGTTAAAATACTTAACTCCTTCTTGAACAGAATCTGAAAGTTCATTCAGAAGAATCTGAGGATAACTGTCTTTGATAACATTAATCCTAAACTTTGTAGAATCCATTTTACTGTTGAACTTATTCACCAACAACAAGGATAAATCTCCAGAAGTCCTAGCCTTATGAGTAAGCTTAAATCGCTCAGTATTATAATGATGTGAACTTCCAAAACACTTGATTTTCAATGCTTTAACATTGGACGCACCTCCGCTCCAAGACAATAACGTACCCTCAGGAACAGTTATATCCGCAGCATTGACAATGGTTTCATTTTTCCTATTCAAATAACTTGGATAAACCGCTTCAAGTGTAACTTTCCCAAGAATGCTCTTACCTGTTACATGATAGGAAAAGGACTTACTCAGATAACCGTTGGCTTCAAAATAAAAATTGCCTGAAGTATTGACTTTGTTCAACGTATAGTCGAAACGATTCTTCAAGGATCGCTTCATTAAGAACTTTCCTTGATCTGTCACTAAATATACTTTATCAGGTATTCGTTCCCCTTTTAACGTAACACTTACAGGTATATCCGAACCTTCTTCAACCGTGATATCAGAAGCTTTAAAAAGGAAAGTAAAGGGTAAAAATTCCTTATCAAACCTCATGATTTTATAACTTCCTTGGGTTAATATTGCAGGAATGAAAACAAGCAATAGAACCAACGTAAAAAAGGAAGGTAGAACATATTTCAAATACTTTCTATTTACCTTAAAATCAATGGCTTCAGTAAATCTAAAAACCTTAAGCTGGTTGGTTTTTTGGGCGATAGATGATACTAATAATTCGTGTGATTCATTTAAAACCTTTTGATCTCGGTACAACTGCAACGTATTGGTTAACCGGTCTGCAATTTCTGGAAACATTTGGCCGATTAAAAAACTCGCTTCTAGGTAGGACTTCCTTTTTAAAATTCCTCCGGACTGGCATAAAGGATAGATAAACCATTTCAAAAAAACGTACCCATTAGAACCTATAAACATACATAAAAAAAACAACCTAATCCATTGATGTAAATCTAGAAAATAAGCTAAACTGGAAAATGTGAGGTAAGAAAAAAACAAGAGCCCGAGAAAAATAAGTAAGCCTCGAATGGACTGGTTCAAATAAAATTTATTTAAAAAACGATCAATTTCCTTTTCGAGGTAAACAATATTTGAATTTGAGTCTAACATATTTCATCGTAAAAATAAGGAATAGGAGTTATTTTCAGCATTAAAATCTACGAACACAAGTAAATATTGTATTTATATTTTTATTTAAAAAAGTTTTTATTCTTGTTATTAAGGCTGTTCATTTGTTGAAAAACCTTGTTGTTGGTTAAATAGCCACTTTATAAAAACGTTATTTAAACAGTTTATTAACACCTAACGCGTCAAAATATATAGTAAAATCAGCAAAAGAAGAAATTAATGAACTATTGTGAATAGAATCATCCATAAAAGTCTTCCGTGTGGATATTGTTTTGATATTATTTAAATAAATCACATCATCTTTTTTAGTTAATGTAAAATTAATTTTGGTTTAATCATTTAATTGGATTTGTAACATCAAAGTTTCTATCTTTTTTGAAATGTAATTAACAGGGTGATGAACAAGTTATTAAAACCATAACTTTGTAAAAAAAAAATGAACCTGAGTATTGGATCCGATCATGCAGGCTATGCCTTAAAATCAGCACTTATTCCTTGGCTTGAATCCTTGGGTTATAACGTAATAGATATGGGTTGTCACAGCGAGGATAGCATCGATTATCCCGATTACGGACATCCAGTAGCTTCCAGCGTTGAAACCAATGAATCAAATATAGGAATTTTAATTTGTGGTTCTGGAAATGGTATCAGCATGACTGCTAATAAACATCAAGGAATCAGATGTGCCCTATGCTGGACTCCAGAAATTTCAGCCTTAGCTAGGCAACATAACGACGCCAATATTGTAGCCCTTCCTGCCCGATTTATTGACGCTGATACAGCTAAGCAGATTGTTGAAACCTTTTTAACCACCGAATTTGAAGGAGGAAGGCACGCTAATCGAGTTGCAAAAATTGCATGCAATTAAACCCTGAACAATAACGAACTTAATCGATCGGCCTTAAGGAAACCATTTTTTGTAAGCCGATAAACGTTGTTTTGGTAAGTTAAGTCACCGTTTTTTATCAGCAACTCTATTTCTCTCTTTTCTTGAGTACGTAGGTTACCGAATTGCTCTAAGGAATCTTGGCTTACTCCCTCTAAGGTTCTTAGTCCTGTTAACCAAAGTTCGTTCCATCGATTTTCGTCTGTTAATTCTTCTGTATCGAACCAATCCGATTGCTTAATGTATTGGGCATTGTTCGCAACATTCCAGCGGCGGATGTATTTTCCATCGTATGAATGAGCGCCAGGTCCAATACCTAAGTAAGGAAATCCTTTCCAGTAATTCCTGTTATGAAGCGCATAAGCTTTATTTCGGGCATAATTCGAGACTTCATATTGTTCGAATCCACGTTCTATTAACCGTTGTTGGACTTCGAAATAATGATCCACTTGTTGAATTTCGTTGATTAAAGGCGCTCCAGATTTCTTCTCGGTATATGCTAATAAGGTTTTGTTTTCTAAGGTTAAAGCATAGGCTGAAACGTGATTAATGAAGGTGTTCTCGGTTAATGCTGCCATGAGTTCAAGATCTTGTAGGGTTTGATTAGGAACCCCGTAAATCAAATCGATGGAACAATTGAATGAAAAATTCTCCAGCAGTTTTAAGTTAATTAATACATCTTGAGCGGTATGATTTCGGTTCATCCATTGAAGCAGTGTTTCATTGAGTGTTTGTATACCAATACTTAAACGGTTAATTCCTAAGGACTCCCAGTCGGATAAATTTTCGGTCGTTAAATCCTCGGGATTTACTTCCAAAGTGATTTCTTCCACTGAATTATGGTTCGATAATAATTTTAGGAAATTTTGAAGCTCATTTTTCGAAAGTAAGCTAGGCGTTCCTCCTCCAAAATAGATGGTTTTTACTGGTTCTTCAAGTTCTGGTAAACGTTCCTGAAGTTCTTTCAGCATGGTATTCAATAAACGTTCACGGTATGAATGAAAGGTTGTAGAGAAGTGAAAATCACAATAACTGCATTTTTTCCTACAGAATGGTACATGAAAATAAATACCAGCCAAGGTTAATCTTTCATCAAATTAATGACTGATTGATATCCGTTTTCCAAGGTACAATGCAACCAATATATACCGGATTTTAGGTCAGTAACGTCAAGGGAAAAATTCTTGGTCGGTGAATAATGTTCTGTTTTAACTATTTTTCCTTGCAGATCCAAAAGGTTAATTATCGTTAAGTTAGAACTGGCAACTCCATAGATTATCGTTTTACCAGGATTTGGATACAGGTTTATTTGAATATTCTCAAGTCCTTGAAGGGAATTTTCTTCTACACAAAAATTGAGTTGCGCTTGATCACCAAAATCCGAAGCCTCGGAAGAAATTCCTGTTAAAGAGTCTCCTTGAGCACTGATTATTACGTTACCGCTAGAATCGCACCAAGGCAAACCATAAATTCCATCCCCGTACGAATCGTTGATGGTAAATATGTAACATCCTGCATTTAAACACCACGTCTCACTGATTAAGCCGGGAGCATTATCAGGGTACCCGCTGCCACTGAATAATACGGTTCCAGCCTGATCCGTTACATCCCAAGAGGTCTCAGATCCGTAGCAATCCAACGTTAAATCAAGAAGTACTGCTTGTCCGTTAATAACTACGGTGAAGGTATTGTTTTGTGTGTTGTTGTTGATGTTCTCATCGTTCCCAGTATTTGGATTATTCACTGTTGCAGTAAACGTATGCGTTCCAGCACCGAGGTTAGATACGGGTAAGGTTATGGTAGTCGATTGCCATTGTGCCAAGGATCCGTTCCACGTGTAGCTTAAATTGTTTTGGCCATCAAAACCATAAGTTATGGTAACGGAAGTCAAAGTCAAGGCACCTCCGTTCGAAAGGGTAACACAAGGGGTAATGGTTCCGTTACAAAAAGTTCCAGAAACTCCCGCAGTTGCGGATAAGGCTGGGTCTACTTGTGCCGGTACGTTACCGCTTGGGTCATATCCATTCACAAAAGTGGCGTTTGTAGCAGCAGGGTCTAGCCAATATTTCAATTGGTTTGTGCTGTCGCTGTTTTGGGGATTCCAAGAATAGCTGATTTTACCATATTCATCGGACAGAGCGGCTGCACCACATGCAGATGCTCCACCATGCAATTGACCAACGATTCGATGGTTTTGGTCAAACAAGGGTGATCCAGAAGAACCTCCTTCGGTTACTCCTTCATCCCAACCGGTTACTCCCCAATGTGAATTTGCTGGACTTGCGCCAAAAGTTGTTGAAATCAGGGGATTATTTTCAATAGATATTTTTTTAATATCCCCTGAGGGGTGATGAATACCTACAGCAGAGGTTGGGATGTTATTGGTATTATCCCATCCGTTAAAATAAGGGTTGAATACGGCAGGGACCGTTCCTCCTTGCAGACCTCCTGTTATTTCCACCAAACAGAAATCCGACGCACTAGCTCTTGCACGTAATATTCCACCATTTAAGGATTGGAAGGTGGGTTCGGAAGCCGGATTGTTGCAGCCAGCGCTTTGCCAATTGAACCGAAATACCCAATTTGCCGGATTACTGAAGCAATGGTTTGCGGTAAGTACGTAAGGCTTACCGTTGTTCAAGGTATTGTTGATCAAAGATCCGGAGCAAAAACCGTTGTTGTTAGTAACCAGCATGACCACACCATTTCGTTCTTGCTGCCATGCTGCACCTTGCGGGCAATTGACGTTGAAATTGCAATTACCAGAACTTCCAAAGGCCTTTAAATAGAATTCATGAGGCGTTCTATATCCGTGAGTAACGGTACTCAATTGAACGTGACCTTTCGGATTTCCTTCAGGTACATAGTATTCAAGGATGATTTCATCTCCGGGTACCAATTCGCTACCCAATTGCTCTTCAAAAAGGTGTTCTTCGGTAAATTTCCCCAGAATAAAGGTTTTATCTGGATTGTAGATGTACAATTCGTTGCCTTTCGGGATTACGGTATGTTCGAAAGCAAGATTTAAGGTTAAGGCACCGTTACTTTTGATGCGTAATAACCAAAGTTGTCCATGGTTTTTGGTGGGTATCCAAACTCCGTTTTGTGCTGAATTCACGGAGGTTGAATAGTTGTAACCAAAGCGCCAAGGATGGTCACCAAGGGAATCCAACTCGCGGTCTTCTTGCCTCAAAGCCACAATATCGGGAGAAGGAAATGAAATCAAAGGAATTTTTCCCCATCCGTTTTCCGGAAAATAATGTCCTTTACCCCCGCCTCCTTGTATTTGTGCTTGGGTATTAAATGCCAGAAATAAAAGGAAAAGAAACAGGTGACGTTGAACCATGGCCTTAATTTTTGATGGGTGTTTTAACCCTTTTTATTCCACAACCTTTCGGTTCTGTGGTATTGGGTTTAATCTTTTTTTGGTTTGTTTTTGCGCGAAGGGCGTTGAAAAGGTACGGTTCTTCCTGTTTTCTCGATTTGTCCCAAGAATTATCAATAGAACCGGTGTAAATCAGGGTTAAATTCTCGTCAAAAAAATACACATGCGGCGTTGTTCTAGCCCCAAAAGCATCCGCTAATTGCGATTCGGTATCCAGTAGGTAGGGCATACTATATGCTTGTTCTTGCGCGTGTTTTTTCATTTCTTCAAACGAGTCGGCTTGGTTGCGTTTCCCTTCGTTTGAATTGACGAGTATAAAACCGATTTCGTTGGCTTGAGCCGCTTTGTACAACGAATCGTATTGTGTTTCCCATCCTGGAAAATCGTCTGAACCAACCACAAAAGGACATGAATTACAGCTAAAAACAACCACGAGTCCTTTTTTCTTCACCGCCTGAGATAGGGTCAAAGTTGTTTCATCAATGTTCTTCAACGCAAGGTTTTGAAGGGGTGCTTTATCTTTAATAGTTAACTGAGCAGAAGCGTTAAAAAGGGATAAAAGAAAAAGGAAAAAAAAGGCGTATTTCATAGGATTAAGTATTGAAGTACAAGAATAGTTAAAAACTAAAACGTGAGCAATAATCCATGGAAAAACCGATTAGTTATCTTTGTTAAAGAATGACAGAGAAGAAACCATTAGTTATCGGTGTTTGTGGTGGCAGCGGTTCGGGAAAAACCACCTTGATTAGGCGTTTACAAGATGAAATTGCGCATTTGAATCCTGCATTATTTACCATGGATAATTATTATCTACCTTTAGAAAACCAAGTACTCGATCCCAATGGCATCGTTAATTTTGACTTACCTACAGCTTTAGACGAGAAGCAATTATCGAATGATTTAACCCGGCTATATGCAGGAGATGCTATTGAGGTAAAAGAATATTTTTTCAATACGCAGCCAGGAAAAAATGTACTTCTCACCATTCAACCTTCTGACCTTATTTTAGTGGAAGGCTTGTTTTTGTACCATTACCCCGAAGTTTTTAAGTTGATTGATTGGAGCGTGTATGTTGACGTTGATTCAAAAACACAATTAGACCGAAGGATATACAGAGATCAATCCACCCGAGGGTACAAGCATCAAGAAATTATTTACCAATGGGAAAATCATGTTTTACCTTGTTATCATGCTTACATTGAGCCTTACAAACCACGAGCAAATTTTGTGTTTAAAAACGATGAACGAGCTGAACAGGATTTTTCCGAGCTCATGGGGCAGATCAACGAATTGCTTCTACAGCGAGGTTTTATCGCTTAAACATTCCTTCATTAAACGTTGTTACTTTTCCTATGACGTATTGTAAAAACCCTTATGAGCAAATAAGACTTAACACCCATCAGGTACAGGTTGGCTCATTGTACTTAGGTTCGAATTTTCCTATCCGTGTTCAGTCTATGACAACGGCCGATACGATGGATACCCAAGCCTCTGTTGAAGAATCGGTTAGAATGTTGGATGCTGGATGCGAAATTGTGCGTTTAACCGCTCCGAGTAAAAAGGAAGCAGAGAATTTACAACATATTAAACAAGCCCTAAGCGAACGAGGGTATCAACAACCCTTGGTAGCGGACATACATTTTACCCCAAATGCCGCTGAAATTGCAGCATTGCATGTGGAAAAGGTGCGCGTGAATCCGGGTAATTATGCCGACAAAAAGAAATTTGAGGAGATAACTTATACGGATGAAAGCTATCAATCAGAGCTTTTACGGATTGAAGAGAAATTTACCCCTTTGGTTAAGCTCTGTAAATCTTTGGGAAGAGCGATGCGCATTGGAACAAACCATGGTTCACTTTCCGATCGTATCTTGAGCCGTTATGGCGATACTCCAGAGGGAATGGTGGCTTCGGCTTATGAATTCATAGAGGTTTGTGAAAAACACGACTACTTCAATTTGGTAATATCCATGAAGGCCAGTAATACGTTGGTGATGGTTCAGGCATACCGATTGTTGGTATCTGAGATGATGAAAAGAGGCCGACATTATCCCTTACATTTAGGGGTTACAGAAGCGGGTGATGGGGAAGATGGAAGGATTAAATCTGCAGTTGGAATAGGATCACTTTTAGTCGATGGATTGGGCGATACGGTTCGCGTCTCGTTAACCGAAGCCCCGGAATTTGAAGTTCCAGTTGCTCAAAAGCTCATCGAAATCACCCAACAACAAAACATCTTACCGATTCCATTTCCCCCCAAAGATTTACCCTTCGACCCTTTCCATTTTAAACGCAGGACCTCAGCCGTATTGGGAAACATCGGAGGAGGAAACGCTCCGGTGGTTGTGGCGGATTTTTCCCAACAAGAGACCATTACTCCGGCGAATTTATTTGCTTGCGGTTACACCTATTCAATCGCCTTAGATAAATGGAATGTGCATGATGCAGCAGCAGATTACATATACTTGGGTAAAAACACATTGGATTTCGAATTACCAGGTACTTTAAGGGCAATAGTAGATGAAACGACATGGACAACTCAACGTCATCCAGCAGGAACACTTCCCATGGTTTCCTTGAAAAATCGCCACAAAATTGCTCAAGACCAGACCTGTTTTTGTGCAACTAGGGCAGAAGATTTGGCGGAGGATTTGCATTTATTACAACCTCAAGATGTTCTTGTGCTTCAATCCTCTTATGATAACAAGGTACAATGGTTCAGATGGGCCTTCATGGTATTAAAAGAACATCAAAAAGCTAACCCGGTTGTTTTTAACCTTCAGTCAGAATCGATAGACCTTGAACAATTTCAGTTGGAAATAGGGGTGTTTGCAGGATCACTTTTCGTAGACGGATTGGGTGATGGTTTATGGATTCAAGCGTCTCATCAACCGAAAATTGAAATCAATAAGGTATCCTTTGGGGTATTGCAAGCAACGAGGCTACGGATATCAAAAACCGAATATATTTCCTGCCCGAGCTGTGGTAGAACCTTATTCGATTTGCAAGAAACAACCGCAAAAATACGAGATCGCACAAGCCATTTAAAGGGATTGAAAATTGGAATCATGGGCTGTATTGTTAACGGGCCGGGTGAAATGGCCGATGCTGATTACGGTTATGTAGGTTCGGGTCCTGGTAAGATTACCCTTTACAAAGAAAAAGAGGTTGTTCGCAAAAACGTAAATACCGAAGATGCCGTAGATTCTTTGATTGACCTCATTAAATCCCACGGCGATTGGATTGATCCTCCTATGCATTAGTTGACTATAAACAATACAGCGTGAATTATTCCTTCACCAAGTAAAAAGTTCGCTGACACTTTTACCTATTTTCGCACTATGGCCGAAGCATTGGAAAAATACACGAAAAGAGGAATTAGGAATAGTTACATATCCACCATTGTAGGGATTTCGTTGGTTCTGTTTTTAATTGGGATTGTACTTAGTGGTTCTATGGCACTTAGTTCGATTCAGCAACAAGCTAAAGAAAGCATTCAATGCGATATTTTTTTTAAGTCTGAAATAAAAGATGCCGATATAAAACAGGTACAAAGCCAAATACAGTCATGGAAGGAAATTAATAATGTGTGGTTTGTTTCCTCGGAACGGGCGGTTGAAGAATTCGCAGGAGAGGGCTCACAAGACATTAAGGCTTTGTTCGAAGAGGAGAATCCATTGCCCCCGTCGTTATGTTTCAACCCATCCGTTGGATTTGCAACGAAGAACGGCCTTAAAAAAATCCAGCAAAAGTTAATAAGTTCCTTTCCAGGAGTGGTTGATGAGGTGAGCTACGACGCCTCATCGGTTGAACGCATTAATTTGGGTTTCAAGCAATTTGCGATCGTTTTTCTTTCGGTTGCCCTGCTGCTAATCGTGATTGCGGTTGCTATGATTAATAATACCATCAGAATGGCCCTTTATTCACGTCGTTTTACTATAAAAACCATGCAGTTGGTAGGCGCAACAGGTTCGTTTATTCGACGACCTTTTTTAGTTCAGTCGATTGGTAATGGTATTATCTCTGCCTTTATCGCCTTATTGTTGTTAGTTACCGTGTTTTACGCTTTGAACAACATTTTAGAAACCATCGAAATTACCTTTTCTTTGATTAATCTTATTATCCTCACCGGTTCATTGCTGTTTATGGGGGTTTTCATTACCTTCGCATCTACATGGTTTGCATTGGGCAAATACCTAAGATTAAAACTCGATAAACTGTACTGACATGCGTAAAATCAACCACTTTGGTTTTGAGACTAAAAATTATAGAATTCTAATAGCTGGGTTAGTCGTCAATGTTTTAGGTTTTATTTTGATGATTGGCGGCGGATCTGACGATCCAAATTCGTTTGATGCGGATGCTTTGTTCAGTCCCGTAAGAATAACCTTGGCTCCCTTCCTTATTTTATTGGGTTACGTGATTATTTTTTTCGCAATCATGAGAAAACCGTCATCAAAGGTTTCGGATTTGCCTGAAAATCTCGATAGGGAAGACTTTACAAAGCCTGATACAAAGGTCCAAAAACGAAAGTAAGATGTCGATTATTGAGGCGCTTCTTCTTGCCTTGGTAGAGGGCTTAACCGAGTTTTTGCCCATTTCAAGTACTGCTCATCTTTTATTCGCGGAAAACTTGCTGGGTATTAAACCCAATGATTACGTTAAAATGTTTACCGTTTCGATTCAGTTTGGGGCTATTTTGGCGGTAGTGGTGGCTTATTGGAGACGATTTTTTCTTGAAACATCCTGGTCTTTTTACAAGGTTTTAGCTATATCCGTGATTCCAGCATTGGTGTTGGGAAAATTGTTCGATGATAAAATCGAACAGGTTTTTGAGAAGCCAATTATCATTGCGGTTGTATTAATTTTAGGGGGAGTATTGTTGCTGTTCGTTGATAAAATCTTTTCGAAAGAATCTCAAATCCTCGACGGTGAAGTTAAGCTATCCAAAGGCGTTATTATTGGCTTTTGGCAATGTTTGGCCATGATGCCAGGGGTTAGCAGGTCGGCAGCATCGATAATTGGTGGGCTTCAACAAGGGCTCAATCGAAAAACGGCAGCGGAATTCAGTTTCTTTCTAGCTGTTCCTACCATGGCAGCGGTCACCTTATATTCATTAGTATTAAAGGACTGGGATTATCAAGGAGAAACCATGAAAGGTGTCGAAATGGTTTTTAGCTCTCAACAGAACACCATGATCTTTCTTTTGGGAAATGTAGCCTCTTTTGCAGTGGCCTTTTTAGCCATAAGAATGTTCATTCAGTTTTTACAGAAGTATGGATTTAAAGTCTGGGGTATTTATCGCATCGTAGTTGGGTTATTTTTATTATTGGTGTTTTTGAATCAGTCTACTAACCCATCTAATCGAGGCACAGAACCCAGTGTCACTACAATTCAGCGTCCATGAATTTTTTAGAAGGGGAGGTATTGTTGGTGGACAAACCCTATGGATGGACCTCTTTCGATGTGGTGAATAAACTCAGATGGAACTTAAAACAGGTCTTGAAAGTAAAAAAAATAAAAGTTGGTCATGCGGGAACACTCGACCCCTTGGCCTCAGGTCTTTTAATTGTATGTGTTGGCAAACAAACCAAAAATGTGGACAACTACATGGCCGAAGAAAAAACCTACACAGGGACTTTTCTTCTGGGAAAAACCACGCCCTCTTTTGACTTAGAAACCGAGTATAATGAAAATTATTCTGTCGACCACATAACGCAATCGGCTATTGAACAAACATGTAAGGGGTTTCTAGGAGAACAGTATCAAACGGCTCCGATTTATTCTGCCAAGCAAATTGATGGAAAGCGCGCATACCTTTACGCTCGTGAAGGAAAGGAAGTCGAGCTGAAATCGCACCTTATCAAGATTACTCAATTTGATTCAGATGCTACATCTTTTCCCGAAATTCGGTTCGAGATTTCGTGTTCGAAAGGCACCTACATTCGTTCCATCGCCCAAGATTTCGGCCAGCGACTGGGATCAGGGGCCACCTTAATTGAACTCAGAAGAACCCGTTCAGGGGCTTTTCACGTGGATGAAGCCAAAAGTGTAGAGGCCTGGATTGATTTGATTCAATCCCACCAAAACACTATTCTTTAATGTGTTTTAATTTCTCCTGAACCTCCTTAATATACCGTTGGTATTTTTCTATTTTTTCTTGGTATCCGTTTTCCTCTGCTCTATGTAAACGTTTTTGAAGATAATGCAAGCGCCTACCGAGTTTGAATTTATCCCATTTGGTTAAAATGCGTTTCATGATGTCTGCGTTTTGGTGATGATGTTTTTGTGTCATCAAAAGGTACAGGTTTTTTTCAAAAATAACAAGGTTTTTATGAAATTTATCCAGGCTATGACGTGTTCTATTTACACTCAAAGCATTTGAAGCATTACTAAAAATTGTACATTCGTTGTAAACTTAACGTATTATGAAAAAATTATTTTTACTTTTTTGTGCAGTTTTCTTTGCTTGGAATGCGCAAGCGCAATGTGACTTTATTTATGTTACTCCCTTGGGGCAACCAAACGGCGTTGGCACCATGAACGACCCCATGGATGTTGCAACGGCTTTTTCAACAGCACCAAGCAATAGCCATATACGGATGGCAATAGGAATTTATACCATTAACAGCCCCTTGAGCCTTAATGGACAGAACATTACGGTTGAAGGTGGTTTTATCGACAGCTTAGCCTGGACCAAAACCAGCGTTGCAGGAGCCACGACCATTTTCAGAACCAACAGCAACCCTTTAGGTCTTCCTAGTGCACCTAGAATTTCTGCCATAGAATTAGCGAGTAAAACAGGTTTTCGTTTTCAGGACCTCACCGTACAAACGGATAATGCAGCAGCATCTACCCAGGGTCAGCCTTATGGAACAACCGTTTATGGAATTTATATGGATAGCTGCAGCAGTTATCATTTCGTGAGATGTCAAGTTCTTGCGGGCAATGCAAGTGCAGGATTCAATGGTTCTGTTGGTTTGAACGGGGTTAACGGCAGTAACGGAGCACAAGGTGGACCCGGTAGCTGTGATGGAGGATCATGCACGTTCAGCAGCGGTAACGCAGGCGGTAACGGGGGCATTGGTGGCCAAGGAGGAGGAGGCGTAGCTGGCGGAGCCGGAGGGCCTCAACAGAATAACGCCACGAATCCGGGTTCAGCAGGAACGGCAGGAACAGGGAGAAATGGTGGAGCCGGTGGTGGCGGTGGAGCCGGTGGGGATGAGTGCACTTCCAATAATGGAGGGAATGGAGGAGCCGGCGGAGCATCGGCATGTTCGAATGGCGGATCAGGGGGAAATAAAGGAAATGATGGAGATCCAGGAGGAAATGGTACAAACGGAGCCAACGGAGTTGCTGGATCTGCCGGAGCTATCGGCAGCAATGGTCCCGCGGGAACCAACGTAGCAGGGTTTTGGCAACCAGGAGCTCAAGCGCCAAATGGAGCCGACGGTTGTGGAGGTTCTGGAGGCGGCGGTGGCGGCGGCGGCGGAAGGCAAACTTGTTTTTCATGCGATAATGGCCCAGGTAATGGAGGCGCCGGAGGCGGTGGCGGTGGTCAAGGTGGTCAGGGCGGAACCGGTGGTTATGGCGGAGGAAGCTCGTTTGGAGTTTACATTAATGTTAATGGACAAGGTGGTAATATGGTAGATTGTTTTATTCAGTCTGGCACCTCAGGAACGGGCGGAGTTGGAGGTAATGGTGGTGTTGGAGGTAATGGAGGAAATGGTGGTGCAATACAGGCCTCTTGTACGAATGAAATTGGTGATGGCGCACCTGGCGGCGCTGGGGGTGCTGGGGGCGCAGGCGGTAAAGGAGGCGACGGAGCTAATGGAATTTCCCAAGCGGTTTATATCGTATCTGGCGATACCTTATTGACTCACATCGATACGTTTAATTTACAAGCACAGCCTGAAATCCATATCAGTTATGCAACGTGCAGCAATGCTTCAATGCAAGCTCAGGCCATGAATGCAAATACCGTTTCTTGGATGTTTAATACGCCAGCCAATGCGATTTCGGCGAACACGAATCCGGCTTCTTTTTCCAGTGGAAACGTAGGCTACACGACGGTTCAAGCGCAAGTAAACGGTGGAGGAAATGAGCTCTATACCGATTTTATTTACATCAGTTGTTCGGGGGAAACCATCAACCAAAACCAATCCATTTGCCAAGGAGAACAAGTGTTGTTTAATGGTAGCTACCTTACCCAAGCAGGCACCTATTCTGATACACTCATCAATGCGCAAGGATGTGACAGCATTGTGGTTATGGTCTTAACGGTAAATCAAGTCAACAACACGGTTTCCATTAACCCAAGCAACGGACAGCAATTGGTTTCAAGCAATACTGGGTTGATGTATCAATGGATCAATTGTGCTACAGGAGTCAATCTTCCTGGTGCTAATGGCTCATCCTTATTGGTAACACAAAATGGCACCTATGCGGTGATAAGCACGGATGCTAACGGTTGTTCGGACACCTCGAATTGTGTAACCATCAACTACATTGGAATTGACGAACTTACTTCCCAAGCGTTCAGCCTAACACCTAACCCAGTGGTTGATATAATGACCGTTTCCTTCAATGAGGCATTTACGGGAAATATTAGCATAACCGACCTTGCGGGTAAAACGGTATACTTTGCAAACGTATCTGATCAGAAAGATTGGGTTATTCCGATGAATGTTCCTCAAGGGATTTATTTTGTTCATGCCGAAAATAAGTCCCTTACGAAAACGGTCCGCATCGTTAAATTATAAGTAAGGTATACTCTTTTATTGAAAAGCGCCCGTCAAGGGCGTTTTTTATTAACGGCCATCGCCGTCTAGGAAGTTGCCAAGTCCGCCTAATATACTTCCTTCTTCTTTTCTCGTGCCTGTTCCATAGGCTAAAATACGCGATGCAAGGCGCGATACGGGCAAACTTTGTAACCAAACTTCTCCAGGTCCAGTGAGTGTCGCAAAGAATAAGCCTTCACCTCCAAAAAGGGTGTTTTTTATTCCTCCTACAAATTGGATGTCATAGTCGATGGTTTGCGTGTAAGCTACGATACATCCTGTGTCAATTCTAAGGGTTTCTCCGTGTTTTATCGTGCGTTTCATTACGTATCCACCGGCATGGCAAAAAGCTAAGCCATCGCCTTCTAGTTTCTGCATAATAAACCCTTCTCCTCCAAAAAGTCCAGTGCCCAATTTCCGTTGAAATTCGATACCAACCGAAACTCCTTTTGCCGCCGCAAGGAAGGAATCCTTTTGACAGATTATTTTTCCTCCATAGAGTTGTAAGTCGATGGGAATGATTTTACCCGGATAGGGAGAAGCGAAGGCAACTTTAGCTTTCCCCATTCCAGTATGTGTAAAGGCCGTCATAAACAGGCTTTCACCTGTTAAGAGGCGTTTACCTGCACCCCATAATTTATTCATGAATCCGCTTTGCTGCTGTGAACCATCCCCAAAAATCGTTTCCATTTGAATTCCTGGATCCATGTACATAAAGGACCCTGATTCCGCAATGGCCGTTTCTTGGGGGTCTAATTCAATTTCCACCATTTGCATTTCTTCGCCGTGGATGTAATAATCGATTTCGTGGTTGTTGCGCATATTATTTTATTTACGCCACGAATTTAATAAAGCCTATGAGGATTGGTGTTGAGCCTTCGTTAATTTTTGCTAAGGAATCATTTTCCGTTGAATTGGCTCATGGCAAGTTGAATTCCGATGGTGCAAAATGCTTCACAGGCTTCTACGGAAAGTTCAATGCGTTCCAGCAGCGTAACCTGTTCTTCTTCGGACCACTTACCTAGTACATAATCCGATTGTCGGCCTTTTGGGAAATCACTTCCAATACCAAAGCGTAGGCGTGCATAAGCCGTTGTTTGTAGGGTGTTCTGAATGTCTTTAAGGCCGTTGTGCCCGCCATCTGAGCCGCTTCCTTTCAATCGAATCTTTCCGAAGGGTAGGGCAAGGTCGTCGGTAATTACCAACAGATTTTCTTTGGAAACCCCCTCTTTTTGCAGCCAATAATTGACGGCTTTACCCGATAAATTCATGTAGGTGGTGGGTTTGATAAGCACTAAGGTTTTACCTTTAAATTTAATGGTTGTTCGGTGGCCAGCACGGTCCAAAACAAAGGTGCCCCCGTATTTTTTGGCTAATACATCCACTACGTTGAATCCAATGTTATGGCGTGTATTATCGTATTCCATTCCCGGATTTCCGAGACCTACTACCAAGAATTTCATGCGCTAAAATTACGAAAAGTAGTGAGCTGTAAATTAGCGGACAAGGTGAAAGAATCCGCTATACGTTTGATTTTTCTCCGTCAAGGTCAACACAAAGAAATAAACACCATCGGAAAGGTCCCCACCGTTCCACGTATTCGCATATCCTTCCTGTTCAAATACCACGTTACCCCAACGGTTCAAAACTTTGAGGTGATTTGCAGGATAAAAATCCAAATATTCAAAGCCGAGAAGGTCGTTTACTTGGTCGTTGTTGGGGGTAATAATATTGGGAATGGACACCTCAGCTGGAACGACCATTAAAGGACCGCAAAGGGTATCAACGCAACCCATTGCATCTTTTACCGCCAAACACAAAACGTTGGAGGAGGGCGCATTGAAGGTGTTGTTCCAGGAATTATTCATCGAAACCATTGAGCCGTTAAGTATCCAAGACCATTGATTAACGGTAGAGGCTGGTGAAACGCTTTGATCTTGAAAGGAGGTTGGGATTCCAACGAGCACAGGAGATGGAGTTACTGAATAATTAGCTTGTGGGTTGCTGTGAACCGTAATCGAAAACGTTGTGGTATCAGAAGTACAGCCATCGCCTTCCGCGTAAGCACTGAATGTTACCGTATTGGGTGCACCGGTATTGACTTCGTTGAAGTTAAAATTTCCTTGCCCGTTCGAATTATTACCAAAATAATAGGCAGTTCCGTTGGTGAAACACGAACTTAATTCGATGAGGTTGTTGGTCCCTGAACAAACCACAGAATCATAGGTCAGTTCAATATTGGTTGCGGGCTTAATGGGAACAGTTTCAAAAGGGATTCCTGCAATCACGGTTCCACAAGCGTCCGTGATTACCGGAGGAGGAATGTTTAACAGTGTGTAGGAGGAATCGCAATAAATAGGACAATTGGGAATATTGAGGTTGAATAGATGGTTGGTCGAACCGGCTCCGCAACCGGAGTTGGTTCCGGTTACCACCGTATCGTTGGTCCATGGGTGGGTAAACGTATAGGGAGCGACCCCATAACGGGCATAAGCGCGGACTTCAACTGAGCAATTATTCGAACACAAGGGGGTTTGGGTGGCATACCAGACGGATCCGTAGGATTCAGGAGTTCGTCCATACACCACGACTTGGAAAGGCCAAAGGGTGGTAAAGGGGTCGTAGCGAATATATGTGATATTGCAGCCAGCTCCATAGGTGTAACGGCTTAAATGGAAACGCACATAAAAGTTGGTGGCAGTACAGGCTTCTGGAATACAACACACCAAAGGCGACATCATGTTAAAGCTATCTAAGTAGGCAGTTCCCGCAGACTGCGCATTCGCCCCCGTGATGGTAAAGGTTTGAGAGTTTCCACAAACGGTACTGAAGTACATAACCCCTTGATTCATCGTTGCTCCCACCCACGGATCTGCGTAAAAACTGGAGGTAACGTAAACGCCTGTTGGAGTAATTCCTGCAGGTATGGTCGCTTGCAGGCTATCGACATTATAGGTCGGCGTCAAACATGAATTCATATATCCTCCAGCCCAAGTGGCGGTTGGGCCACCCACTAAAGGGTCAATGGTAATGGGGTAAACGCGCTCGGTAGCATTGAACCATGAGGCAGCAATTCCTATGGTCAGACGGTACTCATTGCTTTCACCGATTTGCTTAAAACTCATGGATCCTTGCTGATAGTTCATGGAGGCGTCGTAAGCAAATGGGGCGAATATTTTTCCACAGGGTTCTTGGGTTACACGGTTTACGATGATGATGTCCGCACCGTAAGCGAGACCATCAATAAACAAGGCTCCTCGAGAACCCCGAACGTTAATTCCATCCATTTCATAGGACTTCAATGACTCGTACTGGAGTTCATAACCCTTGGGCAAAACCACGGTTTCCTCTACGGTAAAATATTGGGGGTCGTTTAAGGTTACTGGTGCGTTGACCAGTACGTTGCTTTTCACTCGGTCTTCAGAGAAAATGAGCTGTTGGGTATAGTTTCCTTGACGGATTTCACAACCCGTACTCCTTACATCAGCGTTCCCGAGCGACACTTTGGGCATCGGGATGCCGTTATACTGCCGGTTTTTACCCAAGAGCAACGTTGAGCCCTTATCGTCCAAGCTGATGGTGTAGGTGCCGTCGTGATTAAGGTGTGTGGGGTAAGCTTGTTGATTAGCTGACCAACCGTTCGATGATGGACTCAACCCAGATTTAATCACTTGCAATTCCCCGTTTTTATCCAAATAATGAATCGGTTTTTTGCTAAACACACCTTTCGTGTTGCCTTTTTCATCTTTAAAATGGCTGGAATACAGGGTTCGTTGGCTCGTTAATTCCGTCCAAACACGCCCTTGTTCCTCCTTGATTAATGAGCTGTCATTTACTTTAACAAGAGGGGTAGATTCTATATATCGCTGTGCTTTGATAAGAGTAAACGCAGAAAAAATGAAGAGCAGTAGTAGGTTATTTTTCATTAATTCGTTGATTCAAGGTGAATAATTTTCCCCCCGCTTTTTCCCACTTCGTATCCAAGGTAGCACGTCAAAAGGCTTGAAGCCAAAACCACCCAAAAAAGCAATTTTCGCCAAGAGTAACTCATCCATGATGCCCAAATGGCCAGGACAGAAACTGCGCCTAATGCGGCATTCACCCAGAGTAAACCTTCTGCTTTTTCCTCGTGTTCGTGAATTACATGATGGCTTATTTTGGGGTATAATTGTTCTACCGCCTCCTCAGCACCTTCTCCGCTGTTGAGTGCCAAAAAGGTACTAATAGCGGTAAGAATAAAAAACAAATAGCCGGTGCGTTTGACCAATTCCGAAGAAAAGATCAATCCAATAATCATAAGAATAATCCCAGCGATTGGAAAAATGATGGGAAAATGGTTTACGAGGTTGTGAAACTGCATTAAATTAATTTGAAGAGCAAGTTACGAAAATAATTAAAAAAACCCGACTTTTCCATAGGCCTCCTTTCACCTCAAAACCCTATTTTTGTAACCATTATGGGTGTTTCAATAAAAGAATTACTGCTTCAAAGCACACAAGTGGTTGGGTCCACCATCACCGTACAAGGTTGGGTTAGGGCCTTTCGAAGCAATCGTTTTCTACAAATCAATGATGGATCAACCTTAGGTACACTCCAAGCCGTAATTGATTTTAATGCTTTTCCAGAGGAGGAATTGCGCAAACTAACTACAGCAGCGGCAGTTAAACTAACAGGAGAGGTGGTTGAGTCCATCGGTACGGGTCAGGCGATTGAATTGTTGGTAAAACATTTTGAGGTATTAGGTCTAGCGGCAGCGGATGACGTTCAGAGAACCGTAATGCAGCCCAAGCGCCACAGTTTGGACTTTTTAAGAGAACAAGCACATTTTCGTTTTCGTACCAATACGTTTGGTGCGGTTTTTAGAATTCGCCATTCGGTTTCCTACGCAATCCACCATTACTTTCATACCCACGGGTTCTACTACCTGAATACCCCCATTGTTACCGGATCCGATGCAGAAGGTGCTGGAGAAATGTTCCGGGTAACGACGCTCGACGCCCAAAACCCACCACTCACTGAGGATGGAAAGGTTGATTTTAGCCAAGACTTTTTTGGTAAACCGGTGAATTTAACCGTGTCGGGTCAATTGGAGGCAGAACTTGCAGCCTTAGCCCTTGGTAAAGTTTACACGTTTGGGCCTACCTTTAGAGCCGAAAATTCCAATACTTCGAGGCACCTCGCTGAGTTTTGGATGATTGAACCCGAAGTTGCGTTCAATGACCTCCAAGCGAACATGGATTTAACCGAGGATTTTCTGAAGTTTATTTGCCGATTTGTGCTGGAAAATTGTCAAGAAGATTTGCAGTTTTTGAACGATCGCGATCAGCAAGAACAAGCCCAAAAACCTCAGCACGAGCGCAACGAGTTGTCGTTGATAGAGCGCATCCAATTTGTGGTAGAAAACCCTTTCAAGCGTTTAACCTACACCGAAGCAATCGAAGTATTGAAAAATTCTAACCACTATAAGAAGAAAAAATTTCAGTACGACGTGGAGTGGGGAATTGACCTGCAAAGCGAGCACGAGCGGTATTTGGTGGAAAAGGAATTCAAATGCCCGGTAATTCTGACGGATTATCCCGCCGAGATTAAAGCGTTTTACATGCGTTCCAACGACGACGGAAAAACGGTTGCGGCGATGGACGTGTTGTTCCCAGGAATTGGTGAAATAGTGGGGGGGTCGCAGCGCGAAGAACGGCTAGAGGTTTTGCAACAGAAATGTGCGGCGTTTGGAATTCCAGAAGAGGAATTGTGGTGGTACATGGACACGCGACGCATTGGAACGGTGCCTCATGCTGGTTTCGGATTGGGCTTGGAACGCATGATCATGTTTGTCACAGGAATGACCAATATCCGAGATGTGATACCTTTTCCCAGAACCCCTTTGAACGCCTCGTTTTAATGGCACTTAAGCAACAATTTACCCAACGACAGGACCTGCGTTTATCGCCGCAGCAAATTCAATTAATGAAATTGCTGCAAATACCGGCGGCGGAATTGGATCAGCGCATACAGCAAGAAATCGAAGAAAATCCTGCCTTAGAGCAAGGAGATGATGAGAGCCTTGAGCCTCTTGAAGAGCCAGAATCAAGCACGGATGATGATGCTTTTGATTTTTCCGAGTATTTCGATGAAGATTCAGCGGATTATAAAACTCAAGTGAACAACCATTCAAAAGACGACGAAGAGCGGAGCGTTCCTTTATCGGGCGAAAACTCCTTTCAAGATCGGTTAATGGAGCAATTGCAATGGAACGAACTCAACGAGGAAGAAATAACCATTGCAGAGGTAATCGTGGGAAATTTAGATGAGTCGGGTTATTTAAACCGCTCATTGGATGCCTTGGTAGACGACTTAGCCTTCCATTACAATACCAGTGTTACCGAACAAGACGTGTTAGGTGTTTTGTATCAAATTCAAGAACTGGATCCCGCCGGGGTAGGCGCACGGACCTTGCAAGAGTGCCTATTGCTTCAAGCTCGGCGAAGAAACGATGGAAGCAGGCTGAAATCTTTGGTGTTGAAGGCTTTGAAAGATTGTTTTGAGGCGTTTACCAAAAAGCATTACGATAAAATGGCGCTGAAGCTCAAAATTGAAGAAGAGGAGTTAAAAGAGGTGGTGAATGAAATTTTGAAATTAAATCCAAAGCCAGGAGGTTCGGTTAAAGGCAATGATAAGGCCGTACAACAGGTTATTCCGGATTTTATACTCAATGAAGTTGACGGTGTTTTCGACTTGTCGCTCAATGCCCGCAATGCCCCGGATTTAAAAATTAGCCGGGAATATCAAACCCTTATGCGGGCTTTTACGGAGGGAGCTAAAACTTCTAAAAGCGATAAGCAAGCGTTAACCTTTGTAAAACACAAGGTGGACTCAGCTAAAGGATTTATAGATGCCATTAAGCAGCGCCATGAAACGCTGTACCTTACCATGAGTGCAATTTTAGAGCATCAACAAGCATTTTTTCTTACCGGAGACAACACTAAGCTTAAACCGATGATTCTAAAGGACATTGCGGATAAGGTTCAAATGGACATTTCTACGATTTCTCGGGTAGCGAACAGCAAATACGTTCAAACAAATCATGGGGTTTACCTCCTGAAGAACTTATTTTCAGAGGCAATGACCACCGATACGGGCGAAGAAGTGTCTTCGCGAGAGGTGAAGCAAATTTTACTCGAGGCCATTGAGAAAGAGGACAAAAAAGCGCCGATTCCCGACGAGAAACTAATGGTGATTTTAAACGAAAAAGGGTATAATATTGCCCGAAGAACCGTTGCTAAATATCGAGAACAGCTCAACATTCCTGTCGCACGTTTACGTAAAGAATTGTGAAAATGACGCAATTAAGCCATTTCTTTTCGTGGTTGTTTCTGCCTTTATTGATGCCGCTTTATGCCTTGTTAATTGTTATGTTTTTGCCTTCAAACCCTGTGGATGTAACGGAGATAAGTCCGTATGACCTTCCGCTTCATCTGAAGTGGGTGCTTTGGACGGTGTTTTTGATATTTTGTTTTATTGCACCTGGGTTGTCTTTTTACGGTCTTTATCGGTTTAAGATTATTACAACGCTAGATATGGAGTCACGCCTTGAGCGGCGAATCCCTTTATTGATCATGTTAGGGTATAATTTAATACTAATATGGTTTATATACCAAAGCGATCCACAAGGGATATTACCTAAGGTGTTTATGCAGTTACCCCTTGCCGGTTTATTAGTTACGGTATTGTTTACGGTTATTACTTCGTGGATAAAAATTTCCATGCATGCTGGTGGATGCGGAATTTTTACCGGGTTTTTGTTTGCTTTTTATCAACAGCAACACGACCCGTCCTTAGTGATAATAACGATAGCATTTATAATTTCAGGGCTGGTTATTGGTTCGCGATGGTTTCTTAAAAAACACACCTTGCTTGAGCTTGCCTTGGGCTTTTTTATGGCATTTCTGATCGCGTGGCAAGTTCAATAATGAACATAGGTGCTTTACTCCACCGTCACCGATTTCGCTAAATTTCTCGGTTGGTCTACGTTGCATCCGCGCATTACAGCGATAAAATAGGACAGCAATTGCAAAGGAATCGTTGCTAATAAGGGAACCAAAACCTCATCGGCAGCTGGAATTTCAATGATGTGATCCGCCATGGCTTTTACGAGGGTGTCTCCCTCGGTCACAATAGCAATGATTTTTCCTTTTCGAGCTTTCACTTCTTGAATGTTAGACGCCACCTTCTCATACGAGTTTCCTTGAGTTGCAATCACAAACACCGGCATGTTTTCGTCGATTAAGGCAATGGGGCCGTGTTTCATTTCTGCCGCGGGGTAACCTTCGGCGTGGATGTATGAAATCTCCTTCAATTTAAGCGCGCCTTCCAAGGCCACCGGAAATGAGGACCCTCTGCCTAAATACAAAGCGTTAGAAGCGTCTTTATAGGTTCTAGCAATGGATTCAATCAGGTCGTTTTTGGCTAGAATTTGTTTTACCTTTTCCGGTATTGCTTCCAATTCGGCGAGCAATTCGTGGAATTTTGATTGACTAATGGTACCTTTTTTATGAGCTAATTGTAAGGCCATCAAGGTGAGGATTGTAACTTGTGCGGTAAACGCTTTCGTGGAAGCCACGCCAATTTCAGGCCCGGCATGGGTGTATGACCCCGCATCCGTAATACGCGAAATAGAGGAACCCACCACATTACAAATCCCAAGAATCGTTGCACCTTTACTTTTAGCGAGTTCCAATGCAGCAAGAGTATCCGCAGTTTCACCGGATTGAGAAATGGCAATTACTACATCGTTTTCATGGATGATGGGGTTTCGATAACGAAATTCACTCGCATATTCGACTTCTACATTTATTCGAGCAAGGTCTTCGAGCAAATATTCACCCACCAAACCAGCATGCCATGACGTTCCGCAAGCCACGATTATTAAACGGTTCGCTTGAATCATTTTTTGCTCGTAATCGCGAATACCACCAAGTGAAATCAATCCTTTTTGAGCGTTGAGACGCCCTCGGAAACAATCTTGAATAGATCGAGGCTGTTCGTTGATTTCTTTTAGCATAAAGTGCTCATATCCACCTTTTTCAAGGGCTTCAAGTTCTAGTTCCAATTTTTGGATGTAGGGGGTTTTGGGTTGGTCACCAATGTTGAATAACTTAAGGCCCTCTTTACGGTCTATAACCGCGATTTCTTCGTCTTCCATGTAGACAACATTCTTGGTGTATTCTACAATGGGAGAGGCGTCGGAGGCACAAAAATATTCGCCGTCTTCTCCAACTCCAACTACAAGCGGACTGCTTTTTCGGGCGGCGACTAAACGATCGGGAAATTCACTGGACATTGCGACAATGGCATAGGCACCCACGACGTGATTTAAGGCAATTCGCAAGGCCTCACCAAACCAAACCTGTTCTTTTTTTGAAATTTCATCGACTAAATGCACTAAGACTTCCGTATCGGTTTCGCTTTTAAAGGAATAGCCTTTATTCATTAACTCTTGTTTAATCGCGGCATAATTTTCAATGATGCCATTATGGATTAGCGCAAGCTTACCGTCGGTTGTGTAATGTGGGTGAGCATTAACATCGTTAGGTTCTCCATGGGTTGCCCATCGTGTGTGACCAATACCTGATGTTCCGGAGGTGTTTTGATGCTCAACAAATGCCTCTAAGTTGGATACTTTTCCTTGTTTCTTGTAGATATTCAGCTCTCCTTCATTGGATAAAGCGATTCCTGCTGAGTCGTATCCACGGTATTCTAGGCGTTTTAACCCTTTAATGATAATTGGATAGGCCTTTTTGGTGCCAATGTATGCTACAATTCCGCACATAACTAGAAATTCGTGTAGGTGATAATAATTTTTGGACGCATCTTGTTGATAGTGTTTTGTCCATTAAAGATAATCCGTTCCGCGGAATTAACGAAGAAACGAGGAGAAACAATTAATCCGGTATTTTCAATGTCTTGATTAATGACGGCTTGAACATATTGTTTAAGGTCTGCATTATATTCTTTTTTTGTCTCAGAATAGGCACCCGTAACACCGGTGTTAATGTAGCTTTGGGAGGCCAAAGTTTTCTTGGTAGCAAAGGTGATTGTGGCACCTGGTTTATATTTATTTCCCAGTTGGTATTGAATAGGAAGGTGTATTTCTGCCCGATGAATTAATTGATTTTTGCTGAATTTTTCAAGCCCTGGAACCACAATTTTTGCCCGCACACCAAAGGCTTGAGCATAAAATTCTTTCATTCCCTCCGAGGGGTTGTTATTCACCGTTTCTACGGGTGTATTTGATCGGTTAATATCCACGTGTGTAAAATCTGCACAAATGGAGTTCATTAAAAAATCATAGGTTTTTGAGGTTCCTGATTGACGGTAGTAGATCGTGAGTTTCGTTCCTGGGTCGTTTAGGTTGAAGTAAAAAACACCTCCTTGACCACTAGATAAGGGAGGATTATTTGTCCGAACATAAAGGCCTTTAAAGTAATTCTGAAACGCATCATTGGAGGCAAAAGCACCGCTTCCATTAGAGGCAGATGCGATGAATTGTTTTGCCAGTGAGGTGTCCAAATAAATCCTTAACTGCGCCTGAACGCTGTCGTCGCCAATGATGTTAAAATTCAACGGGTCTGGTGTAATAATGGTTTTGTTCGGGTCAACCAAGGATGTTGTGGCGTGAGAAACATGGTTGAAGGAATAATACGTTGAGTCATTGTACATCGGTGAGGTAAGTTCGAATACTTCAAAGGTTTGTGCGGTTAAGTCACCGTAATATCCGGCATACTCTAACCCCAACACAAAAGAATCGATCACCATTTCGTTGATGTTTCCAAAATCAGGATTCGTTCCAGTAATCCGTAGTTGGGTGTAAAAAGAAGCATTGAACTCACCAAAAACCGGGTCTTTGTAGTGTCCAAGTACTACATTCGAAACATTATCGGTGATGATAGAGTCCTCAATGAATACGGAGGATGCCAAATAAAACGTATCGGTGGTCGTTCCGTTCAAATATTGGTTGGAATTCAACAAGTCCTTGCCCAGCGTATTTTCTTTTTTACGGCAAGCATTCAAGGCCAACAAAAGGGTAATAGCCACCAACCAACGCATAATAACCGAATTATTTAACAACTAAGGTAGCATCAATGATGCCATCAAAAAACGATGAAAAGGCCTTTGCTTGATGCTCTTCCTCAACAAATTCTAATTTAGGAATATTCAATTCCTCGTAGATGCTCTTGAGCACGGGTTGGCTGATGGGTTCTGCTAAGGTTATTCCGTCACAGTGCGACAATACCAAACGTGTTAAGGCTTCGAAGCTTGGTGTCTTTAACGCATCGGTAACCGACTTTGGAAATCCGTCGAAGGCGAGCTTTTGAGAAATACGAGGATCTAGCTCTTCATCGAAAACCTCATTGTATAAATGGTAAACGACTTTTGTTTCTTTAAAATGTGGGTCTTTTTTGTAGAAATGTTTGATATACAAGGCCATCATTCCAGTAAACCAGCCATGACAGTGGATAATATCCGGTTGCCAGCCCAATTTTTTAAGCGTTTCAAGCACCCCCCTTACAAAAAACATGGAGCGCTCATCGTTGTCTTTACACATCGCCCCATCTTCATTCACCAATCCTTCTTTTCTGCGAAAAAAATCGTCGTTATCGATAAAATACACCTGCATTTTAGCTGCAGCAACAGAAGCCACTTTTATGATTAATGGATGGTCTTGGTCGTCGATGGAAATATTGAGTCCCGATAAGCGGATTACTTCATGTAATTGATGCCTACGTTCGTTGATTAGGCCATATCTCGGAGTAAAAACGCGAATTTCTTTTCCTTCTTCTTGGGTCGATTGAGCAATTCTTAAGCTATCGTTAGCAACAGTAGATTTGGTTAGAAAAGGAGAAATCTCTTGAGAAACAAATAATACGCGTTTTTTTTCCATAGATTTCAATTTCAAATAAATAGCGGAGCAAAGGTAGGCAAATCCCATGAAAGTTCCTAAAAACACATAGCTTTGCCAACACAAGCAATAAAATGACCCAACACATATCGACGGTTTTTGCCCTAGTTGCCTACATTGAAGAAGTGAAGTCTCAAGGACTTACGGTTGGGTTCATTCCCACTATGGGAGCTCTACACGAAGGACACCTTGCTATCGTTCGTCGTGCACGTCAAGAAAACAACATCACCGTTGTTAGCATATATGTGAACGAGCGACAGTTCAATAATCCGGAAGACTTTTTAAAATACCCCCGTCATGAGGAAAGCGACTTTTCTTTGTTGCAAGGGGAAGGGGTAGATGTCGTTTATTTTCCTCAAACAGCGGAACTATTCACCCCGGAGAATTTACCGATTAATTTCTCTTTGAACGGATTGGATGAGCTTCTTGAAGGGGCATCGCGGCCTGGTCACTTTAAGGGGGTGGTTGAAGTGGTACACGCACTCTTTATGCATGTAAAACCCACGAAAGCCTACTTTGGATTGAAGGATTTTCAACAGGTGGCTGTCCTTCGCAACATGGTCAAGGAGCTGCAATTACCAGTGGAATTAGTGGCGGTTCCTACGGTTAGGGCAGAAAACGGCTTGGCTTTGAGTAGCCGTAACCAAAGGCTTAGCCAAGAGCAACGTCAGGAGGCGCTTATCCTGTTTAAGACTTTATGCTTTCTGAAAGACCATTATCATAAAATACCTCACAAGGAATTGATGGCACAAGCCAAGGCAAACATCCATCAAAGTTCCTTAAAACTGGATTATCTGGAAATTGTTGATCCGGAAACTTTAATTTCGTCGAGCGATGATCTACCTAGGGCATTAGCTTGTATTGCGGCCTTTTGTGGAGAGGTACGTTTAATTGACAACATGCTTTTGATTGCCCAATGAATTCAATTACTTTTGCCCTCTATAAACGCAAGGGGACATGCAAATTCAAGTTTTAAAATCTAAAATACACCGTGTCACGGTGACCCAAGCCGACCTAAATTATATAGGAAGTATTACCATCGATGAACGTCTGATGAGTGCAGCGAATATATTGGAAGGGGAAAAGGTACAAGTGGTGAATGTAAACAATGGCGAACGGTTGGAAACCTATGTAATAAAAGGAGAAAAAGATTCCGGAACGATTTGTTTAAACGGTCCTGCCGCTCGAAAGGCAGCAGTTGGAGACATTGTCATTATTATCAGTTATGCTACCATGGATTTTGAAGCAGCCAAATCCTTCAAGCCCTTGTTAGTTTTCCCAAAAGAGTCCACCAATTTATTGATGCCGTGAAACGCTTAGAACACGTTCAATCTAAAATTATTTCTCTGGCCAAGGCCGCTCAAATGGCAGAAATCTACCGCCTAAGCCAACAAAAAGTGGTTTTTACCAACGGTTGTTTTGATTTGTTGCATTTAGGACACATTACGTATTTGGCACAAGCGGCAGGCCTCGGACATAAATTGTTCGTAGCAATCAACGACGACGCCTCTGTTCGTAGCTTGGCAAAGGGAATAAATAGGCCTATTAACCCTGAATTCGCTCGAGCGATGGTGATAGCCTCTTTAGGATTTGTGGATCACGTGCTGGTCTTTTCGGATTCCACGCCCCTCGAGGCGATCGAGGCAGTTAAACCGGATTTCATTGTTAAAGGAGCAGATTACGACGCGTCCATGAATGACGCCACTGATAAGCGATATATCGTAGGTAAAAAAGAGGCGGAAGCTTGGGGAGGAATTACCCAAACTATTCCATTGGTTGAAGGATATTCAACAACCCTATTGCTTTCGAAGGGCTAAACGTTCTCGTTGGAATTCGAAAAGAAGGACAAAGCCAACGAGTAAATCAAAATTGTAAAACAAGTCTTCAACCGGTATCGTTATCAACCGCCATCCCGAGAATTCCTGTTCATTGTACCACACCACTGGACTTTCCGTAGCGGCCCCCGTAAGTAAGCCATTTACCACCAAGAACGGAATCAAGCAGATGAGGTAGGTCAATACAAATTGACTCAACCACTTCGGTGCAAGGATTATCAAAGAGAAAGCCACAATTAAGGATAGGGTTACGGCGGTGTAGGGATACCACCCTAGGGGCGTTTTGACCAATAGAACCGCTCCAAAGGTGACAAAAAGCAAGAAGAAGAGCTGATTTAAAAAAGCGTTGTTGCGGGGCTTGAAATATGCGCCAACAACCTCATAGATGAAAATACAATTGTAGGGAACAACCACAAAGAATAATACCTCTTCAAGGGGTAGCTTACCTAGGTAAATTCCAGCAACGTAATTAAGGTTAAAACCCCAAACCCCTTTCACGGTAAACCATTGGTCCCACACTAAAAACAATCCAGAAACAAGGAACAATGGGATAATTAATCGGGGGATATTTTTGTAATAAGCAACCTTTTTATCAAAACTCAAGCAAAAAGGCCCCAAAAAAGAGAAGAGTAGGATGTAACCGTAATAACTCATGCTTTGGTTTTTTGAGCTAACCAAGCTCTTTTCGCTTCGCGGTAAAAACGCGGTGGAACGAGAAGCATGCCAAAACAAGCGCCTTCCTCTTTGTCTTGGTTTTTGTGATGCACCTTGTGCGCTTTTCGAATAGCATAGAAATAGGGGTGGTCTACATCCCGCAAAAATTTATACCGGCGATGAATGTAAACGTCGTGAATCAGGAAATAGGCAATTCCGTACAAAGCAATACCAAAACCCATCCAAACGGTAGGGTAAAAATTATACATTATACCCAACATAATTCCTAACCAAGAAGGAATGGCATAAATCAAAAAGAAAATGTCGTTTTTTTCAAAAAAACCGGCCTCTACTTGATGGTGGTCTCGGTGGAAATACCACATAAAACCGTGCATGACAAACTTATGAGTAAACCAAGCCATGAATTCCATCCCGAAGAATGTTGCAATTAAAAGTAAAGGACCCCACCAAGCCATATTAAAAGTAGAATTGAATGACAAAAAACACCACTAAGCTAAAAAACAAAACCCATGTAGTATTGTTCGCTTTTGTTTTAGATATTCCCACGTTGATTCCCTGAGCCAACAACGCAACCAAAAACCAACAAATGTAATTGTAAACAGGTATTTTACCTCCCTTCCAAAACCAATATCCATTTTCTACAGCAACCGGTTCCATGAAATAATCAAGCCCTGTCATAATCAAGGCCGCTACGAAAACAACGATCCATGGACGTTTTATAAATACCGCAACAACAGCACCGGTTACTACTGTAAGCATGGCCCAATTGATTCCAATAATTAAGGGAACGCCGGCTATTTTGGGACCTAAATTCACGCCATAATAATATGAACCAAACAACCAACCTTTGTGAACACCAATCCATTCTGCAGTAAATCCGAGGATAAAGACTAAAACGGCAACCCAGACCAAAGGGCTTTTCCATCGGAAGGAGGTCATTAAAATCAAAAACGACAACAGCAAGGTATAAGGGCTCAAAGGAAGTACGACATTCCGCAAGTCGTCAACCATCAGCGAGGCAATTCCCACCCCATAGAGGATTACCAAAAGAATAATTCCTGTTCGTTCTTTCATGACTCAATCTTTCCTTTAATGGCATTATCAATGGATTCTTCCAAGGCATAGAATGCATTTGGAACCAGGCGTTGTAATTTCGCTGGATTATAAATCCTCGTCGAATAGGCGGCTCGTGTTGATTCAATGGTCATGCCTTGTCGTTTACTTCGTAGCAATGCCCAGGTTTCTAACGCGTAAGAAAGAGGCAAGGCTATCCAATAGGGAGCATATATTCTTGGGCCTCGTTTGCCCATTTTTTGGCAGATTAAGGTAAACAACGTTTTGAAATCCTGATTACTTCCTGTACAAAGAAACTTTTCAGCACAGTATGGGTTTTCCATTAAAAACACCATGGAAGCAGCAACATCACGTGCATCTACGATAGCGTTAGCACCGCTGGAATAAAATGGCATACCTTTTTGAGCAACGCTGAACAGCTCCATGGAGCCTTCCTCCCATTTTCCAGCACCTATCACGGTACAAGGGTTGATAATTACGGCGTTCAACCCCTCTTCAATCCCACGCCAAACCTCCTTTTCTGCTCCAAATTTTGATACGGAATATCCGCTGTTTTTATCGGTGGCTTTCCACGCACAGGTTTCATCAATCACTCCTCCTGGGTTCTTCCCTAAGGCGGCCGTAGAACTCACATAACACAATTTAACACCTGGCACCTGAAGGCAAGCGTTCACCACATTGGCCGTTCCCTGCCGGTTTAATTCAATGCAGCGGTAAAAATCAATGCGGTGAAAGGAAACTAGGGCAGCACAATGGTACACCTCTTTCGCGTTAGAGACTATTTCTTGGATTCCGTCAACATCAAGTATATCTAAATCCACCCATTCGATGTTTTGGTACCAAAGGGCGCCGTACTCAATATTGTAATATTGAAAGACCTTTTCAACCGTCGCGTGGTTTTTTGAATTCCTTGCGGTGGCTGTTACCGGGCCTTTTTGGGCGAGCAGATACAGTAAATGACTTCCCACAAGTCCAGTTCCTCCAAGTACGACGGGCTTAATGTTGTGCGCCTGCATAAACGTGGTCTAGTCCGTGGCAAAACACCTGTGCTGCATGGGTTAGTTCCTCAACGGAATGCGCAGAAGAAATGAATCCCACTTCATATCCGCTAGGACCTAGATAAATTCCATGGTGGAGCAAGTAATCGTGTAAACGGTTAAAGGTGCTCATATCGGGGTCAATTTCATCGGCGCGATGGATGGATTTTTTTCCGTTAAACGACAACCAAAAGATGGAGGCTAATGAAACGAGTTCAAAAGGATACCCTTTCACCTTGGCATAGGAATTAATTCGTTCTACAAAACCGCGGGTTTTCGCCTCCATTTCCCGATAAAAATCCGGGGCCATGCATAATTCTAATTGGGCAATTCCTGCCGCCATAGCGACTGGATTGCCAGAAAGCGTTCCTGCTTGGTATACTGGCCCGTCGGGAGCTACGCATGCCATAATTTCGTTCGAGGCACCGTAGGCTCCTACGGGTAGGCCTCCGCCAATGATTTTTCCGTAAGTCACGATATCGGGTTGAATGCCATACAGCTCTACTGCACCGCCAAAAGCCACTCGAAAACCGGAGATCACTTCATCGAAGATTAATAAAACCTTATGTTTCCAACACAGTGATCGCAAGCATTGCAGAAAGGAAAGGTCTTGCAACAATAAACCGTTATTTGCCGGAACCGGTTCTATAATTACGGCCGCCAATTCATTGCCATAGGTGTTGAATGTTTGTTCGAGGAGTGCTATATCGTTGAGCGGCACCACAAGGGTTTCTTGGGCTATTGTATCGGGAACTCCCGCACTGGAAGAGGTGCCCAAGGTGACCAAACCGCTTCCCGCTTTTACCAATAGGGAATCCACGTGGCCATGGTAACAACCCTCGAATTTTAGGAGTTTAGCTTTTTGGGTGTAGCCTCTTGCCAAACGTAAGGCGGACATTACAGCTTCAGTGCCGGAGCTAACAAAACGCATTTTTTCCACGTGGGGTAAGCGCGCCTTGAGCAACTGAGCGAGTTCATTTTCGAGGCGGGTAGGCGCACCGAAACTCGAACCGTTTTTTAAGGAGTTAATGATTTTTTCTTCAACGTAAGGATGAGCGTGTCCGTGAATTAATGGTCCCCAAGAATTGCAAAAATCCAGGAATTCGTTGCCGTCTTCGTCCCACACTCGAGATCCTTTACCTCGGGCGAAAAACAACGGGGTTCCACCCACCCCTTTGAACGCCCTTACAGGAGAATTTACTCCGCCCGGAAACAGGCTTAAGGCCTCTTGGTAATGACGTGCAGACTGCGATCGGTTAAGTTGGCCCATTGTTCCTTATCTTTGAGGCAAAAATACGAAACAGAAGCGGATGAATTTTGAAAACTCCTTAGAATTTGCAAAAGCATTGGACGTCCAAGACCCTTTAAAGGCTTTCCGAGAATCCTTTTTAATTCCAACGTTTGGCAAAGAAAACGCTGTTTATTTCACAGGTAATTCCCTCGGTCTTCAGCCTAAAAACACGCAAAAATACCTACTAGAGGAATTAGAGGACTGGGCGAATTTAGGGGTAGAAGGTCATTTTGTGGCCCGTCGACCTTGGTTTTCTTACCACGAACGTTTAACGGAAAAAACAGCTCGTATTGTTGGCGCTCTTCCGATAGAGGTTTGTACAACCCACAGCCTAACCACCAACCTGCATTTATTGATGAGTTCTTTTTATCGCCCAAAGGGAAAACGAACCAAAATTTTGTGCGAGGCAAAAGCATTTCCCAGCGATCAATATGCTCTTGAAAGCCAAATAGCCCTGCATGGATTACCCCCTTCGGATTTGGTCATGGTTGGCCCGCGCCAAGGAGAACACCTTATTCGAGATGAGGATATTTACGCTAAAATTGATGCATTAGGAGAGGAATTAGCCATGGTGCTTTGGGGAGGAGTTAATTATTACACGGGCCAATATTTTGATCTTCAGCAAATCACCATGAAAGGACATCACGTGGGCGCCATTGTTGGTTTTGATTTAGCGCATGCAGCCGGGAACGTCAATTTACACCTGCACGACTGGGGTCCCGACTTTGCGGCATGGTGTGGTTATAAGTATTTAAATTCTTCCCCCGGAGGAGTTTCGGGTTTCTTTGTGCATGAGCGGCATGCTTACCGCAAAGACCTTATACGGAATGCGGGATGGTGGGGACACAATAAGGAAAGCCGGTTCAAAATGGAGCCAGGTTTTGATCCTTTACCTGGTGCTGAAGGCTGGCAGTTGAGCAATGCTCCCGTTCTTGGAATGGCGGCACATTTGGCATCGCTGGAAATCTTTGATGCTGCCGGAATGGAGGCGATAGGAAAGAAAAGAGACCTGTTAACCGCGTATTTATGGTTTGTGACGGAGGAGGTTTCCAAAAGAAAATCACCCGACGGAGTTCTTGAAATCATAACGCCCAATGTCCCTAAGCAAAGAGGCGCTCAACTTTCCATATTGCTTTCAACCCAAGGAAAGGACTGTTTTAACCGCCTAACAGACCTTGGCGTTATCGCTGATTGGAGGGAGCCCAATGTAATCCGCGTGGCTCCTGCGCCACTTTACAATCGATTCGAAGACGTGTATTGGTTCGGTCAACACCTTTTCAACGCCCTGCAGTAGGCGAAAACAACTTCTGGAAAATGCCGCATTTCTAAGCTTCGGATTTTTTGTTCCAACGATTCTGGCGTGTCGTCTGGATGAACAGAACTATAAAATTGTGCTAGAACTTTTCCTTCATCGTAGGCTTCATTTACTAGATGAACGGTGATACCGCTTTCAACCTCTTGGTTTTCGATCACTTTCCGGTGCACATGCATTCCGAACATGCCTTTTCCTCCATATTTTGGCAGCAAGGAGGGGTGGAGGTTAAGAATGCGATCAGGGAAAACAGCAATAATATCGGGAGTGATTTTTCGTAAAAAACCTGCAAGTACAACCAATTCAACGTTGTGACCCGTTAATATATGCATGGCTACGGAGGAGTCCCATGGGTCGAGGCATTCAAAAGCAACCCCGGCAATCGAACAGTACTCGTTTAAATCAACATTTAATTGGCTTGATAGAACCAATGCTACCCTTACATCCTCTTCCTTCAACGATTGTTGAATTAAGTTAATGGCATTGCTGCCTTTACCGGAAACGAGAATAGCTATGCGCGTTGGGCTTTTCACTCTTCAAAATTAGTCAATACTGCTTGTGAACGATAAATTTAGTTTTCAAGATAAAATAAAAAAGAGCGAATTATTTTGATTTTATCGAGTTTGTTTTTTTCTTTGCAGGCTTAAACCTTTAAATAAAAGTAAGATGTCTGAAATTAAAAGTAAAGTAATCGCAATCATTGTTGATAAATTAAACGTTGAAGAGGCAGAGGTGACGGATACAGCTAGCTTCACCAATGATTTAGGCGCGGACTCTTTAGATACCGTTGAATTAATCATGGAATTTGAAAAACAATTTGGTATTTCTATTCCAGACGATAAAGCGGAAACGATTCAAACCGTTGGAGATGCGGTTTCGTACATCGAAGAAAACGCGAAATAGTAACCCTACTTATTAGCAACCAATGCAGTTAAAACGAGTCGTTGTAACTGGGCTTGGCGCGCTCACGCCCATCGGAAATTCTGTTCAAGAATACTGGGATAACCTTACACAAGGAAAAAGCGGAGCAGCCAATATTCAACAGTTTGACGCCTCGTTGTTTAAGACACACTTTGCCTGCGAAGTTAAAAACTTTGATGTTGAGCATTTTTTAGACCGAAAAGAAGCTCGAAAACTGGATCAATTTACACAATACGCCTTGGTTTCCGTGATGGAAGCCGTGGAAAACTCTCAACTTTTGGAGGCCTCACCAAATCTGGACCGTATTGGTGTGGTTTGGGGTTCAGGTATTGGGGGGCTAAAAACCTTTCAAGACGAGGCAAAGGGGTTTTTCGAAGGAGATGGAACACCGCGTTTCAATCCCTTCTTTATTCCCAAGATGATTGCGGATATTGCAGCGGGTCACATTTCCATAAAGTACGGTTTTCGTGGTCCTAATTATGTTACTGTTTCAGCTTGCGCTAGTTCCAATAACGCCCTGATTGATGCATTTAATTTAATTCGACTTGGAAAAGCGGACGCCATCGTGAGTGGAGGATCTGAGGCTGCGGTGAATGAAATGGGAATGGGTGGATTTAATGCGTTAAAAGCATTATCAACCCGGAATGAATCCCCAGAAACGGCGTCTCGACCCTTCGATTTAGACCGTGATGGTTTTGTATTAGGGGAAGGAGCAGGAGCTTTAATATTAGAAGAATACGAGCATGCTAAGCGACGAGGGGCGACGATTTATGCTGAAATTGTAGGCGGTGGAATGTCGGGAGATGCCCATCACATTACGGCTCCACATCCAGACGGAATCGGTGCGCGCAACACCATGATTGCAGCGTTAGAGGATGCGGAAATTTCTCCGGATAAAATCGATTACATCAACGTTCATGGCACGTCAACTCCTTTGGGGGATGTGGCAGAAATTAAAGCGATTCAAGCAGTTTTTGGTGAACATGCATATAAGTTGAATATAAGTTCTACTAAGTCTATGACAGGTCACCTGTTAGGAGCAGCGGGTGCTATTGAGGCAATTGCTTGTATCATGGCGTTGCGAAATGAAACCGTTCCTCCCACCATTAACCATGTCACACCGGATCCGGAAATCGACCCAAAAATGAACCTTACCCTGAATAAGGCTCAAGTACGACCCCTTCGATTTGCCATGTCCAATACCTTCGGTTTTGGCGGGCACAACACCAGTGTGATTTTCAAAAAATACGACCAATAATTGGCCATTTCGTTACGTATCTTACGCAAGAAACGAAGCGATGACGAACTTCATCTAATTCGTTATATCATAGATCATTTTGGCCATCGCCCTAAAAAATTAGAGCTTTTTAGGACGGCCTTAACGCACCGATCCATGGACCTCAACGATGAATCAAAAAGCAACGAACGCTTGGAATTTTTAGGCGATGCGGTATTAGACGCAGTGGTTGCTGAATTGCTCTTTAAGAAGTTTCCTGGAAACGACGAAGGTTACTTAACTAAATTAAAGTCGAAAGTAGTTAACCGAAAGACCCTTTCGGACATTGGAGAAAGGATGAATATTAGGTCCAAACTCAGGTATAGCGATGCACGTCAAATGAATCTGGCAAGCTTGGAGGGAAATGCCTTTGAAGCCTTAATTGGAGCGGTCTATTTAGACGGTGGTTTTGAGGCTGCTCGAAAGTGTATCCAGAACCATGTATTAAGGAAGTACGTCGATTTAAACAAACTGTTGGAAGAAGAGATAGACTTCAAGTCTCGTCTTATCATCTGGTGTCAAAAGAAGCGGTTAAAATTTAGCTTTGACGTCGAAAGTGAACAGCATATTCACGGAACCTGGGAGTATGTGGTACAAATTAAGATTAACGGTCGAGATTTTGGTCGGGCAAAGGGACAGTCCAAAAAACAAGCGGAACAATTGTCTGCTCAAGAGACCTTGAAATTATTGGGTGAAATTTAATAAGCATTGTTTTTTTTTGTTACTTTGTGAAAAATTAAAGGTTTATGTGGACAGATTTTGTATATGCTATTGGTGATGCTTTTGAATGGTCGTTTGGTTTTTATGAGTTTGTTCAGAATTATTTTAACAATTTGTTATTGGCGTTAGGCTTTGTAGGTTTTGCCTATTGGATGAACATACAACATAAACTCAGCAAAAAGGCGAATGTTCCTTCAGAAATTAAGGATCAAGGTTTTGAAGGATGGTATAAGGAAGAAAACAAACAGATTAAATAGAATCGATTTTATCGTACAACAAAAAGGGGAAGCAATCGTTTCCCCTTTTTGTTTCGTATAATGGGTTTATTTGGTGGATTTTACCGCTGAAACAAGGAACTCTCGGTTCATTCTTGCGATGTTTTCAATAGAAATCCCTTTCGGACATTCTACTTCACACGCACCAGTATTGGTACAGTTTCCGAATCCTTCTTCGTCCATTTGCCGCACCATATTTAAAACGCGTTCCTGAGCCTCTACTTTTCCTTGGGGCAATAGAGCGTATTGAGAAACTTTAGCTCCCACAAAAAGCATGGCTGAACTGTTTTTACAAGCTGCTACACAAGCGCCACAACCGATGCATGCAGCTGCTTCAAAGGCTTTGTCTGCGTCTTCTTTTGGGATAGGAATAGCATTGGCGTCCATCGTCCTTCCGGAAGTGTTAACGGAAACAAAACCTCCTGCTTGTTGAATTCTATCAAATGCAGATCGGTCTACCACAAGGTCTTTGACAATAGGGAATGCTCGAGACCTCCACGGCTCAACATAAATCGTTTCTCCATCCTTGAATTTACGCATGTGAAGCTGACAGGTCGTGGTTCCTGTATCCGGGCCATGCGCACGGCCGTTGATGTACAAAGAGCACATCCCGCAAATACCCTCTCGGCAATCGTGATCGAACGCAACCGGTGATTTTTGTTCGTTGATGAGTTGTTCGTTTAATTGATCTAACATCTCAAGAAAGGAACTATCGGTAGAAACGTTGTTCAAGGCATAAGTTTCTAAAGCACCTTTGGCTTGGCTGTTTTTTTGCCGCCAAATTTTAAGCGTAATATTGATGAATTTCGTTGCCATAATTTTCGTTATTTATAGTTTCGTGCTGCGATTTTAATGAATTCATAGTCCAGCTTTTCTTCATGTAAAGTAGCTTTACTTGCATCTGGCCCTGTATATTCCCAAGCTGCTACCATTTTATAGCGCTCGTCGTTACGCAGGGTTTCTCCCTCGCTGTCTTGATATTCTTCTCTAAAATGTCCCCCACATGATTCATTTCGGTTCAATGCATCCACCGCCATCAATTGGCCTAACTCTAAGAAATCAGCTACGCGAAGGGCTTTTTCCAATTCAGGGTTTAATTCGTTCGCATCGCCTGGAACTTGTACGTCTCGGTAAAATTCTTCACGCAAGGCAGCAATTTCCTCTATCGCTTGTTTTAGACCCTCTTCATTTCTTCCCATTCCTACTTTGTTCCACATAATTAAACCGAGTTTTTTGTGGAAATAGTCAACAGAACGTGTTCCTTTCTTCATGAGAAACATCTGAATACGATCCCTTACTTCTTTTTCTGCTGCCTCGAATTCGGGCGCATCCGTGGAAATTTTGCCGGTGCGAATATCATCGGCCAAGTAATTCGAAATGGTGTAAGGCAACACGAAGTATCCGTCGGCTAATCCCTGCATCAAAGCTGAGGCGCCGAGTCGGTTTGCTCCGTGGTCGGAGAAATTCGCTTCCCCGGTTACAAAACACCCTGGAATGGTGCTCTGTAAGTTGTAATCCACCCAAACTCCGCCCATGGTGTAATGCACAGCAGGATAAATTTTCATTGGGGTTTCATACGGATTTTCATCGGTGATTTTCTCGTACATCGCGAAAAGGTTTCCGTACTTTTCTTCAATCCACTTTTTTCCTAGAGCTAAGATGGTTTCTTCGGAAGGATTATGGTCGCCTTTGGCATAGGCTGCTTGTTTTCCTTTACTCCGTATTTCCGAGGAGAAATCGAGGTATACACCTTCATTCGTGTCGTTCGCTTCAATGCCATAACCAGCATCGCAACGCTCTTTCGCGGCGCGTGATGCAACATCTCTAGGAACTAGGTTACCAAAGGCAGGATAGCGGCGCTCCAAGAAATAGTCGCGGTCGTCTTCGGCAATTTGGGTAGGCTTTAAACGGCCTTCGCGAATGGCTTCAGCATCTTCCTTTTTCTTCGGCACCCAAATACGCCCGGAGTTCCGTAAGGACTCGGACATCAAGGTTAACTTCGATTGATTGGTTCCATGCACTGGGATGCACGTTGGGTGAATTTGCACAAAGCAAGGATTGGCAAAGTAGGCGCCTCTTTTGTGAACCTTCCATCCCGCCGAAACATTACTTCCCATCGCATTCGTGGAAAGGAAGTACACGTTCCCATAGCCTCCCGAAGCAATGACCACAGCATGAGCACTGTGCCGTTCAATTTCCCCAGTGATAAGATTCCGTGCAATTATCCCTCGGGCTTTTCCATCTACCACGACCAAGTCCATCATTTCATGACGGTTGTACATTGTTACCCTTCCTTGGCCAATTTGACGCGAAAGTGCGGAATATGCTCCCAAGAGCAATTGCTGTCCTGTTTGCCCGGCAGCATAAAACGTTCGTTGAACCTGTGTTCCCCCAAAAGATCGGTTGTCCAATAAACCACCGTATTCCCGTGCGAAAGGAACGCCTTGGGCCACACATTGGTCAATAATGTTGCCCGAAACTTCGGCTAATCGATAAACATTCGCTTCTCGAGCTCGGTAGTCCCCTCCTTTGATCGTGTCATAAAACAAACGATAAACTGAATCGCCGTCGTTTTGGTAATTTTTCGCGGCGTTGATTCCTCCTTGTGCTGCAATGGAGTGCGCTCTGCGCGGCGAATCTTGGAAACAAAAAGCTTTTACGTTGTACCCCATTTCCCCAAGGGAAGCGGCGGCAGAAGCTCCAGCTAATCCTGTTCCAACAACGATTATATCGATTTTTGGACGGTTATTGGGCGCCACCAATTTCATGTGGTTTTTGTGGTTGGTCCACTTTTCAGCTAAGGGGCCTTCCGGTATTTTAGCGTCTAATTTTGACATCGTTATGAGATTAAATCGTTATTTCAAATAAATTAAAACGGTAATAAGGGCAAATAATCCCGGAACAATTACCGCGAACAGTTTTCCAGCACTGTGGATTAGTGGGGTGTAGCGCTTATGGTTCAAGCCAAGGGACTGAAATCCCGAAGCGAAACCGTGCCATAAGTGAAAAGCCAAAGCCCCCATGGAAAACACATATAAGAGCATGTAAGCTAGGGCCATATCGTTTTTCTTAGGGTTGAAGAAGTCCATAACCACCGTATGCAAATCTTTGTATCCTTCCGCAACTTTAACGTTGATGCTGGCCATATAAAGTTCCGTTTTGTTTTTTACCACTACTTCATCGCTTTTTGGGATGATTTGCATGTTGTGGGTATAATACACTTCTTGTTTTTGAGCAGCTCCCATTGGGCCGGGTACAGAAACGGTATAGGTGTGTAAAGGAATGTCTTCTTTAATTTTCGCTTTCCACCAAAAATTAGCCATGTGGGTTACAATGAAAACAAGGATTAAAGTACCCAAAACCGCCATGTAGCGCGAAGGAAGGGAACTGTTGGCTCCAGGCTTGCTGTAAGCATAGCCTTGAGGTCGAGCTTTTTTGTTTTGATAGGTCAGGTAAAACCCTTGTACCGCGTGAAAAATAATGGAAAAATACGTCACATACGAAAGCACCTTGATAAAAGGATTATGTCCCATGAAATAGGCGTATTCGTTAAAGGCTCTGCGGCCTTCTTCGCCTGTTTTCATAATTAACTGCATGTTCCCGGCAAGGTGACCTATTAAAAAGGTGCAAAGGAACAATCCGGTCAAGGCCATCCATACCTTTTTAACAATGGAAGAATTGAGCATAGTTTTTATCGACATAAGTTAAATTTTAACGTTACAAAGGTAAGGCTATCAACAAATAAAACCGCGGACAGTTTTTATTTAGAATGATTTTAGATAAACAACGAAGACCCTTGTTCTGTAACGGTTAACTTGACCGTTTTCCCCAAGACAAGCGCCTGATTATCATCAATGTGGCCCGCAGGAAACCCGAAGGCTACAGGGATGTTTAAATCGCCTACCTGTTCCACCACCAATTCCTCCAGGGTTTTACCGAAAGGCACGTCCGTGTCTTCCATGTCCGTAAAGCCTCCAAGAACCAGCCCTTTAATTTTATGAAAGGCTCCTGCCATCCGCAATGCGTACAACATTCGGTCTACCTTATACAGGTGTTCTCCGACATCTTCTAAGAATAAAATTTTGTTGTGAAAGTCGTAACACAATGGTGTTCCCAATTGGCTATAAACCAAGGTCATGTTGCCTCCGATGAGCACTCCTGAACATTCTCCCAATTGGTTATTTGGATGTTCTGGTCCATTTACGGAAAAGGACTTCCCAAACAAAGCGTTTTTTAAGCTGGATAGGGCACTTTCGCTGCCCGTGGTGAATCCCAAGGGCATGATACCATGAATGCTTTGAAACCCTTCTTGTTGAATTTTCTGATGGAACAGGGTGACATCGCTGAAGCCAATAACCCACTTAGGACGTTGACGGAATTTATCCCATGAAAGGCTCTCAATAAGGCGAACGCAGCCATAACCTCCTCGGGCACACAAAATAGCAGCAAACTCCGGAACATCGAGTCCTTTTTGAAAGTCAGCGAGCCGATCTTGATCCGTTCCTGAAAAATAATGATAACGACCTAGGCAATGATCGGCGATTTCAACGGTTAATCCCCAGCTTTCTATTATTTCTCTAGCTGCATAAACGGTAGACTCTTCAATGGCTTTTGCCGGTGCGGTAAGATAAACGGTGTCTCCAGCGCTTAAATAAGGAGGTGCAATCATGGTTGAGCGATGAGGTGCTGAGCAAGTATTAAATCCAATGGGGTCGTGATTTTGATGTTTTCATCGTTGCCTGGAATCAGCCCGACCTTTTTGCCGATCCGTTCCACAAGGCTTGCGTCATCGGTAAGGTTTGCATCGAACGCCTGTTGATAGGCGGTGCGTAAAATCTCGGTTGCGAAGCATTGGGGTGTTTGTACGCCCATGTATTCACTCCGAGGTACCGCCTCGCTGCCGTTCAGCGTTGTTTTTCGAAGGGAATCCCTCAAGGGAACGACAGGAACAACGCCGTCGTTCGATACAATAGCCGCTTGAATTCTTTTTACGGTTTCTAGCGAAATGAAAGGTCGAACGGCATCGTGAACCCCGGTCCAAGGCGTGTCTACCAGGTTAAGCGCATTTTTTACGGAGTCGTATCGCTCTCGACCCCCATCTACCAGCACGCAGCGCTTTTCCAAGGATAACCCTCGAAGGGACGCTTGTACATAGTCCCTCCACAAAGGATCCATTGGTATAATGAATTTGGGTTCTTCAAAATATCGATCTAAGGCTAGTAAGGTGTGCAACAGGATCGGTTTTTCTTGAATTTCCAAGTATTGTTTGGGGCGGTCGGCTCCCATGCGCGAACCAACACCTCCAGAAGGCACAATAAGCGTCCAAGGATTCATGCTCAAAAATAAGCATATTCTTTCATCAATTCTCAGCGGACCAAGAGCAGGAATTTCCTTCCTTTTCCTACCTTTGCTACATTATTTAATCCATGAGCTCCAATAAATCTTTGCACTTATATAACAGCCTAAGCGGGAAAAAAGAACCATTTGTTCCTCTGCACGAAGGCCGCGTGGGAATGTACGTTTGCGGCCCCACCCTATACAGCGAGCCGCACATGGGTAACATGCGTACCTTTATCAATTTTGACTTCATTTACCGTTGCCTTTTGCATTTTGGCTATCAGGTAAAATATGTTCGGAACATTACCGATGCAGGACATATCACCAACAGCGCAGGTCAAGAAGTGGATAGCATTGGAAGCGCCGCCCGATTAGAGCAAGTTCAGTCCCTTGAAATTGTTTACAAATACAATGTTAAATTTCAGGAACTACAACGGCTGTACAACTTGCTACCCCCCAACATTGAACCCACCGCAACAGCACATATTCAGGAACAAATTGAGGTTATCGAACAAATTTTGGAAAACGGATTTGCTTACGTTGAAAACGGTTCGGTGTACTTCGATGTTAAAGCGTATTTGCAGCGTTTTCCTTACGGAGAACTTAGCGGCAGAAAAGTGGAAGAACTGGAACACGAAACCCGTGCCTTGAATGCTCAAGAAGAAAAACGTTTCTTCGCCGACTTCGCCCTTTGGAAAAAAGCCCATCCCGACGACATGCAAGTTTGGCGAAGCCCCTGGGGTAATGGCAATCCTGGTTGGCACATTGAATGCACGGCAATGTCGACGAAATACCTGGGAAAACAATTCGATATTCACGGAGGAGGCATGGATTTAAAGTTTCCTCACCACGAAGACGAAATCGCCCAGAATTGTGGTTCTTTTGGTTGCAATCCCGCACGTTATTGGTTGCATGCCAACATGCTGAACGTCAACGGACAGAAAATGAGTAAGTCCTTCGGTAACTATTTCTTACCCAAGGAAATTGTGGAAGGATCCTCTCCTTTGTTCAGCAAGCCTTATGCGGCGTCGGTGGTACGGTTTTTCATGCTCCAAGCCCATTATCGCAGCACGCTCGACATCACCGAAGAAGCCTTGAACGCCTCTGAAAAAGGATTTGAGCGACTTATGGAAGGACTATCGCTATTGGACAAGATCAGCCCGAGCAACGAATCAAGCTTTTCCGTAGAAGACTGGAAACAAAGCGCAGAATCCGCTTTATTGGACGATTTTAATGCCCCTATTTTAATTGCAAACCTCTTTGATGCCGTAAAACAAATCCATGCACTCAACGAGGGTAAGGCTCAACTCAACGAAACGGACTTATCCATGTTCAAGGCCATACTTGCGCAATTAACGTTCGACGTATTAGGTATTGAGCCAATCGAAAACCAAGGAAACGATCGATTGGACGGCGTTATGGAAGTCGTAATGGCCTTGCGTCAAAAAGCTCGAGAGCAAAAAGATTGGGCAACTTCTGACATGATTCGTGACGGACTTGCTAAAGCCGGGATTCAAATCAAAGACGGTAAAGAAGGAACTTCATGGGGGTAATATGGCATTAATAAAAGCTTGCAGGGGCCACGAACCCTCCTTTGGAAACAACTGCTATTTAGCAGAAAACGCCACCATTGTGGGGGATGTTATCATGGGCGACGATTGCTCCGTTTGGTTCAATGCGGTCGTTCGTGGAGATGTAAATTCCATCCGTATAGGTAACCAAGTCAACATTCAAGATGGTGCCGTGTTGCATTGTACCTACGAGAAAACGACCTTAACCCTGGGTAATGCTGTATCCGTGGGTCATAATGCCTTGGTGCATGGTTGCACCGTTGAAAACGAAGTGCTGATTGGTATGGGAGCGATCGTAATGGACCACTGTTACATTGAATCCAATTGCATTATTGCCGCGGGCGCGGTGCTTTTAGAAGGAACACGGGTTGAATCCTGGAGTGTTTATGCAGGCGTTCCTGCCAAAAAGGTGAAAACACTGAGCCCCGAACTGTTTGCTGGGGAAGTTCAACGGATTAGTAAAAACTACATGCTATACGCTAGCTGGTTTAAAGATGAAAGCCAATAAGCCAAAAATTTTGTTACTTTGTAGAAATTTAAAGCCCATGCGCAACCGTTTGCTGATCTTGGCCACCGCTCTTCTCCTATTGGGATGCAAAAAATACCCCAATGGAGGCTTTCGAAAAATGGCGAAAAACAACATTTATGGCACTTGGAAATTGACCGAGTACTATTTGAATGGTTTCGAATATTCCGATACGGTCATTGTAGTGAATTTACAAGAAACCTTCAATGAAGGAGGAACTTTTTCGCGAAATTACGTGGATGCTGCGGGTTCTTACCACGCTTGCGACGGAGGCTACGATATTGCAGCGGAGCGCACCATCCTGAAAATTTTCCCAGACAGCACCTATCAAATTACCCCAACGGCCACCGTAATGTCCACCAACTTTTACATCAACCGCCTTACGAAAAAGGACTTGTGGTATTCTTTTCAGACGGGATCAAGCCTTCACCAGCTGCGCTTTACTAAAATTAAATAGGGTATGAAGTACCACCTCATTGACCGCGAGCTCTTTGTCCGAAACCGCGCGAAGTTCATGGCTTCCATGGAGCAGAAAACGTTGGCGGTATTCAACTCCAACGACATTTATCCTATTAGTGCCGATGGCACCATGCCCTTTCAGCAGCATCGGGATATTTTTTACCTGTCCGGCGTAGATCAAGAGGAGTCTGTTTTAGTCTTGTTTCCAACGGCTAGCAATCCCGCCCATCGGGAGGTATTGTTTTTACGAGAAACCAATGAAACCATTGCGATTTGGGAAGGAGAGAAACTTACCAAAGCGAAAGCCTTTGAAACTTCGGGAATAAAAACCGTGTATTGGTTGAATCAATTCCCGACCGTTTTCAAGCAATTAATGGCCGAAGCGCAAGGGATTTATCTAAACACCAACGAACACCTTCGAGCCAACACGGAAGTTGAAACCCGTGAAGACCGATTTATTAAGCAAGTCAAAACGGATTACCCGGCCCATCAGGTGTATAAGTCAGCTCCAATCCTGCATAAGACTCGTTCGATTAAAGAGTCGGTAGAATTAGCCTTGATGCAAACCGCGTGCGATATAACCGAGAAAGGATTCCGACGTGTATTGGATTTTGTCAAACCAGGGGTTTGGGAATATGAAATAGAAGCCGAGTTCGCTCATGAATTCTTGAGAAACCGTTCCCAAGGCTTTGCCTATACGCCGATCATTGCCTCAGGTAAAAATGCCTGTGTTTTGCACTACATTGAAAACAATAAGCAATGCGAGGATGGTGATGTAATTCTCTTGGATGTGGGGGCAGAATACGCCAATTATTCCTCGGATTTAACGCGCTGTATTCCTGTGAATGGAAGGTTTACCCCCCGTCAAAAAGCGGTGTACAACGCGGTACTACACGTGAAAAAAGAAGCCACGAAATTATTAGTGCCAGGCACCATCATGGCGGAATACCATAAGCAGGTTGGGAACTTAATGGAAGAGCAATTGGTGAATCTTGGCTTAATAAGTTTGGAGGACATCAAAAACCAAGATGCCGCGTGGCCGGCCTATAAGAAGTATTTCATGCACGGAACTTCGCATTTCCTGGGCTTAGACACCCACGATGTGGGCCTTTGGCATGAACCAATTCAAGCCAACATGGTGTTTACCGTAGAACCAGGGATTTATATTCCCGAAGAAGGATTGGGCATTCGTTTGGAAGACGACGTGGTAGTGCAGGCGAGCGGCGAGCCATTCAATTTGATGCGTAACATTCCGATAGAAGCAGAGGCCATCGAGGAGTTGATGAACCGTGCCTAAGTTGCTGCATTACGAATTATTCGGCGAAGGACCGCTCACGGTTTTTTTGCATGGGTTTTTAGAGTCTTCCACCATGTGGGAGCCTCTGAATTTGGCCGAACTTCCAGGAACCAAGCTGCTTATCGACCTTCCGGGCCACGGAAAATCTCCCTTGTCCGATCCAAGCGAAGTTCCATCCATGAAATTCATCGCCGATGAGGTAGGGCGAGTACTTGCCTTGTTGAAGATCGACGCCTACCGTGTGCTTGGACACAGCATGGGCGGTTATGTCGCCTTGGAGTTATTTGCCAATACCCCAAAAGGCATCTCAAAGCCAAGCCATGTTACCTTATTAAATTCGAATTGTTGGTCCGATAGCGAGGCCAAACAGGCCGATCGCCTGCGGGTAGCCCGAATCGCCTATACCGGCAAGGAACTTTTTATTAATGAAGCCATTCCTAACTTATTTGCACAGCCAGAGGCTTATCAAAAGGAAATAGCGGCCTTGAAACAAGAGGCGAAGGCGATGTCTTCGGAAGCGATTGCCTATGCGGCCTTGGCTATGCGCACACGCAGGGATTACACGTCGTGGGTAATGGAAAACCCGAGTAAGGTTCGATTCATTCACGGAGCGCTCGACCGTTTGGTGAGCGTGGAGGAGTTGCACCAACGCTTAAGGCCCGCAGCAGGACAAGCGGCACCAGAGATTATCATCCTCCCCAACGCGGGCCACATGGCCCACTGGGAAGCCACGGACGAGGTGCTGAAGGGGGTGTTTGGCTAGGCGGTATCGGGGATTTCTTTGGAATTGAATATTAATAGGTGGGGTTTAGAGAAAGCAAGTAAAAGGGTCCCCATATCGGAGAAAGGAGAATTCGTACAATTTTTCTACCGGTGCCTTTTTTTGCTTTTATAACTTTTTCTTGCTCCCATCGTTTTTTAGATGAAAGAACTATTCCATTAGCAACTTTTTTATATTGGTATAGGTATTCTACATTAACGTCGTATTTTTTAATTTCTTCGTCAATATATTGAGGGTGTTTTAACATTTTAGCGTTCAATGGGGCACCGAATTTATTGAAATAAAAATCCCCCTTTTTAGAAACATAAAGAGTTTTTCGTTTGAACTTTTCTGAAAAAATATACCGTACGCTATCAATATTTACTTTTTCTTTCTGAGTACTTATTTTGAAGGTGTATTTGGTTTTTATTGGTACAGTAAACCCAAAATAATCTATCGTGCTATTTTTTAATGCGTTTATAATAAATTTGCTATTATTTGCATTCTCAACTTCTCCATTTTGGCCGATTATTATATATGATGTGCCGTCTTCAACTTTCGATAGAAGATCCTTATTTGTGGTATTTTGCAGAAATGTAGTAATATTCTCTATTTTACCATTAATTAAGGAATCTGAGAATTGTTGAGTAAATCGAATCATTAATTGTATTCTTACAGAGTCTTTTAATAGGTTTAAGCTATTATATTTCTGAATTGCTGCTCCAGTATTTTTTTCGTTTAACAAAGTTTCAATAGATGCAATAATTTTACGTTCGTTTGTTAAGTTGATTATCCTTGCTTGTTCATAAATTATGGCAGCTTTTTCGTAGGAATTAGGAAAAAAAAGATTTTTCAATTTACTTTCAGCTTCAAGATATTTTTTTTCTTCAACAAGTTGATTGATAACAGGATATGCTAATTGATCAATATCTAATTTTCTTTTTTCCTCTTGTTGTCTGATTTGTTCTCGTTTAATGCGCTCTGCCGCTTCTAATTCCCGTTGTTTTTGGATGTCATTTTCATTGTAATACGAATATAACCCCATATTACCGCCGATTACGAAACCAAGCCTTTTGGTGTTTGTATTGATCTGTAATGTAGCATAAGTTGGCGCCCAGTAAACGTTATCAAGTGCTAACTCAAAGGTTTGATTGGCAACACCACTAACACTTTTGATATATAGCGTTCCACATGACCCAGCGGTTACAGTTTTGTCTTCATAACATATTTCGAGTATTGCCCCTGAATAGAGATTACAAATTGGGTCTCCAGAAAAGTGTTCTTTTATGGTTAGATTCACACATTGTGCAAAACTATTTAAACCAATTAATAGAAAAAAGACGATAAAAATTTTACTCATTTTTATAAAAATTTAAAATAACTATTTAATCACACTTGTGCCCGTTGGTTGATTTGGTTTGCACGGTACAATTTGGGTAACGGTTGGTTAACATGGTTTTAGCCACGGAAAGGCTTTTTGCTTTTACCGTTTCTGTGAATTGATTGGACCCCTTGCATTTAATGTAAAAATCATAACACAACTCCTCTTTTGTGTTTTCTTTTTTATGGCTTTCCGTAAACGAAAGAGAAACTAGTGTAGCTCCTATTATTAAAGAAGGATAAACGATTTTCTTAAGTAGGTTCATGGGTGTAATATTTATGTTTCTACAAAATTACGCGTGCTAAAACCAAAAAAGCAGCCGTCTTGGTTTATATATTGCACTTTTAGTGCTATATTTGAACTATTAATTCGTGTTTATATGATTGAACAGCCAGAAATTAAGATCAAGCAATTGCGGGAGTTAAAAAATTATACCCAAGAGTTTATGGCCACCCAATTGGGTTTAAGCACTCGGGCATATTCCAAAATAGAATCCGGAGAAACCCAATTAACCATCAATCGGCTTAATGAAATTTCAAGCGTTTTAGGAATAGAGCCTATGGAAATCTTAGGCTTTGATCATAAAAACATCTTTACCAATTGCACCCAAGAGGGAGACTATAACACGATGGGTTCCTCAAGCTATTCCATGCCAGACAAATTACTTGAGCAGTACGAATTGCGTATTCAACAGCTCGAGAGTGAGGTGCTTTTTTTGCGTACGCTGGTGAAATAATATCCTGCCGATAATTGGTGTTATCCTTCAACGGGACCTTATAGATTACGAGCGTGCAAAGCGCATGAGTGGAGAATAATCTCCAAGATCGGCCATTTTCAAGGCCTTCAAATACGTTTTTCGTTGTTCGGAAGATTCAACCAATGCGTGGTGTCCCCAAGAAAACTTTTCAAGTCCAAAGACCTGTGCCGCCATCAAATCTGCCATAATTCGAGAATGCCTTCCGTTGCCATTGGGAAAGCAATGAATGGATACTAACCGATGCTTAAATCGTAGTGTAATTTCTTCAGGGGCATAAGTCTCATGTTTTATCCAAAAGGTGGTGTCATCGATGAGCCCCCTAAGGTCCATGGGAATTTTTACCCAGTCTACGCCAATATTGGTTTGTGATTTCCTGAATTGACCCGCCCAGCGCCATACGATACCGAACATGCGTTGATGAAGTTGTACCATGAAGTCTTCGGTAAGCACGTCGGTGATTTTTCGTTTTGAGTGAATCCACAATAATGCCTCATTGATATTCGCTTGCTCGAATTCGTTCAACTGCTTTTGCGTAGCAATGGTTTTTATTTTCAACCCATCAATCTGATCGGGATCCAATGGCGTTTGACCATCTTGGTAGTTAAGAATTAATCCCATAAGCTTTTTGGCATGTTATCAGCGAGTTCTCTTGTCAGTCTTTCTAACTCTTGATTTTGGCTATCTTGATCCGTATCTTGGCCCTCTAATCGCATGGTTTGATTCGATTGGATTAAAATTTCCTTCGCCTTCTTCTTTGCTTGTATTGAGATGGTGTTTTTTAAAGACCCACTCTTGGGTTTAAAATAATATACCAGTTCCAAATCCATGGCGTTTGCCGCTTTTTTCAAGGTAGCTAATGTAATTGCCTCGGTTTGTTCCCTTTTTTCAAAATGAGTAAGCGCACTAGCCGATATTCCAATGCGATGAGCAAGCTGCCTTAAGGACATGCCCAATGCCGACCGTGTAGATTGAATCCATCCAACGGATAACTTAATCGAATGATTGCCTGCGGTGTAGGACTGGATTAATTCATCCAGTTGCTTTTGCATAAGCGTTTTTTTTAAATTATTCATAACTTAAGGGTTTATAAATAGAGCACAAATGTAAACCTATAGATTAAATTAAGCAATAATAATTTCAACTTAAAGATTAAAAAAAAGTAAAAAGAATGGAGTTTGGTCGTTATTCGTGTCTTGTGGATTTATCCTTGGGTGCGGGATTAAACCCGCACCCAGGGATGCTTTAAAACAAGTAAAAAGCCAGTTTGCTCCGATGTCGCAACCTTTCTTTTTTGATTTTTATTCGCTAGGGAGTACTCGCTAACGCTCGTGAACCCGAGAGGTGGTGCTTCAAAGCCATCAAAAGTAACGCTTGCTCCGATGTCGCAACCTTTCTTTTTTGATTTTTATTCGCTAGGGAGTACTCGCTAACGCTCGTGAACCCGAGAGGTGGTGCTTCGAAGCCATCAAAAGTAACGCTTACTCCGATGTCGCAACCTTTCTTTTTTGATTTTTTCCCGTTGTTAAAGCAAGCTTTCCCACCGGTCTAAAAGCAAAAAAGCCAGCCTTTCAGCTAGCTTTTGATGGCTTTGGCGGAGAGAGAGGGATTCGAACCCTCGATACACTTTTGGCGTATACACACTTTCCAGGCGTGCTCCTTCAACCACTCGGACACCTCTCCAACAGGCTGCAAAGGTATTTGAATTTTTCGGTGTTGCAAAACGCTTAATTCTGTACTGAAATAATTTCCTGAATTTCAGTTTGTATAAGCACAATTTCCCATAAATTAGCGAAATTTTTTTCCATGTCAGGTTCTTATCATAAAATCTCTTTTGCTGGCGTCCTCATTACCATTGGTATCGTTTTTGGCGACATCGGCACCTCGCCGCTTTACGTTTTTCAGGCGATTACCGGACAAGGATCCCACTTGAGCCGCGATTTTGTGGTGGGTGGTTTGTCGTGCGTTATATGGACACTGATCCTTTTGGCCACTATCAAATACATTTATTTCGCATTAAATGCCGATAACAAAGGAGAAGGGGGGATTTTCGCTTTGTATGCTTTGTTGAAAGAAAAAAAGGCGAAATGGATTGTAATACCCGCACTCATTGGTTGTGCCACACTTCTTGCGGATGGGTTCATTACACCCGCCATTTCCATTTCCTCCGCCGTTGAAGGAATCAACAACATCAATCCCGATGTTCCCGTGATTCCCATTGTTGTTGGAATTATCATTGCACTTTTCTCCATTCAGCAATTTGGAACCGCTATTATCGGAAAAGCCTTTGGTCCTATCATGGTTTTGTGGTTTGGCTATTTAGCCTATTTAGGCTTCATTAACGTTAGTAAAAACCCTTCGGTACTTGCTGCGTTTAACCCCTTGGAAGCTATTAATTTCGTGGCCAATGTTCCGGGAGGCTTTGCAGCTTTGGGCGCGGTTTTCCTCTGCACCACCGGTGCCGAAGCCCTGTATTCCGATTTGGGCCATTGCGGAAAAGGCAACATTCGCATCAGTTGGGGGGTCATCGCTTCCGTACTTGTTTTTCACTATTTGGGGCAAGCCGCGCTTTGCACCTCTGAAGGGTTTTCATTGGCGAAAGGAGCGACGGTTTTTTACAGCATGGTTCCAAAAAATCAGTTGATTTTCGCCGTGGCTCTAGCAACATCAGCCACCATTATTGCCTCTCAAGCCCTCATCACCGGAGTATTTACCTTGCTTAACGAAGCCATAAAGTTGAAATTATGGACGAACCTTAAGGTTAAATTTCCTTCCGACCACCAAGGGCAAATTTACATTCCCTTCATCAATTGGGTGTTGATGCTTGGTTGTTTGCTTGTGATATGGTTTTTTGGTAAATCGGAAAAAATGGAGAGCGCCTATGGTTTAGCCATTACCATTAACATGGTGATGACCTCCTTGCTGTTAATGGTGCTCTTATACATGGCAAGTTCTAGATTAAGGCATTTTTATGTTTTTGTTTTTTTGGTTTTTATGGCAATCGAACTAGTCTTTCTTTTTTCAAACTTGGGGAAAATCGTTTCCGGGGGATGGTTTACTCTTGTTTTAGCGTCCACCTTTTTCTTCCTGTTGTTCTTTTATTATCAAGCACGACAATTGCGCAAAAACATTACGGAATATTTGCCCATGTCAGCAGTAGTTCCTCTGTTGCAAGCCGTGCGTAAAGACCCCGGAATTGCCTTTGAAGCAACCAATTTAGTTTTTCCAACCCGTAGCGCTTCCCATGACAAATTGGACATTACCGTTTATCATTCCTTGTTCGGTAAAAGACCTCGAAAAGCTGGGGTTATTTGGTTTGTGCATATTGAAATCCTGAACGAACCTTGGGGGGTTCACTATTCGGTCAATGAACTCATTGATCGGGAGTGTTATTACGTTACACTTCAGTATGGCTTTAAGGAAGAACATCATACGGAGTATATGATGCGCAAAATATATTGTAAAATGGTGGAAAAAGGCGAGTTGAAGAATGAAAGCATTTTTGAATCGGTTAGAGGTGCGGCGATTCCGGTAGACTTTAAGTTTGTAGTGTTGAATTCGCGCATAGCCACCGATAATAAACTCACGCCGTTCCAACAATTGTGTGTCCGAGTTTACCGTTTTGTTAAGTCCACTGGACTTAAACCCGCGGAAGATTTTGGCCTTGATAAAACCAACGTGGAGGTAGATTTCATTCCAATCTCGGTCACGGAAGCCATTAATCAAGAGGTCATTGAGGATTACGAGGATTATTCAAAAACAAAGAGAAGGCGTTAATCGCTCTCTCCGCAGATTGCCGTCTCAAACAGGGCTTGGGTTGCAGTTTCGGTTTGTCCGAGGAGCCACATCATTTTAGTAATCGCCGCTTCCGTAGTAAGGTTTCTACCGTTCCATGACCCTAACTGAACCATTAGGTTTCCCGAGGCATACTTCCCTGGCACTATGCTTCCTCGCGTACATTGGGTGATATAGGTGATGATTCCACCCTGCTGAACGTAATCCGAAAGAATTTCACAAAATACCGGATCGTTTGGAGTATTTCCGGATCCAAATGCCTCGACAACAACGGCACGATGATTTTCTACCCGGAAGAACGATGAATAGGCCCTTAAGTTAATCCCAGGATAGAGCTTTAATAACCCAACGCTCAGGTCCAAATTTCGGTAAAACACTTTACGGTTCATGCTATTTGCGAGTCCTTGTGTAGCATCTATTTCAATTTCAACCCCCGCAAAGCCTAATAATGGATAATTGGGGGAGTCAAAGGCGTCGAATTGATGGGCAGAGACTTTGGAAACGCGGTTTCCCCGAAACAGTTTAGATTGAAAAAAAACCGCTACTTCCTTTAACAGGGGATTTCCATTAGCCTCTTTCTTACCCGCAATTTCGATGGCAGTTAAGAGGTTCTCTTTTCCATCAGACCGCAACACCCCCACCGGCAGCTGTGAACCGGTAATGACAATTGGTTTCCCAAGGTTCTGAACCATAAAACTCAAGGCGGAGGCGGTATATGCTAGTGTGTCGGTGCCGTGTAGAATAACAAACCCATCCACCTCTGCCTCGTTTTGTTCAATAATATCTACTAGTTCAACCCAATGAGCAGGATGCATTTGAGAGGAATCCACCGGGTTGGAAACGCTCACCGGTTTAACGTCCACATCCAAGCGTTGAATTTCCGGGATTTGTTGGTGAATATAATCGAACTTCAAGGGCTGAAGCTCTCCGGTATTAGGGTTCTCCATCATTCCAATGGTTCCTCCGGTGTAGATTAACATGATAGATGGTTTCATGGAACTTAAGAGTCAAGGTTAAATAGTTCTTGTGCGTTTTCGGAGGTGATTTTTTTTACTCGTTCTATCGGAATTTCCAGTGCCGTACTTATCCGATCGGCAATATGAATTAAAAAAGAGGGCTCGTTGCGTTTTCCTCGATGCGGGGAGGGCGGTAAATATGGAGCATCAGTTTCAAGTAGCATTCGATTTAGGGGTATCTGCTTGACCACCTCCGCTAAGCCGCTTTTTTTATAGGTGATAACCCCGCCGATTCCAAAATAAAAAGTTGGATGATTTTGGAGGATATGGTTGAGGTGATGTTCTTCTCCGGTAAAGCAATGAAAAACCCCCTTTAGGTCCGTGCCCTGATAATCTTCTAACACCTCAAACAGCGGATCAAAAGCGTCTCGAACATGAAGCGCTACCGGTAAATGAAACTCAAGAGCCCAGTCAAGTTGTTGTTTTAACGCTTTTATTTGGTCGGATAAGCGGCTTTTATCCCAATACAAATCCAGTCCTATTTCTCCAATAGCCACCAGTACTTCATTGCGTCGCTCCAATTCTTTCCGAAGAAAGGAGAGTTCCTTCTCATATTGTTCTGTGACATAACAAGGATGTAATCCCAGCATGGGATAGCAGGGAAGGTTGCTCTTTTGAATCAAATCCATTAAGGGCTCCCAAGATGCTTGATCAATGTTCGGCAGAAGGATTTTTTCTACCCCAATTTCTTGGGCACGGTCAATAAGTGCGTCGAAATCTTCTTGAAAGCAGGGGTCGTAGAGATGGCAATGCGTGTCAATCATGTTGTTTCAGCTGTTGTTCCCAATTCCAAGCATCGCGGAGAGCGGCCTCTACGGTCCGTTGTGCCGTCCACTCAAGTTCTTGCTTAGATTTTTCAACGTTTGCGAAAATCTCAGTAATATCGCCCGGCCTTCTCTCTCCCAGTTTGTAGGGTAAATTACGTCCTGAAACATCCATGAACGACTGCACCATTTCCAACACCGAGGTTCCTTTGCCCGTTCCAATATTAAACACGTCTAATGGCTCAGATCCTTCGTGCTGCAATGCGCGAACATGTGCCTCTGCTACATCGCATACGTGGATGTAGTCGCGAATGCAGGTTCCGTCAGGGGTTGGGTAGTCGTCGCCAAAAACGGTAAGGTGTTCGCGAATTCCTGCCGCCGTTTGAGTAATATAAGGCAATAAGTTGTTAGGAATTCCTACGGGAAGTTCACCGATGAATCCGCTTGGATGAGCTCCAATGGGATTGAAATACCTCAAACAAAGGGTGTTGAATGGTTGGGGGTTTCGGTGTATGTCTTCAATGATTTGTTCCCCCATCCATTTGGTAAAACCGTAGGGAGATTCGGGAAGGCGTTTCGGGGTGCTTTCGAACACTTGACGCTCTTCCGGCTCCCCATAAACCGTACACGAAGAAGAAAAAACGAATTTTTCCACCTTAAACGTTTGGCAAGCCTCCAAAACGTTCATTAACCCAATGAGGTTGTTTTGATAGTATCTCAGGGGGACGTCGCACGATTCTCCCACGGATTTGTAGGCAGCAAAATGGATCACGGCATCAATGGTGTGCTCTTCAAATACCGAAAAAAGATCTTTTTTTTCGCATATATCTATGGATAAAAAAGAAAAACGAGCGCCGCAAAGTTTTTTAAGCCCCTCTAAAATAATCAAGGAGCTGTTCCTTAAATCGTCAACGATCACAGGAAAATAGCCTTGTTCTACGAGCGATACGACCGTATGCGAACCGATATAACCTGCTCCTCCCGTGACCAGAATTTTTTTCATTGGTTAAAATTACGTAATTCTTGGTTGAACCAAAGCGCATTGTGCTTGTTTATTCGGCAGTGAACGGTTTGATTCTTCTTGTCTTTTGGTGGTTGTTCCCTTCTAAGGAAACCTATTTTCTCAAAGTTAACGTATCCGGTTTCCCATCGAGCAAAGGATATGCAAATGTGGCCTTATTCAATAGTAGTAGTGGTTTTCCGGTATATGGCAAACAGTACCAAGGCAAAGTCGTTTCGATTAAAGACGGTACCTGTCAGGTGTCCTTTACCGGCTTACCTGCCGGTTCTTATTCGGTGGCCGTATACCATGACGAAAATGGTAATCAGAAAATGGATAAGAACCTTTTTGGTGCACCTACCGAAGCCTATGGATTCTCCAATAATGTGCGACCTGTATTTTCTGCACCCTCGTTCGAGGAGTGCAAATTGAACCTATCCAACGATCGTTCCGTTAATATCAAGGTTAAATAATTCACGGAAACACAACCTTTTCTTAACAAACTGAATGTTAGATAATTCCATCTTTGTGGGATGCAACAATTTAGCCACGATGTTGTGGTGATTTCGGATGTTCACCTCGGAACTTACGGCTCAGCCGCCCGAGAATTGGTGGTTTACTTAAAGAGCATTAAACCTGAGGTATTGGTGTTAAACGGCGACATCATCGACATTTGGCAATTCAATAAAAAGTATTTTCCAAAGGCGCATTTGAAGGTCATTCGTGAAATTATACGTATAATGAGTCACGGCACAAAGGTGTATTACATCCTCGGAAACCACGACGAAGCGCTTCGAAGGTTCACCAAGTTTTCTTTGGGTAATCTCGTTATGGATAACAAGTTAGTACTGGATCTACCTAACGGAAGAGCGTGGTTTTTTCATGGCGACGTTTTCGATTATTCCGTACGACATTCCAAATGGATAGCAAAACTTGGAGGAAAAGGCTATGATTTATTGATTTTATTCAATACTTTTATCAATAAGGTGTTGGTAGGGTTAGGAAGGGAAAGGGTATCAATTTCCAAAAAGGTGAAAGACAAAGTGAAAGGTGTTATCAGTTATGTGAATGATTTCGAGCAAAACGTAGCATCTATTGCAGGGGAAAAAGGCTACCGTTATGTGGTTTGTGGTCACATTCACCAACCAGCGATAAAGCAAATGTCCACGAAAGAAGGAACAGAGGTAGTTTACTTAAACTCGGGGGATTGGGTGGAAAACCTGTCGGCCTTAGAGTACGTAAATGGCGCCTGGAGTTTGTACCAATTCAATGAAAAATTGTTTGAAGCAAAGGAAGAGGAAATGAATTCTGTTGAGATTGATTTAGAAACGGTGTTAGAAAGCCTGGAATCATGAAAATTTTATACGCAATTCAGGGAACAGGAAACGGCCATTTAAGCCGCGCTATTGCCGTGGTGCCGGAACTCATGAAACATGGAGCCGTAGATGTATTGATCAGCGGAACACAGTCTCAAATAGAATTTCCATTTCCAGTTAAGTATCGGTTTAAAGGACTTAGTTTTGTTCCTTCACGAGCGGGAGGGGTTCATATCCTCAAGACCTTGTTAACTCTAAAACCCTTCAGGTTTTGGAAAGAAATCAATTCGGTTCCCGTGGAGGATTATGATTTGGTGGTTACCGATTTTGAGCCCGTAAGTGCATGGGCGTGCAAACGAAAAGGAATTCCTTGCATGGAGATGAGCCATCAGGCCGCGGTTCGGGACTCCGCAAGCCCTCAAACAACTCGAGCTTTCCCTTTAGGAAGGTGGATTATAAAAAACTATTGTCCTTCAACATCGTCCATCGGATTTCATTTTGAGAATTACTCCAATGCCACCTATCAACCCATCCTGCGAAAAGAAATTATTACGGCAATTCCAACTCAAGGCGATAGTTATGTAGTATACCTAACAGGGTATAGCGATGATGCGATTGTTCAGGTTCTTGGCTCGGTAGAGGCTCCATTTACGGTTTTCTCTAAAGAAATTAAACAGGAAGTTCAACGAGGAAATTGTTGTATAAAACCGATTAGCAATCAGAACTTTCTTAAGGAATTAATCGAGTGTAAAGGAGTTATTTGCGGAGCAGGATTCGAATTACCCGCCGAGGCACTTTACCTCAAGAAAAAACTTCTTGTAATTCCTTATGCGAATCATTATGAACAGCATTGCAATGCCGCCGCCGCAGGTAAGTTAGGAGCGAAAGTTCTTTTTTCACTTTCGGATAAAGATATTCCGTCTATTCAATCATGGTGCGACACTAACAACGAAATCGTTTACGATTGGAAAGACCCATTAAGCTTTTCGGTACAACGGGTACTTACAGAAGCCCACCCAACAAAAGGGATCTTGGCCACGAAGAATACCCTTATTCCTTAGGTAATTGGTATCGCAAGTATAAATTCCGCTGTGCATGAAAAGGAGGACCCTCGGGTTGACGGTACTCATTTTTCATATCGGAATCAATCCATCTCGATTTTACGGTTCCTCGCCACTGATAATCTAAAATCACATCAATTTCTTCTTGAATTTTACGGTCAAAAATGGGCGTTGCAACTTCAATTCGTGCGTCCAGGTTTCGCTCCATTAGGTCGGCACTACCGATGTAATAAACGGGATTTCCGCCATTACCAAAGACAAAACAACGGGCATGTTCCAAATAACGATCAACAATACTAATCACCGTTAAATTCGGGTTTTTCTTGTGGTTGGTTTTTAAGCAACAAATTCCGCGTACAATCATATCAACTTTTACCCCAGCTTCGCTTGCAACTACGATTTTTTGAATCATTTCGGGATCGGTAAGGTTGTTCAATTTAATTTTGATCGAGCCCGCTTTTCCTGCCTTGACCAAAGCAATTTCCTTGTCCATTAACGCAAGAAGTTTTTTTCGATAATTAATGGGAGAAACTAAGAGGTTTCGAAAGCTGACCCGTTCTAAGTTGTTTTCTAGTAATTTGAACACTTGCGCCACTTCGCTAACCACCCGTTTATTGCCGGTTAACAAAGCAAAGTCGGTATATATTTTAGAAGACCGTTCATTGAAGTTTCCGGTTCCAACATAGGCAACGGAAAAATCGCCCTCCTTGCTCTGCCGTTTTATATACAACAACTTAGAATGAACTTTAAGATTAGGAACGCCAAAAATCACTTTTGCTCCGTGTTCTTCGAGTTGATTGGACCATTTTAAGTTGTTTTCTTCATCGAATCGAGCCTGTAACTCCATCACCACGACCACTTGCTTACGGTTTAATATAGCTGCAATTAAGGCTCGCATAACTTGCGAATCAGGGGCTAAACGATACACATTGATTTTGATTTCCGACACCAGGGGGTCAATGGCGGCCTCTCGCAGAATGTCAATGATATATTCGAATTTCTGATACGGAAAGTGCAAAAAAACATCTTTTTTAACTAAGAAATTCAATATCTGTTTATTGTTTTCCAAATCAGGATGAGGATTTGCCGGTTGAGGTTGGTAAACCAAATGCTTACGGTTAAAATCCGGGAATTGAAGAAAGTCTTTGAAGTTATGATATCTTCCACCGGGTATTGCGTTCGCAGTTTTACCCAATTTGAGGCAGTCCAGCAAGTATTTCAGTAAATCTTCTGGCATGGTTTCATCGTACACAAACCTTACTGGAACTCCTTTTTTGCGTTTTTTTAAACTTCGCTCAATCTTTTCGGAATAGGATTCGCCAAGGCTATCTTCTATGTCCAATTCTGCGTCGCGGGTAAATTTGAAGGTATAGGCCGAAATTTTATCGTACGGTACAATGGAAAAAATATCTCCTAAGTGCTTTCGAATGAGATCATCGGCCAAAATAAAATAGGCATTTTCCCCTTCGTTCAGGACTAAAAAACGATTTTTTCCAGAAGGAATCTGCACCAATGCATACCGGTTTGCATTTCCTTTTTGCTGAATTTTTACGGCTAAATATATTGCATCATCCCTCAACTCTGGAAAAGATGCCTTGCGGTCCAATATAATCGGAAACAGCATGTGCTTAAAGTGCTCATTAAAATATCGGGTAGCCATCTCCGATAACGCGCCATCTAACGTGTCTTCATTCAAGGTATAAACCTTCTCTTCCTTCAACAATTCAATGAGGTTTTCATAGCACGATTCGAAAAGGTCTTGTTGATGGAGAACTACTTTTCGAAGTTCTTTGTATAAATCTTCTGGGCTTCCGTCGTACCCGTATATTTTTTTCTTTTTAAGCCCAATCAAGCGCCGCACTTCGGCTACCCGCACCCGAAAAAACTCGTCGAGATTGTTCGAATAAATGCCGAGAAATCTAAATCGTTCGATAAGGGGCACCCGAGCATCAAGCGCTTCTTGCAACACCCTGGCGTTAAAATTCAACCAGCTTAATTCTCGATTAATGGTTTTCATGAAGCCTGCTTTTTGTAAAATAAATAAATTTAAGTTACCTGAATGTTAATCGAACTCCAAGAGAACAGCCCCTTTGTCAACCACCTCTCCTTCTTGGATGAAGATGCTTTTAACCACCCCCATTCCGTTGGATTTTAAGGTGTTTTCCATTTTCATCGCTTCGAGCGAAAGCAAAGGCGTTCCGGGCGCAACAGCGTCTCCAAGTTGGACGAAAATTTTCAAAACCCTTCCCGGCATCGGAGCGTTGTAATGCTTTATTTTTCGAACTTTGGGTTTATCAAGCCCCAGTTGTTGGATTAATTCATCCAATTCGTGTTTTTTGCGAATATGAAATACGCGGTGGTTAATTTTAAGTCGCAATTCTTGCGATTCACTTTCGTCGGCCAGGACTTCACCATGGTAGGAAATACCCTCAAATTCAAGGGTAAAAAAGCGGTGGTCTATCCAAGTAATCGAAGCTCCTTCGGAGCTTGGGGTTTCTTTCTGATCAAATATCCAATTCATGGGTCTTTGTTAAGGTAAATATAAAATCGTTGGCTTCCAGAATTTCTTCGCTCTTTCCTTGGATCAATTGAGGGTTATGGTTGAGTTGATTCGCCAACACTTCTTCCGAAATGTATTGGGAAAAGGCCTGTATTCCAAGTGTCACAGGCTCGCTGCCCCTGAAGGTGATTTGTATCCTGTCCGTCACTTCTAAACCAGCATCTTTACGAGCGTTTTGAAGACGATTCACCACCTCACGTGCGATGCCCTCTCTCGCCAAGTCATCCGAAATTTCAATATCCAACGCGACCGTTAACGAACCTTCGGTTGCAACAACCCAACCGGGAACGTCTTTGGTCGTTATTTCAAAATCGGAAATTTCGAGGTTAATGCTTGTTCCTTCCAGGTTCAGGGTTGTACCTTGTTCTTGTTCAATTTTCCGTATTTCTTCAGGGCCTAATCCGTTAATCCATGCAGCAATGGCCTTCATTTGCGGACCGTACTTGGGTCCGATGGTTTTAAAATTGGGTTTAACCTGTTTTACTAAAACGCTCGCATCCATCCATTCGAGGGCCTTCACATTTACTTCGGATTGAATCAAGGGAGCAACCCGGTTTAATCGACTTTTGAGAGGCTCCCCAGTATCAGGAATTAAAACGCGTGACAAAGGTTGTCGAACGCGGATTTTCTCTTTTTTTCTTAGGCTTAAAACCAGGGAGGTGATTTTTTGAGCGAGGTCAATTTCTTCCTCCAAATCGGTATTAATGAATTTGGTATTAGCCTTTGGAAATTCGGATAGATGCACCGATTCACCCTCCTGTCCCTGCGTTAAATCCAGGAATAAACGATCCATGTAAAAGGGAGCGATCGGAGCAGCGAGAATGCTCAAGGTTTTGAGGCACGTATACAGCGTTTGATACGCTGCCATTTTATCGTGAGGATCCTCGTTCTTCCAAAACCGCCTTCTTCCTAAACGCACATACCAATTGGACAATTGATCGCTTACAAAATCTTGCAGCTGACGTCCCGCGTTTGTCACATCGTATCGCTCATAGCATGCATCTACGAGTTCGATTAAACTGTTTAATTTAGATAGGATCCAACGGTCCATTTCTGGACGGTTTTCAAAGGGAATTTCGGGGGACTTTGGGTCGAATTGGTCAACGTTCGCATACAAGGCGAAGAACGAATAGGTGTTGTACAAGGTGCCGAAGAACTTTCGCTGCGTTTCTTGAATTCCAGACTCGTCAAACTTTAAATTGTCCCAAGGTTGTGCATTGGTTAACATATACCACCTCGTTGCGTCGGCACCGTAAGTATCCAAGGTAATGAAAGGGTCTACCGTATTACCGAGTCGTTTCGACATTTTCTGACCGAATTTATCCAAAACGAGTCCGTTCGAGAGAACGTTTTTGTAGGCAGGTTTTCCAAAGACCAAGGAGGAAATGGTATGTAAGGTGTAAAACCAACCACGGGTTTGATCTACGCCTTCGGCAATGAAATCCGCAGGATAATGGCTTCCTTGGTCGATGAAAGATTTATTTTCAAAAGGATAATGCCATTGGGCGTAAGGCATAGCTCCCGAATCAAACCAAACATCGATTAAATCGCTTTCACGGCGCATGGGCTTTCCGGAAGGCGCCACCAAAACAATGGGGTCTAAGGCGTGTTTGTGAAGGTCAATCAGTGAATAATTGTCGTTGCTCATGTTCCCCGGTTCAAACTCTTTCAACGGGTTTTCTTGCATCAACCCCGCTTTTACCGAGGCTTCACAAGCAACGTAAAGGTCTGCAACCGATCCGATGCACATCCGTTCATCGCCTTCTTCCGTGCTCCAAATGGGAATCGGGATTCCCCAATAACGCGAGCGGGATAAATTCCAATCGTTGGCATTCTCCAACCATTTACCGAATCGACCGCTGCCCGTAGATTCTGGATTCCAGTGGATGGTTTTATTCAGTTCAACCAAGGTTTCTCGGTTTTCCGACACCCGGATGAACCAAGAGTCTAAAGGATAGTATAATACCGGCTTGTCCGTTCGCCAACAATGCGGATAACTGTGTTCGTATTTTTCCACTTTGAACGCTAAGCCTCGCTCCTTCAATTGAATGGCGATTTCTACGTCCACGGATTTTTCAGGCGCTTCTCCCTCGGAGTAATATTCATTTTTGACGTATTTTCCGCCCAAATCTCCAACCTCGGCACGGAACTTTCCTTGTAAATCCACCAAAGGAACAGGTGTTCCGTTTTCGTTTGCAATTAATAGAGGGGGAACACCTGCCTCTTGAGCAACGCGCGCATCGTCGGCACCAAAAGTTGGCGCCGTATGGACGATACCGGTACCATCCTCTGTGGTCACAAAACTCCCACCAATGACCCGAAACGCTTCTTGAGGTCGATCCATCGGTTGGCAATACGGCAAAAGCTGTTCGTACCGGAGACCTAACAATTGTTGTCCTGAAAATGACGGCTCACAGCAATAAGGAATGCTTTTTTTATCCTCGGGCAACACCAAATCTTCTGGGGTTTCAACGCGCAAGAATCCTTTACCCAATAAGGAAGGCACCAATGCGGCGGCACAAACCACTTCCATTCTTTCGAACGTGTAAGGGTTAAAGGTGTGTATTAAGGCATATTCTATCGTAGGCCCAACCGTAAGGGCCGTATTGGAAGGCAGGGTCCATGGTGTTGTTGTCCAAGCCAAAAAGTACCGGTTGTCTCCGTAATTTCCCCAAGGATTTTCTTGGTTGGGGAGCCATTTAAATTGAGCAACAACGGTAGTGTCTTTGACATTTTTATAACACCCGGGTTGGTTCAATTCGTGGGAAGAGAGTCCTGTCCCGGCCTTTGGAGAATACGGCTGAATCGTATAGCCTTTGTAGAGTAAGTTTTTTTCGTACAACTCATGCAGCAACCACCAAACCGACTCCATGTATTTACTGTCGTAGGTTACATACGGAGCATTCATATCAACCCAGTAACCCATGTTTTTGGTGAGACGATTCCAAATATCCGTGTAGCGCATCACCGCATTTTTGCAAGCAGTGTTGTATTCATCTACCGAAATTTTGGTCCCGATATCTTCTTTGGTAATTCCAAGCTCCTTTTCTACCCCGAGTTCTACCGGCAATCCATGCGTATCCCACCCGGCTTTCCGGTTTACTCGATATCCTTTAAGGGTTTTGTAACGGCAGAACGTATCTTTAATCGCCCTTCCCATAACGTGGTGAATTCCTGGAACTCCATTTGCCGATGGCGGCCCTTCGTAAAAAACAAAGTTTCCTTCTTTTCCTTTTTGATCGATGGATTTTTTAAAGATTTGGTGCTGCTCCCAATACGCATTTATTTCCTCCGCGATACCCGTCAAATGGAGTCCCTTATATTCCCTAAAACCCATGTTTTTACCAATAATTTTCGTTCAAAAATACGATAAAACAGGCAAACCAAGATACCAACAACTCCAAGATGTTTCGTACTTTCGCCCTAAAAAGCACCATGCGCAACGCTGTTTTGTCCCTTTTTCTGCTGCTCAATGCAGCATCCGTTGTTACTGCACAACCGTTCACCTTACCGAAATTACCGTTTGCATACCAGGATTACGCACCGTATATCGATGCGCAAACCATGGAAATCCACCTTACCAAACACCACCAAGCCTATGTCAATAACCTCAATAAAGCGATTATAAGATCATTTTTTGATCCTTTAACGATTGAAGAGGTTTTATTAAACAGGGAAGCCTTAAGCAGTGATGCCATACGCAACAATGCGGGAGGACACTACAACCATTCGCTGTTTTGGGAAATTTTAGCGCCAAAAGCAAAACAAGGCGCCATTAGTGCGGAACTTTCCAAAGAAATTAACACCTCTTTTGGCAATTTGGACTCGTTGAAAAAAGAACTCAACAAAGCGGCAATGTCCCGCTTTGGTTCCGGTTGGGCTTGGTTGATACTTACCCCCGACATGAAATTAGCCGTTGTTTCCACCGCCAATCAAGACAACCCTTTAATGCCTTTGGAAGCACAAAGAGGCATTCCAATAGCAGGAATCGACGTTTGGGAACACGCCTATTACTTGAACTATCAAAACCGCAGAGCCGATTATTTGTCCGCGGTCTGGGAATTACTCAATTGGCAGGTAATTTCCGAAAAATATCAGCAGGCAAAGGAAAACACGTCTCTAATGGGCCGTTTAGTTCCTCTCAAGAAAAAGAAGAAAGGATAAAAAAAACTTCGTTTTTCGTACGTTACCTTAACCTTTCTGACAACTTTACGTAAGGGGTACGCATGAGCCCAGACTTAACCAAAGAATTCCTTCAAGAAATTCGGTCGCGAATCGCTTCGGACGATGCGTCTTGGCTCAAAGAGCACGTACTGCATTTGCATTACGCTGATGTGGCGGAAATTCTTGATCAACTCACCAACGACGAGGCTAAATACGTTTACTTTCTCGTAGAAGACGAAGACCTGCAAGGCGATATCTTAATGGAGCTCGACGAAGATGTTCGGGATCGATTTATTGCCTCCTTGTCCTCTAAAGAGATTGCAGACCAGCTCGAAAACCTCGATTCCGATGATGCGGCCGACATTCTAGGTGAACTGTCCAAGGATCAAATCCAACAGGTCATCGCTCAAATGGAAGACGATGATGCCGCTGAAGACATTGTCGACCTCTTGAATTACGACGACGATTCGGCCGGAGGATTGATGCAAAAAGAGTTCTTTCAAGCCCATGTTGAATGGACGGTGCGACGCGCCATTATGGAGCTGAGAAAACAAGCCGAGGACGTCGAAAAAGTGTACAATATTTTTGTGGTGAATGAGGCGGAACAACTCGTTGGGGTACTTTCCCTGAAACGGCTCATTTTTGCGGATACGCGCACCACCATTGAAGAACTTTACCAATCGAAGAACATCATTAAAGTTACCACGAGTGATTCGGCGGAAGAGGTTGCGCGCATCATGGAAAAATACGATTTAGTATCCATTCCGGTTGTTGATTATCAAAACAAACTCGTTGGAAGGATTACCCTCGATGACGTCGTTGATTATATTAAGGAGGAGGCCGACAAGGATTTTAAAATGGCTACGGGGATCAACGAGAATTCAGATTCCTCTACTTCCATCATCAAGTCAAGTCTTTCGAGGCTACCATGGTTAATTATTGCCATGGTGGGAGGCACCATCGGAGCAAAGGTTATTTCCAATTTTGAGGGAGGCTTATCGCAACTTCCTGCTTTAGCTTTTTTTATTCCTTTGATTACCGCAATGGGAGGAAATGTAGGCGTGCAATCCTCGGCGATTGTGGTTCAAGCGATTGCCAAGGGAGATATTGCCGTAAAACGAATAATGCCAAGGATAGCCAAAGAAGCAACCGTTGGTTTGATGAACGGGATCATCCTTTCTGCCTTGATATTTGGGGTTGCAGTATTTTTCTCCAACGTTCAATTAGCAGTCGTAGTGAGTTTGTCCTTGCTCACAGTAATCGTGTTTGCCTCGACCTTTGGAACCATTTTTCCATTAGTTCTGCACAGGTATCGAATCGACCCCGCTTTGGCGATTGGGCCGTTTGTAACCACCCTCAATGACGTCATTGGCTTGTTTATTTATTTTTCTATAGGCATGCTGCTGTTTCATTTATAGGTTTACTTCGATAACCTATCTTTGTACCTTAAATTTTAAATAAATGAGCCAAGAACTGTCAGAACAAGAAGAACAAAGACGTTTTACCCTTCAAAAAATACGGGAAATGGGCATGGAGCCTTATCCCGCAGAAGCGTTTGAGGTAACCCACTTTGCCGAATCCATCAAGGCAGAATTCCAGGAACATCAAACGGTTCAAATCGCAGGAAGAATGATGAGCCAACGGATTATGGGGAAGGCTTCGTTTGCCGAATTACAGGACAGTTCTGGTAGAATTCAAGTGTATTTTAACCGCGATGAATTATGCCCAGGAGAGGATAAAACCTTGTATAATGAAGTGTTTAAAAAGCTACTAGACCTTGGAGATTTCATTGGGATTACCGGGAAAGTTTTTAAAACTCAAGTTGGTGAAATATCGGTGAATGTAACGTCCTTTAAACTATTAAGTAAGGCGCTAAAGCCGCTTCCTTTACCAAAAACCGATGCGGAGGGGAATACCCACGATGCTTTTACCGATCCAGAATTGCGCTACCGTCAACGATATGTCGATTTAGTGGTGAATCCAAAAGTTAAGGAAACATTTGTTACTCGGTCAAAGGTTTTTTCGGTCATGCGAAAAATTTTTGATCAACACGGGTTTTTAGAGGTTGAAACCCCCATTTTACAACCGATTCCCGGAGGAGCAGCGGCAAGGCCTTTTATAACGCACCACAACGCTTTGGATATTCCTTTGTACCTGCGAATTGCTAATGAATTGTACCTCAAACGTTTGATTGTAGGCGGATTCGATGGGGTGTTTGAGTTTGCGAAGGATTTCAGGAATGAAGGAATGGATCGCACCCATAACCCAGAATTTACGGTGATGGAACTCTATGTCGCGTACAAAGATTACCGATGGATGATGGAATTCACGGAAAATCTATTGCAAGAAATAGCTCTCGCCGTTTGTGGAACCACCGAAATTCGTGTTGGACAAAACAACATTTCCCTCAAGGCTCCCTTTAAGCGCGTTACCATGCGAGAAGCCATCCTAGAACATACCGGTTATGACATTGCGGATAAATCTGAAGAACAATTGCGCTCGATTTGTACCTCGCTGAACATTGAGACACAGCCGGAAATGGGTGTTGGAAAATTAATTGATGAGATTTTCGGAGAAAAATGTGAAGGAAACTACCTCAATCCAACATTCATCACCGATTACCCGATTGAAATGTCTCCGTTATGCAAACGTCACCGGGACAATCCTTCCCTTACCGAGCGCTTCGAGTTGATGATCAACGGTAAAGAGGTGGCGAACGCATACTCAGAATTGAACGACCCCATAGATCAACGTGAACGATTTGAAACACAGTTGCAACTTTCGGAGCGAGGCGACAATGAGGCGATGTTTATTGATCAAGATTTTTTACGCGCCTTAGAGTACGGAATGCCGCCAACTTCTGGGATTGGTATTGGAATGGACCGTTTGGTCATGTTGCTCACCAACAATCATTCAATCCAAGAGGTTTTGTTCTTCCCTCAAATGCGCCCCGAAAAAACCGTTTCTCTTTCTGAATTAGACAAAACGATTCTAAGCATTTGTTCTGACCTGCCTCAACGATTGTCGGATGCAAGAGCAAAAGTGGAATGCAGCAATAAACAGTGGGATTTAAGCGTAAAGCACTTGACGAAAAATCAGTTAGTCAAGGTTTACAAGGAACAAGACGACGTGCTGATTAAGAAAGTCTAACAAGCTCCAGGATGGCTGACATTTCATAACCTTTTGATAGCAAAAATCGAACGATTTTTGCGGTTTTTTGGGGACCTTCGGGTTCGTTGCGCAAGGCTTGTTTTTTTTTCTCAAACCAATCTGCCAACCGTTTGTCTTGGTCGTTTGTTTCCAATTGACTCAACCCTACTTGGATAAGGTGCTCAGGTATTCGATGGGTCTTCAACCCCGCTTTTATTTTGTGTTTTCCCCATCCTTTAATCTTAAATTTCCCTTGCACATAGGCTTCCACAAACCGTTGTTCATTTAAAAAGTTATGGGAAGTAAGGTGTTCAATAACCGCTTCTATTTGCCCTTCATGCAGGCCCTTCCGGCCGAGCTTGAGACGTATTTCATTCGGACTGCGTTCTTGGTAGGCACAAAAACGCTCCATTTCCGTAATCCACCGCTGTAAATCAGGGGCAGTTGACATTATAATTCGATCGGATCTTGCTGTTGGTCAATAAAGGAATACTGCAGCAATTGAAATGAAGTATTGGGCGTGATAGGAACCCAGGTTTTAAACTTAAAATACCATTTCCATTGCATCGAACGGAATAAACCACCTTTTTTGAAGTAGCCTTCTAGATAGGGATGCACTTGAAGCGAAAAACCCTTTAACCCTTTGTCTTTCAATAAGAAAGCAAGGTTGTTTTCGATTTCTTCCGCAAAAAGAATACTCGCTTGAATTTCACCAGTTCCATTACATGTTGGACAGGTTTCATTGGTTTCAATTTCCGTCACTTCCCGTACCCTTTGACGCGTAATCTCTACTACACCAAACTTGGAAGGAGGGATAATATTGTGACGAGCTCGGTCGTTCTTCATGAACTCCTTAAGCTTTTCATAAAGCTTCCGGTTGTTGTCGCGTTCGTGCATGTCAATGAAGTCGATGCAAATGATTCCTCCCATATCTCGCAGCTGTAAGACGCGAGCAATTTCTTCTGCCGCTTCTATATTGGTGGCTAATGCATTGGATTCTTGGCCATCTGCCCCCTTACGATTACCGCTGTTGACATCAATCACGTGCATGGCTTCGGTATGCTCTATAATGAGGTATCCACCACTTGGCATGGGTACTTTTTTACCAAAAAGCACCTTGATCTGCTTGTTGATGCCATAACGCTCGAAAATGGGAATCCTTCCGTCGTAGTGCTTTACAATGGAGCTCTTACCAGGTGCAATTTGTTCGACAAAAGCAGAAATTTCTTCGTGAGTGTCTTTGGAGTTAACATGAACATTCGTGAAATCACCGTTCAATAAATCACGTAAAATAGAGGAGGTTGTATTGATTTCTCCAAGAATCCTCTTAGGAGAATTGCTTCCCTTGAGGTTTTTGAAAATGACCTCCCATTTTTCCATGAGCTGCGCCAAATCTTGCTCTAATTCTGCAGGGGTTCTGTTTTCTGCTACGGTCCGAATGATTGCTCCAAAATTCTTTGGCAACAACCCTTCCAACGTTTCTTTGAGGCGCTTCTTTTCTTCTTGGGATTTGATTTTTTGCGAAACCGATATTTTATTGGAAAACGGAGAAAGGACAATGTATCTTCCTGCTAATGTAACTTCCGACGAGAGACGCGGGCCCTTGGAAGAAATAGGCTCTTTCGCAACTTGTACCAAAACAAATTGACTGGAAGAAACAACATCGTCAATTTTACCGTCTTTGTTGATTTCAGGTTCGGGCTTAAAGTAATTTAAAGAAGCAACGCTTTGCTTTCCGCGGATGACGTCTTTCGTATATTTGTTAAGCGAACCAAACTTCGGCCCCAAATCCAAATAATGAAGAAACGCATCTTTTTCGTAACCAACATCGACAAATGCCGCATTCAAACTTGGGGAAAGCCGACGTATTTTACCAAGGTAAATATCCCCAACTACAAAATCTGAACTGCCACGTTCTTCGTGCAATTCGATGAGTTTTCCATCACGCAACAATGCCAACCAAATACCATTTGGTCGAACATCCACTATTAGTTCTAGATTCAAATAGGAAAGAATTAGCCGTCTGAGGGTAAATCAGCCGTTTAAAACGGTTTAATAAAGGACTATTTCTTTTTCTTGTGGCGGTTTTTTCTCAACCTTTTTTTACGCTTGTGCGTAGCCATTTTATGTCTTTTTCTTTTCTTACCGCTCGGCATAACCTTTATATTTTAATGTTGTTTACTGATCGCAATCCCACCAATACACGAACGATGGGGTGCAAAAGTAACGTAAAAAATTGAAAACCAAAAAAGGCAGCTATACTTTTACCTTCTGCTTTACTTGCTCAACAAAAACTTTTGCAGGCTTAAAGGCTGGAATATTGTGTGCTGGAATTATAATCGTTGTGTTTTTGGAAATGTTTCGGCCAGTTTTTTGCTTTCTTGTTCTCACGATAAAGCTCCCAAAGCCACGAAGGTAGACGTTTGTTCCTTCAGCTAAGGACGATTTAATGGAATCCATGACCGATTCAACTACGCGTGAAACTTCATTTTTTTCGAGTCCTGTTTCGTTGGAAATTTTATGAATAAGATCTGCCTTTGTCATAATGTTTTCTTTTTACTTGTTGTTTGATTGTTGTATTTTCGACCGCAAAAATAGGATAGAATTGCCCATTTTACTATGTTTTTTCGAAAAAACCTCTTAAAAAATCGCTAATTGCTTAGTTTTCAAGAATCTATTTTAAGTTGGTACGATCAAAACAAAAGGGATTTACCCTGGCGAAATACGGCGTCTCCTTATTTTATTTGGATTAGCGAGGTGATTTTACAGCAAACCAGGGTGGAACAAGGGCTGCCTTTTTACCATCGATTTGTGGAAAGATTTCCCAATGTGAATTCGTTGGCCGAGGCACAAGAAAATGAGGTTCTAGCCGTGTGGAAAGGATTGGGGTATTATTCTCGTGCCCGTAAACTCCATCATGCGGCAAAGTTAATTGTGGAAAACGGCCCTGACTTCCCAGAGTCTTTCAGTTCCTTGATTAAACTTCCAGGTATCGGTCCATATACGGCTGGAGCAATTGCATCCATCGCCTACAATGAACCCGTACCTGCATTGGATGGAAATGCTTTCAGGATTATGTCTAGGGTGTTTAATATTTCAGATCCTATTTCCTCCTCAAAGGCCCAAAAACTCATTCAGGCCTTGGCTAATGAATGGATTTCTAAAAGCCGACCAGGAGATTTCAACCAAGCTTTGATGGACTTAGGGTCTTCTATTTGTACTCCTCGACAGCCTAATTGCCCTTTTTGTCCTTTGAATGCAGAGTGTGATGCATTCACCTTAGGTAATTTTCACGAACGGCCCGTTAAATCGCCTAAAAAACCCCAAAAGAACCGGTTTTTACTTTTCGAGATTCACCTTGTTGAAAACAAGATCGGCCTAACGAAGATTACTGAGGGAAACATTTGGAAAAACCTCTTTCTTTTTCCATACAAGGAGTTTGTCAATGAGCAGGATTGGTTATCCGAATTGGAACACCTCAAGAGGGAAGGAGGGGAAATTCTTGATCGAGGACTCCATGTGTTAAGCCATCAAAAATTACATTATTCGTCCCTCGTTTCAACCAAAAGTTTGGCAGATTCATCTCAAGTCGTTTGGATAAGCGAAGAAGAACTACAATATTTAGCAACTCCTGTAATTGTTGCAAAAATTCTCAATCAATATAAGAATAAAAGGCCCCCTGTGGATTAATGTTATCTTTGCACTATGATTAAATTATTAAGATCTTCCAAATCAAAATCCTCCGCAACAATTTCACTGTTGCCTACCAAATCCTTAAAAAAAGATTGGGATTACGTAAAAAACGAACATTGGCAAATCAATCTGGATTATGGCTTTGAATCATTGGGCCTTGAAAAACAACGCATGATTGGTGCGGAAGTTTTTTCGTTGCTCGCGAAAGAGGTAGAAGTCGTTCACGTATCTCCAGAATGGTCATGCACGCCTTTTTTAGAAGGATTTATGCTGGCTTCGTATCGCTTCGCTAGGTTTCTTTCCAAACCAGAAAAAGCAATATTGGATACGGTTGTTATTCCTAAATCCATGAAGGACGAAGCACTGAACTATTTAAAAACTGTTCAGGAGGTTGTTTTTTGGACAAGGGACATGGTAAATCTTCCCGTTTCGCATTTGAATGCCGTTCAGTTTGCCGAGGAAATAAAACAATGGTGTCAAGATAAATACTGCAGCGTGGAGGTGTTGAATCACGCTAAAATTAAATCCATGAAAATGGGAGGACTACTTGCCGTTAACCAAGGATCTATAACACCTCCAACCTTTACCACGATTTCGTACAAACCTAAAAAATATATCAACAAAAACCCTATCGTTCTGGTGGGAAAAGGGGTGGTTTATGACACCGGCGGTTTAAGCTTGAAGCCAACGCCGGGGTCTATGGACTCCATGAAAAGCGATATGGCCGGCGCGGCCATGGTCGCAGGGGCAATTAAAGCCTTGTCCAGGTTAAATATTCCAGTGCATGTTATTGGTTTGATTCCTGCAACCGACAACCGGCCTGGTGGCAATGCCTATGCCCCAGGTGACATCGTTACCATGTACAATAAAACCACCGTTGAGGTATTAAATACGGATGCCGAGGGAAGGATGATTCTAGCGGATGCCTTGTCATATGCGGACAAGTTCGATCCGGAATTGGTGATAAGCGCAGCTACCTTAACCGGTGCCGCCGTAAGAGCCATTGGAACAAAAGCCGCGATTTCCATGGGCAATGCTCCAAAGAACGTGATGGATGCCTTGGTGGATTCGGGCCTTAAAACCCACGAAAGACTGGTTGAATTTCCTTTTTGGGAAGAATACTTAACGCCCATGAAATCGGATATTGCCGACCTTAAAAACATTGGTGGGGCAGATGCTGGAATGATTACAGCTGGTAAGTTTTTGGAAACTTTCGTCAAGGCTCCTTACATTCATTTGGATGTTGCGGGGCCCACTTGGCTTGAGCAGCGCAGTGGTTACTTACCGAAAGGAGGAACAGGATTTGGCGTACGATTGTTGCTGGAATTTTTAACGAATTATCACCAATGGAAAAAGAACGAAAATTAAAAGTGGGGGTAACCTGCGGTGATCCTGCGGGCATTGGACCAGAAACCATTTACAAGCTTTGCATGGACTCTCGAGTGCTACAAGAGTCCGTGTTGATTTTTTATTGCCCAATGGAGGCATTGAATCAGGTAAAAAAACAGTTCGTGTTGGAAGATGTTGCATTTCATACGATTCAACAGCCTAATCAGGCTCAACCGGGCAAAGCGAACATAATCAGCCCCAAAATACAGCCTCAAATCCAGTTAGGTAAGCCCACGAAAGAAACCGCAACGACCGCGTATTGGGCTGTAGAAACATCAACAGAAGACTTAAAGAAAGGGCATTTAAACGCTGTAGTAACCGCCCCTCTTTCAAAAGCACAGGTCATGTTGGTGGACCCTGAATTTGTGGGACATACCGAGTATTATCAAAAACAGTTTAAAGACGAGGGGGCTTTGATGGTGTTGTGTTCAGAAAGATTACGCGTTGCTTTGGTTACCAACCACGTTGCATTGAGCGGGCTTTTAGAGGTGTTGACAAAAGATGCAATTCTCAACGCACTTAAAAATTTGGAAACAGCCCTTCGTAAAGACTTCAACATCATCAAACCAAGAATAGCAGTGTTAGGCCTTAATCCGCATGCAGGGGAATCCGGAAATATCGGAAAGGAAGAACTCGAAATCATTGGGCCAGCCATTAGTGCGGCAAAAAATGCAGGAGTTTTAGCCTTTGGACCTTATTCTGCCGATGGTTTCTTTGGTTCCGGACAGTGTTTTCAGTTTGATGCAGTGTTGGCGATGTATCACGATCAAGGATTAACCGGATTTAAGGCAATTACCCAAGATGAAGGAGTAAATTATACAGCGGGTTTAACGGTTGTTAGAACCTCCCCCGGGCACGGCACAGCTTTCGATTTGGCACCCAAAGGAATCGCGAACGAAGTGGGCTTGAGAAACGCCATATATTTTGCCATTGATGTGGTTAAAAATAGAGAAGAGCATCGCCTCCGTACACAAAATCCACTACCTATAACCGCAGGCACCAAAGAAATGCAATGATGCTCCCGGCTATTCAAAGTTGGGGGATACAATAATTTACCCTAACTTTGCCTCTGTTTTTTGAAAAATGAATTGGAAGAAAGACTTTTTATGGCCTTTTTCAGGTCTAAAAATAGGGTTTCACGAAACTCAATTTTTGTTGCCTGATGCTTTTTTTAAAGAACTGGAGCAGTTTGAAATAATTTCAGGAGAAGGTAAGGTTTCTGCCAAATTGGAAAAAAAAGAAACTATGTTGCTGCTTTCATTGAGTATAGACGCCCAATTAACGGCAGGATGTGATAGATGCAGCGAAGAACTTAGTTTTTCAGCCTCAGGAACCTTGGATTTGGTTTATAAGTTTGGCGAGGAACCTTCTTTTGACGAGTCCCTTGTGGTGCTTCCAAAAGATGCGTTTCAATTGGACCTGTTTCAGCCTTGTTTTGAATTAGTGGTGATCTCTTTACCTACGCGATATCTGCACCGTGAAGAGGATTGTAACCAAGAAATTATTCAGCTTCTACAAAAAACAGAAAAGAAAAACTCAGATCCCCGTTGGGACGTATTAAAAAAGAATAGTTAATTTAACATTTTATTTATAGAAAATGGCACATCCTAAAAGACGCACATCTACCACAAGAAGAGATAAGCGAAGAACCCACAAAGTGGCGGTTGCAGCGAATATTGCAACGTGTCCTACTACAGGTCAACCTCATTTATTCCATCATGCACATTGGCATGAAGGAACACTTTATTATAAAGGAAAAGTGGTTGCTCAAAAAGAGCAAGAGGTCGTTGAATAATTTTCGATGAAAATCGGATTAGATGTTTCCGGAGGGGATTTTGCCCCAAAAGTAAATATCCTTGCAGCCCAAAAAATTCGTCAAACGTTAGACGGAAAGGCCTCGCTGTATCTTTTTGGTAATAAAGATCTAATGTTGAACGAAATGAAACAATTCAACATAGATTCTTCGAGTTTTTTCTTGGTGGACTGCAAAGAAGCGATATCCATGGAAGATCATCCCATTCAGGCACTGAAGCAAAAGCCTCATTCATCCATGTCGATTGGGCTTAATTTTCTACGCGACGGCAGAATTGACGTGTTTGCAAGCACAGGAAATACGGGCGCGATGATGGTTGGGGCAATCCATAAATTAAACACCATTCCTGGAATTATTCGGCCTTGTATCTCCACGCTAATTCCCTGTATTAACGGCAAACAAACCGTACTACTCGATGTTGGTTCCAATGCTGACTGCAGAGTCGACGTTTTAACGCAATTTGCAGAGCTGGGTTCCGTGTATGCTCAAGCCATATTAGGAATTGATTCCCCCCGAGTTGGACTCGTAAATATTGGAAAAGAAGAATCGAAAGGAAATTTGGTTTCGCAGGCCACGTACAAGTCGCTCAAAGAATCATCAAGCATTAACTTTATTGGGAATGTAGAAGGTAGAGAGTTGTTCATGAATGAAGCAGATGTCTTGGTCTGCGACGGTTTTACAGGGAATATTATCCTAAAGCAAGCAGAAGGCTTCTATTCTTTGTTAAAAAAACGAGGGATCCAAGACGAATATTTTGACTTGTTCAATTATGAAAATTATGGAGGCACCCCCATTCTTGGTGTCAAAGGAAATGCCATTATTGGCCATGGTTCCTCCAATGAAAACGCAGTATACTCCATGTTAATGCACGCTTATCAAGTGGCTTCTCATGGTTTATCCGAAAGAATTACAAACGCAATTAAAGAATGAAAAAGATTCATGCGGCCATTACCGGTGTAAACGGTTATGTTCCAGAACATGTGTTGAGCAACGAAGATTTAGCCAAAATAGTGGACACCTCTGATGAGTGGATTACCACAAGAACTGGCATTAAAGAACGACGAGTGATGCGCGATGGAGCGTCCTCCGATATCGCGCTTGAAGCGGTAAAAGGACTTTTGAATAAAACGAACACCAACCCGCTCGACATTGAATTAGTGATTTTAGCAACGGTAACCCCCGATTACCCCTTTCCATCTACAGCAAACGTATTATGTGATAAAGCAGGGATGACCAATGCTTGGGGCTATGATTTAATTGCAGCTTGTTCCGGCTTTATTTATGCTTTGTCCACAGGAGCACAATTTATCGAAACAGGCCGCTATAAAAAAGTTGTTGTGGTTGGAGTAGATAAAATGACCTCAATTCTTGACTATCAAGATAGAACCACCTGTGTTATTTTTGGTGATGGTGGTGGGGCCGTTCTGCTTGAGCCAAACGAGGACGGCTTAGGGGTTCAGGATTTTATTTTACGAAGCGATGGGGCAGGACGTCATTATTTGGTACAGCCAGCAGGTGGTTCGGTGAGTCCAGCAAGTATTGAGACGGTTGAAAACCGAATGCATTATGTCAAACAGGAAGGAAAACAAGTGTTCAAGTTTGCGGTTACTAACATGGCGGAAGTTTCCGCTGAGATTATGGAAAAGAATCAGTTAACCGCAGAGGATATAGCTTGGCTTGTTCCGCACCAAGCAAACCTTAGAATCATTGACGCAACAGCTGATAGAATGGGAATCACCAAGGATAAAGTAATGATCAACATTCAAAAATATGGCAACACTACGGCAGGAACTCTGCCTTTATGCTTGTGGGATTACGAATCGCAATTGAAAAAAGGAGATAATATTATTTTAAGTGCTTTCGGTGGAGGATTTACATGGGGAGCAGTATATTTGAAATGGGCATATAATTCTTAAATTTGAACTATGAATAACGAAGAAATAAAAGAACTGATCAAATTAGTATCGAAGCTTGGCTTAGGTAAAGTGGAAATTGAAAAAGACGGCTTTAAGATAAATATCAAAGGACCAAATTTGGGGGTTCCAATGACTTATTCTCCGGTCACTGCCCCAATTCCATCTCCGGTTGTTCCTCAATCAATAGCCCCCGTTCAAAGTGAACCTCAAGTTGAACAGGCGGTCAAAGTGGTTGCGGAAAACGCGAATACCATAACCATTAAATCCACGATGATTGGCACCTTTTACCGCTCGTCTGGCCCTGACAAAGCGCCTTTCGTTGAAGTGGGATCAGAGATCAAAAAAGGCGATAAAATTTGCATCATTGAGGCCATGAAACTCTTCAATGAAATTGAGTCTGAAATCGGTGGAAAAATAGTCAAGGTGTTGGTCGATGACGCAACTCCTGTGGAATTCGACCAACCCCTTTTCTTGGTAGAACCGGCCTAAAATAAAATTCATGTTTAAAAAAATCTTAATCGCAAACCGTGGCGAAATTGCCATGCGTGTGATTCGAACTTGTAAGGAAATGGGAATAAAAACCGTTGCGGTGTATTCCACGGCTGATAAAGACTCCTTGCCTGTTCGTTTTGCAGATGAAGCAGTTTGCATAGGTCCCGCAGTAAGCTCGAAGTCTTACTTATCTATTTCGAACATCATTGCAGCAGCAGAAATCACCAATTCTGACGCGATTCATCCTGGGTATGGGTTTTTGTCTGAAAACGAGAAGTTTTCCCGCGTTTGCCAAGAATACGGGATAAAGTTCATTGGGGCCCTGCCAGAACAAATCGCTGCAATGGGCGATAAAGCAACGGCAAAAGCCACCATGATCAAGGCGGGAGTTCCGTGCATTCCTGGTTCAGAAGGGCTTTTAAAAGACATTGAAGACGCAAAGGTCAACGCCGAACGTATCAAATACCCCGTGATTTTAAAAGCCACCGCCGGCGGAGGAGGTAAAGGTATGCGCATTGTTTGGAAAGAGGAAGACCTTCAATCGGCATGGGATTCTGCCCGGCAAGAGGCCGGAGCGGCATTTGGAAACGATGGGGTTTATATGGAGAAATTCATCGAAGAACCTCGACACATTGAAATTCAAATTGCGGGAGATCAGTACGGAAATGCATGCCACCTCTCAGAAAGGGATTGTTCGATTCAACGAAGGCACCAAAAGCTGGTAGAAGAAACCCCTTCTCCCTTCATGACGCCAGAGCTGCGAGAAAAAATGGGCGAAGCGGCCATCAAGGCTGCAAAGGCCGTTCGATACGAAGGAGTGGGGACCGTGGAGTTTTTAGTGGACAAAAACCGGGACTTTTATTTCATGGAAATGAATACCCGTATTCAGGTAGAACACACCATTACGGAAGAGGTTATCAATTATGACCTGGTAAAAGAACAAATTAAATTAGCGGCAGGCGAAAAAATTTCCGGAAAGAATTATACCCCTATTTTACATGCTATTCAATGCCGTATTAATGCAGAAGACCCCTACAACGATTTTAGGCCTTCTCCTGGAAAGATCACGGATTATCATTCACCGGGAGGGCATGGAGTTCGCATCGATACGCACGTTTATGCCGGTTATACGATACCCCCAAATTACGACTCAATGATCTCCAAATTGATTGTTGTTGCTCAGACTAGAGAAGAAGCAATCCTTAAAATGCGACGAGCTCTTGATGAATACATTGTGGCTGGAATTAAAACAACCATACCTTTTCATCAACAGTTGATGCATCACCCTAAATTTATGGAAGGAGACTTTACAACCAAGTTCATGGAAGGGTTTGAAATTAAATAAGTCAAGATGTTTGGAAAAGTCTATTTGCCATAGTTAATTAAATTAAAAATTAATGGCAACCATGGTCTGAAAATTTCGTTCAAACGGCGCAAAAAAGTTAATTTTATCAAAAATTGTGATTATGCGTTTTAGTTTACGTTTTCTAGGCTTTGTTATTATACTTTGGTCGTTCAATTCTGTGCATGCTCAGGCTTATTGCAACAACCCTCTTGGTACGATTACTCCGAACATGGGATGGCAATACTTTTATCATACATGTAGGGGATATGTTACCTTCCAAGCCCAGGCAGGGTGTACTTACCAATTCACCTATTGCTCATCGTATGCCCCAAGTGCCTCCTATAACGGGGATCCATATTTAACCATTTCAACCCAGCCTACCTCGGGTAACCTTACCCAAAACGACGATTTTTGCGGTTTAGGATCCTACTTAAATTGGACGGCTCCTTCGACAGGAACTTTTTATTTGAATTTAGGAAACTGCTGTTCCTCGGGATGCGGATGTGGATTTAACCGAAACTTAGGCTATCGTTCCACGAATTGTGCTGGTGGGGTACAGCCTCCTACAAGTATAACGGCCAGTTCTGCGTCCATTTGCGCGGGTCAAACCGTAACCCTTACCGCAAATGGTACCATGGGAACCCAAAATTGGTATACTGGAGCATGCGGAGGAACGTTTATTGGTTCTGGCGCAAGCATCACGGTGACTCCTGCTTCCACCACCACCTATTTTGTAAATAATAATAGCAACGGCCAAGCGAGCCCGTCGTGTGCCTCACTAACCATTACGGTAAATCCATCGCCCCCCGCGCCAACCGTTAGTGGAAACTTGGTGTTGTGCGGCCCAGGTAGTACGGTGTTAACAGCCTCTGGTGGTTTAAGCAATTATAATTGGTATTCCAATGCTGCAGGATCAACCTTGGTTGGGACCGGTGCGAGTTTCACTACACCCGTTTTAAACACCACTACAACTTATTATGTCAACACCCAACAAGGAGGAAACCAAGGCGTTGGTTCGCAGACATTTAATTTTACTGGTGCCCCGCAAGCGTTCACAGCGCCCGTTACAGGAACCTATACTTTCGATGTTTATGGAGCAAGAGGCGGAAATGTAACAGACTATTATCCCACCAGCGGAGGTCTTGGCGGAAGAGCCCAAGGATCGATGAATTTAACCGCTGGACAAATAATAAATGTTTATGTTGGTGGTCAGGGCCAAGACCGACCGGGGAACCATCCTTTTCCGGATTGCACCTTTGTTCCCGGTGGTTGGAATGGTGGTGGGCCCAATAGGAGTAGAGGAAACGGCACCCCCGGAGGAGGAGCTTCTGATATTCGTGTTGGCGGCAATGCGCTGGCGAACAGAGTAATTGTTGCTGGCGGCGGTGGCGGTTGCGGTTGGTCGTATGCAGCAGGAGGACATGGAGGGGGGCTTACAGGAAACAACGGAACCAATAGTCCAAATTCAGGAGGAACACAAGTGGCTGGAGGGGCATTAGCAAACAGCGGTGGTCCATGCGGCGTAACAGCGGGAACGCTTGGTCAGGGTGGAGACGGTTCTGGATGGTCTGCCGGTGGCGGTGGCGGTGGTGGCGGTTATTATGGCGGCGGCGGCGGCGGATACAACAACGGGGGGGGCGGAGGCTCTTCCTACATTGGGGGTGTTAACGGAGGATCAACTACGGTTGGTGTACGAAACGGTAACGGTCAGGTTATCATTTCGTGGAATGCGCAAGGCTGTCCCTCGGCTTTAACACCTGTTACGGTTACTATTAACCCCCAACCGGTCGTTACGGCAACCGGAGCAACAATTTGTGCCGGTCAAACAGCCAACTTGACAGCAACAGCCAATGTTCCTGGAGGAACTTTTACGTGGAATCCAGGAAACCTGGTTGGGGCATCGGTTTCTGTAACCCCCAATACGACAACGCAATACACGGTTTCCTATTCCGCAGCGGGATGTCCTCCCGTTACTGCAACTGCAACCGTCACGGTTAATGCCTTGCCGGCGGCACCTACGGCTAACAGTGTTGCCTTGTGCGGACCAGGAAGTGCTACTTTGACCGCAACGGGCGGGCAAAACAACAATTATATTTGGTTTGCAAATGCAAATGGAACCGGACAGCTTTCAACTAGTGCAAGTTATACAACGCCAAACCTCCAAAATACAACAACATATTATGTTCAAACGGCTACTGCACAGGGAGGTTCGCAGAATTTTCCTTTCACCGGCAGCGTACAAAACTTTACAGCCCCTATTTCAGGGGTATACACTATTGAGGCTTGGGGAGCAAAAGGTGGCGACGACGGAAACATTGGAGCCAACGGAGGATACGCAACAGGAACGGTTGCATTAACAGCGGGCCAAACCTTGGCAGTTTACACGGGGGGTATGGGTGCCTCTTGTGCTGTAGGCGGCGGCGGCGGTTGGAATGGAGGAGGAAATGCAGGACCACAAGGTTGTTCCGGTGGTGGTGGTGGCGCTTCCGATGTCAGGCTTGGAGGCGTTGCTTTGGGAAATAGAATCATTGTTGCAGGCGGAGGCGGTGGGGCCGGGTGCTGTGGTCAGCAAGCAGGTGCCGGCGGCGGCTTAAACGGAAACAACGGTAGTGCGAACGGAGGAACTCAAGCGGCAGGAGGAGCGGGTAATGCTGCCGGGGCTCTTGGTCAGGGTGGCAATAAGAATGGAGACGGCGGCGGCGGCGGCGGCGGTTATTATGGAGGAGGAGCTGCTTTCAATGACGACGGCGGTGGTGGAGGTTCTTCTTTCGTTGGAGGAGTACTAGCCGGTAATACTATTGCCGGAAACGCTTCAATGCCTAATCCAAATGGAGGAAATATGACAGGAAATGCAGGAAACGGTTACGTAAGAATTACGTGGTCCGGAGTCAGTTGCGCTTCCGCCTTAACCCCTGTAACGGTAACGATCAACCCCGTTCCAGTTATTTCGGTAAACAGTGCAACCGTTTGTGCTGGTCAGGCAGCAACCTTAACAGCGACGTCCACGGTTCCAGGAGGAACCTTTACGTGGTCTCCTGGTGGTCAAACAGGTAGTACGATTACCGTTACACCGAATACAACAACAACCTATACT
>JBJOJZ010000149.1:0-58683 GCA_046046325.1 Bacteroidota bacterium
CTCCGCTGCTGCAGCCGTTTTTTTGCTAGGAGTGCTCTTGTTTTTTCCCGCTAACAAACCCCTTTCAAAGCAATCCGGAAAGTCGTTACAGGATGCAACCGTCAAGAATAAACTTCCTAAAGCCAAAAATCTTAACGAAGCGCATTTGTCTACTCGAGAAAAGGGGTATCGGTTCATCCTTCATCAGGTGCCTCAACCGAGTGTAGTTGAAATAAGCTCTGTTAAGGATTGCATTTTGCACCCACATGAATTTTCGGATGATGAGCTTAACGCGTCCATTCCACAATTTACACCAACAAGGGATACCTCCTCTGATGTCGCAACCTCTAACATACCGGTGGAAGAGATCAAAGAACGATCACGACTATTGAAGGATTGGATAAAAGAGCGCTTAGCAAGAAGGGTGTTTAAAATAGAGGACGAATCGCTCGTTTTTCAACGCGAAGCAAGATGGTTCAATCAGACTTTTGGATTTAAATGGAAACGTAATGAAGAACGAACCATTTCCGAAATTAACCTCGGTCCATTCGTATTGGAATGGAATAAAAAGAAAAATGACCGTAACTTTTTTAATTCACTAACGTCCAACCTTAAAAATTAGCTCCATGAAACATGTCCTATTTTATGTTCTTTTTTGCACAGCTCTCACTTTTGGCCAAACGCTCGAATCGCATAAAATAATTATTATTAATAACGGTGATACGACCGTAATTTCAAGTGATCCAAACTCCATAGATTCATTAATTGAGTTTAATATGAAATCCATGTATGGAATTGGAAACGATATGGAACGAGTTTTTCAGGATGTTCAAGTAGAAGTTTTCATTGATTCCATTATTAATCAATCAGCCTTTTTACGCGAAGAACCTGCCGATACAGTAAGGGTTAAAATGGGTAATAAACGCATTGTTGTCATCGAAAAAGATAAGAAAGGCGATAAAAATCAACGGAAGATTATTATCGATGAAGATGTGTCCGAGCGAAATGACCAAATTCATAGAGATGAGGATAAGGATTACCGTTTAAAAGATGACAAAGACGGTGGCTTTTTCAATAATCAACACGCGTCATGGGCAGGATTTGGAATAGGCTTGAACAGTTTTATGAATTCCAATGATCGGTTTTTCTCCGAATCAGATGCACCCTTTTTAGTGCTGGATTATGCTAAAAGTGTGAATTTGCAATTCAACGTATGGGATAAGAGGTTTCCGATTTATCAAGAATTCATCGGAGTAACAACAGGCCTTGGTTTTCAATGGAATCGCTATGGTTTAGAGAAAAATGTTGATGTTGCTTCGAACGCCGATTCCATTTATGCCATGAATAACGTTGCCGTAAATTATACTAAGAATGTCCTTCGTTCAACTTATTTGCAAATCCCATTATTGCTGGAGTTCAATTCCAATAAATCTGAACATAAAAATTGGCATTTGAGCCTCGGAGTGGTTGGAGGTGTTCGAATTGCTTCCAGCTGGAAAACGAAATGGGAAAATGATGGGAAACCGCTGAAGGCCAAAACTAAAGACGATTTCAATTTTAACTCGCTCTCTGCGAATGCATATGCCCAAATTGGCTACGGAAATGTCGGTTTGTTTGTGCAATACGGCCTAATGGACGTATTTAGACCCGGAAAAGGGCCTGCCCTCAGTCCCATTTCCGGCGGAATTTGTTTCAACTTCTAACCGTGGATGGTTTCTGAAGTTCCGTATTTGGCCATGAGATCCGCTTCAAAGGATAAAAATTCTTTCCAGCATTGGTCAACGTCAATTCCTTGTCCATATTTTCGAGCAAAACCCAAAAAAGTGGTATAGTGTCGCGCTTCGCTTTCCATTAAGGAGCGATAGAATAACCGCAAATCCTCCTCGGCCAACTGTTCGGACAGAATCTTGAAGCGTTCGCAACTCCTGGCCTCGATCATGGCGGCAAATAACATCTTGTTCACAAATTGCCCCTGCGGCGTGCTGTTCGTTTTGTTTCTTCGAAGGTACTCCGATAAGTCATTCACGTATGGGTCCTTGCGCTCAAATCCCAAGGTAAAACCCTTCGAAAGAATAAGTTCATGAACTTGGTTGAAATGCTCCATTTCTTCCTGGCAGATTTCGGTCATAGCGGTGACTAAATCAGCGTACATAGGGTATTGAACTATGATAGAAATAGCATGACTCGCCGCCTTTTGTTCGCAAAAAGCATGGTCCGTTAAAATTTCCGATAGATTCTTCGAAACCACATCCACCCATCGAGGATCTGTTGCCATTTGTAAGCCAAGCATTGCTAATTTTTAGGGTAAAATTAACGATTTGTGGCATGTTTGAATAGCATTAATTGTACTTTTGGCTCATGCCAAACCGTAGAGATTTTGTCCGTTGGGGTATGCTTGGTGCTTTGATGCTTGGTACTTCACGGCTTTCTGCTCATACCGTCCCTATTCCAACTTTAAACGTTCCGAATCCTCTTGTACCTCCACGCCTTAAACCGGGGGACAAGGTCGCTGTTGTAGGATTAGCTGGTGCGGTTTGGAATCAAAAGGTTATCTCAAGCTTTAAACTCATCTTAAAAGACTTGGGATTAACGGCTTGGTTGGCTCCTTCCGTTTACCTGCGTGATGGATACCTTTCTGGTTCCGATGAGGAGCGGCTCAAAGACCTCAAACAAGCGCTTCTCGACCCTGAGGTTAAAGCCGTCTTTTGCATTAGAGGTGGTTGGGGCACGGCTCGACTTATGGAAGATATCGATTGGTCATGGTTTACGGAAAACCCGAAAATTATTATAGGATTTAGCGATATCACCTTCCTCATTAATGCCATTAACCACCGAACAGGTTTAATAACGTACCACGGCCCTGTCGGTAATTCCGGTTGGAATTCCTTCACCATTGATGCGCTCAAAAATGCGCTGTTTGAAGCGGAGCCGTTGCATTTATCCTTAACACGATCCCAGATGACAATAGCCAAAATCCGTCGTCCGGGGAAAGCCACCGGTGCTTTGATAGGAGGGAACTTGTGCGTTTTTGTTTCCATGCTCGGTAGTCCGTATTTTCCCGATTGCCAAGGTAAAATTCTGTTTTTAGAAGAAATAGGGGAGGAGCCTTACCGAATCGATCGTATGTTGACCTCCCTGCGTTTAGCGGGCGTCTTTTCCAAGATTAGTGGACTTGTTCTCGGTCAATTCACCGACTGCTCGCCCGCTTCTCCACAACAATCGTATTCGTTGTCGGAAGTTCTTCTTCAACATTTTGGAGCCGCACCGTTCCCAGTCCTATCCAATGCCCCCTTCGGTCATACGGAAAATAAATGGACCTTACCGTTAGGCGTAGAGGCATCATTAGACGCTGATTTGGGCACATTAACCTACGCTAATCCTGTAGTTAAATAGCTCGAACCGTTGTATATTTGTTCGAATTTTTCAAAAACGCTTCATGGAATCAAACTCCGTCCTTTTAAAAGCCTACATGCTGATGTGCCAAGCCAAGCACATCAGCGAACTCCTCGAAGCCAATAAGGAAGTTACTTCGAAATACGTTCATGCAACCTCACGAGGACATGAAGCTGTTCAGCTAGCGCTTGGCTTGCAACTAACCTCCAAGGATTGGGTTTCTCCTTACTATCGCGATGACAGCATCTTATTAGGAATTGGAGTTACTCCAGAAGAACTTTTTCTGCAGGTGTTGGCCAAAAAAAACGATCCTTTTTCCGGGGGTAGGACTTACTATTCGCACCCGTCACTAAACGACAGCGATAAACCAAAAATCATTCATCAGTCTTCCGCCACAGGCATGCAAGCCATTCCAACTACGGGAATTGCGCTGGGATTACAATATAAAGAGAAAATGCAATTGCTCAAGGAAGACGAGCAGGAAGCGGTAGTTGTTTGCTCCCTAGGCGACGCCTCATGTACCGAAGGAGAAGTTTCCGAAGCAATGCAAATGGCTGTTTTGAAAAAATTACCCATTCTGTATTTTGTGCAAGATAACGGCTGGGATATTTCTGCCAATGCTGCAGAAACACGCGCCCAAAACATAGCGGAATTTGCTGCAGGATTCAAAGGTATGGGAATTGTATCCGTGGACGGTTCTGATTTCGAAGCCTGTCACGAAGCCTTGCAAAAAATCATCAAAACAATGCGAAAAGAGCGCAGGCCTTTTGTGTTGCACGCAACGGTTCCTTTGTTAAACCATCATACCTCCGGCGTGCGGAAGGAATGGTACCGCGATGATTTGGAAATAGCTGCAAAAAGCGATCCTTTTCCGAAACTGAAAAACGCTTGCATCCTTGCGAATGTTTCGCACTCAACCCTCGATCAAATCGAACGCGAGTCATTGCAATTGGTGCAAGAATCATACGAGCGCGCTTTGGCCTCACCGGATCCTGATCCTACGAGCGTAAGGGATTTTATCTTTGCTCCTACATCCATTGTACAAGAGGAAGGCGTTCGAACACCTGAAGGCAAAAAGAAAACCGTTATGGTAGATTCCGCCTTGTTTGCCGTTCGTGAAATCATGCAACAGCACCCCGAAGCTTTGTTGTACGGACAGGATGTCGGCCGACGGCTCGGCGGAGTATTTCGTGAAGCCGCTACTCTCGCAGAAACCTTTGGTGATCACCGGGTATTTAATACGCCCATTCAAGAAGCCTTTATCATTGGATCCACCGTCGGAATGTCTGCGGTAGGACTCAAACCCATCGTTGAGGTACAGTTTGCCGATTACATTTGGCCCGGATTGAACCAATTATTTACCGAGGTATCGCGTAGCTTTTATCTTTCCAATGGAAAATGGCCCGTGAGTGCGGTAATACGCGTGCCCATTGGTGCATACGGATCCGGAGGACCTTACCATTCATCGAGCGTTGAATCCGTGCTAGTGAACATACGCGGTGTTAAAGTCGTCTATCCCTCAAACGGGGCAGACTTGAAAGGGCTTTTAAAAGCCGCTTACTACGACCCTAATCCGGTAGTGATTCTCGAACACAAAGGCTTGTATTGGTCTAAAATTCCAGGCACCGAAGATGCGATGTCGGTGGAACCGGACGAAAATTACCGTGTGCCTCTTGGCCTTGCACGCAGTGTGCTTCAAGCGGATGTGAAATCCATTGAGCAAGGGACCTCTCTTGGGGTCGTTACCTACGGTCGAGGAGTCTATTGGGCACTGGAAGCAGCTAAATCGTTTGATCAGCGCATTGAAATTCTCGACTTACGTTCTTTGAATCCATTGGACGAAAATTCGATGGTGGAATTGGCTAAACGACATGGAAAAATTCTAGTGGTTACTGAGGAATCCAAAGAATGCGCTTTTGGATTAAGTTTATTGGGACGCATTCAACAGCATGCATTCGAATTCTTAGATGCCCCCGTAGCTTTAGTGGGTTCGGTCGATACCCCCGCAATCCCCTTGAACTCTTCCCTCGAAGAGGCGATTTTACCCAATGCCGAAAAGGTTCGTGAAGCCATGGAAAACTTAATATCGTATTAAAATGGAATTTAAAGAAATCATCCACCAAGTAGAAAGGTTTCATAATGCTTTTGGGATTGAAAACCACACTTCCCCAACCTTACTGGACGAGGCAGGATCTACCCTGCGTTACAACTTGATGAAAGAAGAAAACGAAGAGTATTTGGAAGCAGCAAAAAAAGGAGACATGGTCGAAATCGCCGATGCCTTAGGGGACCAGCTGTACATCCTCTGTGGAACCCTTTTGCGTCATGGCTTGCAGGATAAGATTGAAGCGATTTTTTGCGAGATTCAACGCTCCAACATGAGTAAATTAGATGCTGACGGCAAACCCATTTACCGTGAAGACGGCAAAGTACTCAAGTCTGAATTGTACTTCCGCCCTAACATCGGACAGTTTTTACCTTAAGGAAGTTATTCACGTTGGGCTATGGAATAATTTTGCCGATACCTACAGAAGAACCTTAGAGAAAAAGTATCTTCGTCCACCATGTTGGATTTTTCACTTTTTCTTGTTCCTGTAGATTCAGAGGAATTCCTTGAAACCTCTTTAGGAGGACGCGTTTGTTTTAACGCAACTTCCACAGAAGAGGTTGATCGTAATTCCTTGTGCATCGTTCATGTGAAGGAATACCGCAATCATACCAACGCCGTTGTTGGTGCTTTGGACTTTCGAAAGGAATTGTATGCCTTGTATCCCCATCAAAATTGGAAGTCAAAGCTCTACGATTTAGGAGATTTAAATCCTGGGGAAAGGGTAGAAGACACCTATTTTGCCCTGCAAACGCTGGTGGCCGAATTGGTGAAAATTAACTGCATTCCGATTGTTGTAGGAGGAAGTATGGACTTAATGCACGCCTTGTCGGTCGGGTTTGAAATCACCGAACAGCTCATAAATTTGTGCTCGGTGGACGAACGTCTGAACCTTGGTCAACCGGAAGACCCTATTTCCAGCAAGGGATACCTTAGCTCATTGTTGTTGAGAAGACCATGTTATTTGTTCAACCATGCCACCGTAGGCGTGCAGCCTAACCGCAATGCGCCGCAAGAAATGGCGCTCTATGATAAGCTGTTTTTTGACGTATGTAAATTAGGCGCTTTTACCAGCGATTTTCGCTTGGCGGAACCCCATCTGCGCAACGCAGATATCATTGGAATGAATTTGGACGCCGTTAAAGCATCCGAACGCCAATTAAAAGAAGGAAATCCCAACGGATTTACCTTGGAACAATTTTGCCGCATCGCCAAATATGCAGGAATATCCGACAAACTTTCGTGCTTTGGTGTATTTAATCCGCAGAATGAAAATTCCTACGACGCTGCATTGGTAGCTCATACCCTTTGGTATTTCATGGAGGGCATTGAAGAGCGTAAAGGCGATTTTCCAATAGGAAGCAAGAAGGATTACCTCCGATTCACGGTGGTTATGGAGAATGAATTTAAAGAATTAGTTTTCTATAAAAGCAACAAGACGGATCGATGGTGGATGGAGGTTCCTTATCCCTCAACCGAATCCAGTAGGTTTGAGCGCCATCACCTTGTGCCGTGTGATAAATTGGATTATGACAACGCCATGAACAATGAACTTCCAGATTTGTGGTGGAGAACCTACCAGAAATTAGGATAGAGGACAATTTTTAGGAATTTTTTTGATTTTCATTTTTTTGCTTAACTTAGCAAGCATTTTTAGGTCAACTTTTGTCCTGAAATATGAAAAATTAATTTGCAAGTTAATTAGTATGAAATTAAGAATCAGCCTATTAGGACTTTCTTTTGCTGCAGTGATGGGTTCGTCTCTTGCGCAGCAAGACAAGCTGCTTACCCACTTCATGTACGATAAGATGTCCGTGAATCCAGGAGAAACTGGGATCGACGAGGGCATTTGCGCAACAAGCATCTACCGTAACCAGTGGGACAAGGTGAATGGCGCGCCAAATTCGGCTGTTTTGAATATTGCTGCAAACATGAACCGCTTTTTTCCCGGAGGTGTTGGGTTAAGTTTCTACCATGATGCCATTGGTTTCTCCCGTCAAAACAACTTATTGCTGAATTATTCTTACCCGATTTCCTTAGGAAACGTTGGTACCTTGGGAGCAGGTATTGGTGCTGGGATTATTTCCTATTCAATGAATCCCAATTGGATTCCACCTCAAACCATGAATGATCCCTCTTTGCCAGGAACGGACTTTAGTGCGATTAGTTTGGATTTGAACTTTGGTTTGTTTTTGAAGGGGAATAACTACTACGCAGGTGTTTCTTCAACCCATCTAAGCGAGTCGGAATTGCTTGGGGCGTCTTCAGGCATCGGTACCGTTGGTTACAACACCGCACGTCATTATTACATCATGGGAGGTTACAAGATGAATAATATCGGCCCAGGAAACTTAGATTTCAATTTAATGGCAAGAACCGATTTGGTGAAATATTCGGTGGACATCAACACACGTTACTTCATCAAAAGAGAAGGTTCAGAACTCGGATACGCTGGATTAACCTACCGTACTTCGGATGCCTTGGGAATTTTGTTGGGGTACAATGCCTTTAAAAACTTTACGGTGGGTTATTCATATGATTTAACCTTGAATAAATTGTCGAGCATCTCGCGCGGATCGCATGAGATGTTTGTGAAGTATTGTTATTATTTACCCATTCCGCCGAAGACGTATTCGACGCACCCTAGGTGGTTGGGGAATTAAATGTAACCATTTTGAATGTTCTGACGTTATACCCGAACTTAATCAATCTGTAGCAAGTGGAGTTTGGCATTAGGTAAGAACCAAAAAAGGATAAAATGAGAAAAGTAGTAGTATTTGCTTTAGCTGTTGTATTGTTCGCTTCGTGCGATCCGGTAGACGGTAACCTCGTAGGTGTTAAAGGCCGTACGAATTGGTATCCGGACGTTTTGGGGCCTGGAAAGGTTCCTTACGGTATGGTGTACATTCCATCCGGTGCTTTTCAGGCGGGACAAAACGATAAAGATATCATGGGATTGTACACCACGCGCAACCGTACGGTATCCATTCAAGCATTTTACATGGACGCTTCGGAAATCTCGAACAACGAGTACCGTCAGTTTGTCTATTGGGTTCGCGACTCCATCGCTCGTGAAAAGTTGTACCGACGTCAATCCGGTGACGATGCAGAGCAGTGGGTAAATGTACCAGAAGATTTCTTCCGTGATCCTTATCGTAGCATTATGGATATTGGTTCTGATGTGTTGGGAGGCAACAACGCTTTTGATCCCTTGAATTCTGAGGGTATTGAGGATTTAGATAAGGCTTTCCTAGCGATTCTTGGGTACAAGGGAGCAGCTGGAAAACCGGATATATTTGGTTTAGATAAGAAGAAATTTGCAACCGCCACCAAAAGTAAAAGAAGTGAAATAGATATAACTATGAATAGCGATGAGGTATCTGCTATTTTAAGCGGTTATGGTAATAGCAAATCAGGTAAGACAGATGACCAAGATAGTAAAGACAAAGCTGATCAGGAGAAAGTTTTGAAATCTGAAGGTGGTCGTGTAGAGAACAGAAAATATTTTCAGCTTAACTGGGAAACACCCATCGAATATACGGACCCTGAAACGCAATTATTGCTAACGGACATGTACGTTTCAAAAGCAGAAAGCTTTTACAATAATAAGCAAATAGATACTCGGTTGTTATTCTATGATTATTATTGGGTGGATTACAAGGAAGCGGCCAAGCGCGGAAAGGTAATGACCGCTGATAATGGATACAATCGTACCCTGAATGCCATGGATCCAAGCGCTAGAAGGAACCCATTATCAAAAGATGAGAAGTCCAATGGTTTACATCGTTCTACATTAACAAATGATGGTTCGATGGTGATGTATGACGGAACGGTAAAGCCGTTTGAGGACAACGGCGATACGACGGTTATTCCGCGCTCTAAGGGTGGAGAGCCATTGATTAACCAGTCATTCCTTGAAAACCCAGGCCAAGACTTGGATTTAGGTTATACCAACAGCAAAGGACAGCACAACGCAATTAGGGGGCATACCGATCGTAGCCGTTACATTATCAAGGAGCGCATTAACGTGTATCCAGATACGCTGTGTTGGGTTAGGGACTTTACCTACTCGTACCATGACCCCATGGCAGAGAACTATTTTTGGCATACTGCTTACGACAATTACCCGGTAGTTGGGGTAACATGGTGCCAAGCAAAGGCCTTTTCTGTCTGGAGAACCCAACTTTACCACAGCTGGTTGCTTGCCGGAGGAGATTTATACGTGAACGATTTCCGTTTGCCTTCTGAAATGGAATGGGAGCGTGCGGCACGAGGTGATCTTGAGCTTTCCCAATACCCTTGGGGAGGTCCGTACATCCGTAACGCCAACGGTTGTTTCTTGGCCAACTTTAAGCCCATGAGAGGCCGCTATTTTGAAGACGGAGGATTCCATACGGTAAAAGTGTATTCGTACAACCCGAACGCCTACGGATTATATTGCATGGCTGGAAACGTGGCTGAGTGGTGTAACAGTGCTTTCGATGAGTCAGCGTATGAATTTACTCACGACCTTAATACAGAGTACGTTTATGATGCCAAAGACGATGATCACCCAGTTAAGAAACGAAAAGTGATTCGCGGAGGCTCTTGGAAGGATGTTGGTTATTACCTACAAAATGGAACAAGAACCTTTGAATACCAAGATACCGCCAAGTGCTACATTGGTTTCAGGAATGTAATGACGCACCTTGGTCGTGGAGGTAAAGATTTGGATGCTGAGAACGGTGAAGAAATCCAAATGGATATACAACTTAAGTAAAATCTGTAACAAATAAATAAATCTAAGTTTAACGTTTAAAATTAAAAAAAGTCATGGGAGCTAAAAAGAAAGGAATAGGAGTATGGATGGCAACGCCAACAGGAAGAAAAGTAATGGGCTATGCCTTCGGTATTGGTGCCGCAGTCGTAATTTTAGGTGCCTTGTTCAAAATCATGCACTGGCCAGGTTGTAACGAAATGTTGATTGTGGGTCTGGGTACAGAAGCGGTGTTATTTACCATGAGTTCCTTTCAGTTGACCCATGCAGAACCGGATTGGTCCGTGTACTATCCCTACGCTTACCCTGAAAACGAACGCCACAGAGGGTACGATGAGAAAGGTGGAAATTATGTGAAATGGGATGGAGACGACGTTAATCCGTTAGCAATCAGCGGCGGAGGTTCAGGCGCTGGACAAGATTACGGAGCGAAAATTGATGCAATGATGGAGAAGGCTGGTGTTAACCAAGCCTTATTCGATAAATTGGGGAATGGTATTTCTCAATTACACACGACCGCAGAGTCTCTTAAAGGTGTAGCTAACGCGGCAGGTGCTTCTGATGCCTATGTAGCTGCATTAAATACGGCCGCTGCAAACATCTCGCAGTTATCTGATTCATATGCTGCTGCTTCGAAAAATGTTGCAGGTATCACCGTGGATGGTACGGGTGTTCAGGATTTCGGTTCTCAGATAAGTACAGCTGCAAACAATTTGAAAGAGTTAAACGCAAGTTTGGCTGGAGTTGGTTCCCTACAAACGGTGATGAGCAGCTTGTCAGAGTCTGCTGAGGATACCAAGGCTTATGCAAGCAACATGAAGGTGCTAGCGAAGAATTTAGAAGATTTGAACAGCGTTTACGGTAACATGCTTCGTGCAATGGGTAAATAATCCAGGAAGAGGAATAATAACATTTAAAATAGATAGAAATGGGAGGAGGTAAGGAAACCCCAAGGCAGAAGATGATTTCGATGATGTACATTGTACTCACGGCACTTCTCGCTTTGAATGTATCGAAACAGATTTTGGATGCATTTGTCGCGATTGAAGCCAACATTCAAAAAGGAGCATTGACGCAACTTCAGCGTGGTAATGATTTAATGGGAGAGTTGAAAGGTGAATTGGCAACTTCAAAAAGCGCTGATGAAGCTGAAAAGCGTAAGAAAATAGAGGCAGCCTTGAAGTCAATTGCTGAAATAGACAAAGAGACACAAGTGATTATCAAGAATGTGGATGATGCCAAGTTATTGCTTTTAGAGAAATTGGGTGAATTAGAACCTAATGCCAAAGCGGTACCAGATGCTCCAGACAAAATTTTGTGGGCGCGGTATGATGCTAGTCAACCATTATTACCCTCAAAATTGAATTTGACTGCTCTTCAAGCAAAAGATGAGTTCGATACGCCAATGCGTGAACTTGGAATTAAGGAACTTGAGGAAATCGATAAGAACGGTGTTGGGATGAGTAAGGTATGGGAGCCCTACAAAACCTTTAGAAAAAGATTGGTTGAAATTTGTGGGACTTATTCGATTCCTGATAAGTCTTACAAAGTAGTGATCAACGGTTCAGTAGATAAATTCAAGGATAACAAGGATTTGGAACAGGAGGTCACCAAGTTAATTAAGAAAGGAAATAAGGTAAATGAGGCTGAATTGCCTGAATTGGTGACGATATATGCTGAGTTAACCAAAATGGAACTTGATAAGTATGGTCACGACGGAGATATCAGTGAGAATGTTCATTGGTTAGGTCGTACATTCTTTCACGCTCCGATGATTGCTGCGTTGGCTTCGTTATCTACTTTACAGTATGAGGCTTTAGCTGCAAGAGCGAAGGCTGTTGGTTTAGTTAAGAGTCGTATTTCAACGGGTGAATATTCATTCAATAAAATTGAGGCGTTAGCTCGTCCTTCCGTAGCAGTTGTGGAGTCAGGCGATAAGTTTGAGGTGTACGTATCCATGGCAGCGTATGACACTGACAAACCACCTAAGTTAAAAGATTTTCAAGGAACATTGAAAGAAATTAAAGACGGTGTGGCTACACTTGAAGTGACGGCTTCTGGTTCAAATGAAATGAAAATCAAAGGTACGGTGGGTATTGCCAACAAAATGGGAACCATGAAGTGGATTGATTATGAAACAGGGGTGTTCATTGCTCAAAAAAGCGGAGGGTCAATTGGTCTACCATTGCAAACGGCATTGTACGCAGATTGGGATAATAAGATTACCGCTTCTGCGGGAGGTTCTAACATAAAATCTATGTCCGTTTCGTGCAACGGACGTCCTTGTCCAAAGGTTGGCAACTATTATGTTGCGAGAGTTACCCCTAGTAAAGACGGGGCAACGATAACTGTAAATGCTAAGGACAAGAATGATAAGCCGGTAGTGTTTAAACAGACGTTTCCTATACGACCTTTCCCAGAACCAACTGTATTAACAGCTTCGCTTTCGGCAAAAGGTGGTCCAATTTATGTTGGTTTGCCTCCGGGAGCCGTATTGCAAGGAGTTCAATTTATTATAACTGAAATGAAAGTCGGTTCTACAAAGGTTACTGGAAACATGGTGCCTGCAAACGCGCTAAGGGCCTTTTCTCCAGGATCTGTCGTGGGTATTTATGGTTCCGCCAAAAGGGTGGATACCGGAAAAATGACCACTTTTAAAGGTTCAATTCAAATTCAATAATGGAAAAAATGCGTGCAATAATTCTTCTTTCTTTTCTAGCACTTATTGGCAAGTTTTTGGCTCAAAATCCTTTGGATATTCAGCGCGGCCCGGTTAATATGCCATCAGATGGAGTAATTGACGGTGTGGTGATTAAAGAGGAAGTGCCAGTTAGATCACGCATTGAATACGAGTTTGTTCGCGAGGCAGATTATGTTTGGTCTAAACGCCTGTTTTCACGAATAGATGCTCGTGAAAAGGCCAACCATAAACTTTTTTTACCGTACGATAAATTTACCAAGGAATTTACGATGGTTCCACCGAAAAACGCATCTGAAATGATGGATCATAAAGGTTGGATTCGTAACCAGTCTCGGTTGAGTTTGTGGACGATTATCATGCAGCATTTGATGAACGGTGACTTGTCGATGTTTTATGTTGCAGATTCCCTCGATTTTAATTTTACCAAGGAGGATGGATATGCTTTAAAATATCGATTGAATCGTTACAATTCTGATCAAGACAAAAATTCTTTTTACCATTCGAATCCATCTTATGCTAAAAATATTGTAGATCGATGTGGTGGTTTTTTTGAAGGAAGTCCGCTTGATGGAATGTATCAAGGTCAAACGAAGGTTTACATGACGGATTATGTAGGTTTTAAAACCTTCAAAGATTGGACGGATAATTATGTCAAAACGGATTATGATGCGAATAACATTGGAGCTCAATGGCAACCGGATATAAAAACGAAAATGGCAGATCCGGCCTTTGAAAAAGCATGGAACAAGGCAATGGCCGTAGCAACCAAAAAGAATACAGATGTTGCACTACTTTCCGAAGATTTAACTTTTTTCGTTACTTCTGATTTGATTACTGCATACAATATCAAGGAAGATTGGTTCTTTGACAAGGAACGCTCTATGTTGGATAAGCGAATTATTGCTATAGCTCCGGTTGCGAGATATACAATTGATACCGCTAAATTCTCGGATCGTGGCAGTTTGATTATGTGGGATCCGTTCGCGAATCCGCCTTCTTTGGTTGCAAGTGTTGGGGGTGCCAAAACACCTATTAATCCGACTACACCAACAGCAGAATATGAAATGTTTTGGTTGTATTTTCCACAGCTTCGTAATGTTATTGTCAATTATTTTGTTTACAACGAGCAAAGTGACGCGCAATGGATGTCTTTCGACGATTTATTCTGGAAACGCTTGTTTTCGGCGCAAATCTACAAAGCTACGGATCAATTCGACCGCGACATTGAGGATTACCGCTATGGGGTGGATGCCCTTTACGAGGCGCAGAAAATCAAAGAAACCATGCGTACATGGGAAACCGATTTGTGGCATTATTAATATCAACACTGTTTTAAGGAAACCCCGACGAAAGTTGGGGTTTTTTGTTTGGTAATCTTCGGTCCTTTACCTATTTTTATGCAAAATCTGTAGCATGAAAAACTTTACCTTAATACTCTTATTGATTGGCCTCAATGGCGTGTACTTGGCACAGAACCTTTCAACCCCTTCGTTCCACCCCGGAGTGTTGATGTTCCAACTCAAAGGCGATGTTCGACCCAATGTGTTGAACCTTCAACAAACCGACGCAAATCAATTTGCCCTGTTGGACGATTTCCATAACTATCCTTTTTTAGAAACCATCTTCCATAATGCTAACGTGACCCGCTTGGAACGTCCTTCCTATTTTTCCTACAAGCCATCGTTGATGAATATTTATCGCATCTATTTTACCAATGATGCATACATCCACGAGTATATGAACCAACTTGAAAAGGTTGCAGAGGTCCTCTATGCAGAAAAAGAACCCATCTATTCTACCGGGTTTGTACCCAATGACCCCAACCATACGGGGACCAATAAGTGGTACCATACCCTGGTAGGTTCTGAAAACGCTTGGAACATCTCGCAAGGGAATAATTCGGTTAAAATTGCCATTGTCGACAATGCCGTGTACTCTACCCATACGGATTTAACTGCGTTTAAGCAATACGATGTAGCGGACAACGATAACAATGCCGCTCCGCCCTCTACGCATACCCAAGATGCAGGTTGGTCGCACGGTACACACTGTGCGGGTTTGGCAACCGCCGACATCAACAATGCCATCGGAATTGCTGGTTTAGGAGGCAATGTCGAGTTAATAGGAGTAAAATGCACCCCGAACAATGCATCCTCTTCGGGTTCTGTATGGTACGGATACGGAGGTGTTCAGTGGGCGTGCGAGAACGGGGCACACGTGGTTAGCATGTCCTTTGGTGGTACCAGTCCCTCGCAAGCTTTTCAAAACCTGATCAATGCCTATCCGGAAATTGTGTTCATGGCAGCGGCTGGAAACAGCAATACCACAACATTGCACTATCCTGGCGCTTACAACAATGTGATTTGTGTTGGGTCGGTTGATGCCAACGATCAGCGTTCCAGTTTTTCAAATTATAACGGTGCAACTCCATACGTTGATATCGCCGCGCCGGGCGGGTATTCGAACGGTGGATTATTGAGTACTGTGTACACTTCAAACGGAAACGGATATGCGAAAATGGGTGGAACTTCCATGGCAACACCGTTTGCCGCAGGCTTGGTAGGATTAATGTTGAGTGTAAACCCAACACTTACCCCTGCTCAGGTGCTGAGTTGTTTGTTAAACAGTGGGGTTAACATCAATCAAAACATGGGACCAAGAATCAATGCCTTGGCCGCATTACAATGCGTTTCGCAAGGGCTAACAGCGGGAGCCCCTATCGCCAATTTTTTCGCGGTGCCAACCACGATATTTGAAGGAGACTCGGTTCAATTCTATCCAAATTGTGCCACTGGCGGTAATGCAATCACCTCCTATCAGTGGAGTTTTCCAGGCGGAACCCCTTCGAGCTATACCGGCGCCAATCCTCCGTATATTTCGTATGCTACCGCTGGGACGTACAATGTCAGTTTAACGGTCACGAATTCTCAGACTTCCGATACAGAAACCAAAAATAGCTACATTACCGTAAACGTTCCTCCTTACGGCAATTGGATTGTTCAAAATTCCGGTTTCTCGGCAGCGAACCGAGGAATCAATTGGATTTCAATAGTCGATCAAAACGTCGTTTGGGCTACCGCCTACGATGGCAGTGGTGCCAATGCTAACGTACAGCAGTTCACGAAAACCACGAACGGAGGAACCACTTGGACTCCAGGAAATATCAATGTAGGAAATGCCGGTCTTGGTATTTCGATGGTTCAGGGTATTTCAGCAAATGTTGCTTGGTTAGCAGCCTATCCAAATGCTGCTGGTCAGCTTGGAGGAATTTGGAAAACTACCAACGGCGGTTCAACTTGGACGAAACAAACCACTGCTTCGTTCAGCAATGCCGCTTCCTTTACCAACGTAGTTCATTTTTGGGATGCCAACGAAGGTTTCTGCATGGGAGATCCGATCAATGGGGAATTTGAAATATATAGAACCGTCAACGGCGGAACGAATTGGACCTTAGTTGCTGGAGCAAACATTCCTAACCCATTAGCTGGAGAATACGGCTATACCCGTCAATTGGATGTCGTAGGCAACAACGTATGGTTTTCCACGAATAAAGGCAGGATTTACCACTCAACGGATAAAGGAGCGACCTGGGCGGTTTATACTTCACCGATTCAAGACTTTGGAGGGGCGAATATCAGTGGGAATTTTTCCTATGCTTCTTCTACGGTCGGCTACATAGTAACGAATGGAGGTGCTGTATATAAAACCACCAATGCAGGTTCAACTTGGTTGCAATTGGCAACCTCAGGACCGGTTTACACGAACGGGCTATGTGCTATAGCAAATACCAATACGATTTTTACCACCGGGGCTGCTAATGGAGGGTCTGGATCATCGTATTCCTTGGACGGAGGATTAACCTGGACGCAAATCGATAACGTTCAACACCTGTATTGTGAGTTTTTAACCCCTTCCATTGGCTGGTCAGGTTGGTTTAATACAAACGCTACCACGAACGGAATGTGGAAATGGAACAACCTTTCGAGTCCTCTGAATGTTCAGTTTTCCGGAACTCCTTCGACGGTTTGTGTGAACACTCCGGTACAATTCAACGATCAAACTACAGGAGGAACGATTAATTCTTGGAATTGGAGTTTTCCAGGTGGATCGCCAGCAACCTCTACCATGTCCAATCCAACCGTTACGTATTTCCAACCGGGGGTTTATGCAGTTTCGCTAACCGTAAGTGATGGCAACAATTTGAGCAGTTATCAAGATACGGCCTACATAACGGTAGAAACGCTACCTGCCACCCCTTCTGCCATCATTGGCAACGCCAACGCTTGTCCAAATGCTATGGAAACTTATTCGGTTACCAACGATCCAGCTGCTTATTACAATTGGACTTTTCCGGCAACTTGGTTAGGGATGAGTACCACTAATTCAATCTCGTTGACTTTCGATAACACTCCGGGGGTTTTATCCGTAACCGCGGACAACTCTTGCGGATCCAGTGCTGCTTCAACATTGAATATTAGCCTAGGCGCTGCTCCGGTGGCAGGATTTACATTTAACATCAATGGCGGGGCCCTAAGTACCACTAATACCTCTCAAAACGCCAATGCCTATGTGTGGGACTTTGGAGACGGTAATACTTCAACCCAAACGCAACCTACCCATACGTATGCCGCCCCAGGCACTTATACCATAACCCTTATCGCTACGAATGCTTGTGGAGGTGCGGATACAAGTACTCAAGTCATGGAAGTTTTGGAGAGCTTGGAGATGGAAGAATCATCGATTTTGGTATATCCTAATCCGAACAACGGTACATTTACGGTAGAAGGTTTGTCCCTGTTGACGGGTCAATCGTTAGAGTTATTGGATGTATCAGGGAGGATCATTGCCACGAAACGGGTTATTGATTCTCAAATGGTAGTTGAAATTCAGTATCCTGTAAACGGTTTGTATTTCGTACGAGTTGGGTCCTACTTACTTCCAATAAAAATACAGCGTTAATTCATGACAGAAATCGGGGATAGGATTAGTGTTGTGGACCATGGTCCGAAAACAACAGTCGTTATTTTACCGAAAAAACAACCTTGGGCCCTTGCGCTAATGGGTGCTTGGTTGTCCATGTGGCTTACGATCGGAGCGGTTTGTATTTGGTCTTTATTTGTCCTTGCCCTGAAGGAACAGGAGAAAATTATTTTATGGATATTTTTGACTTTTTGGGCCTATTATGCTTTTCGGATATCGCGCGCCTTTCTTTGGATTTTATGGGGAGAGGAATTACTTAAAATCGATGATTTGGGACTTCACATTAAAAAATCGATTCGTAATTACGGCAAAAGCATTCCCTACTACTACGACAACATTAAAGGTTTAAGGTTCGATGTCCCTGAAGAAAAGTCATTTCAGTCCGTTTGGGAGGCATCACCCTGGATACAAGGCGACGACCGGTTTCGCTTCGAGTATTTTGGAAAAATCGTTAAATTCGGCAAGAAATTATCGCCCAAGGAGGCGCAGTTACTTTCTCAGGTATTGGAAAAGAAAATGCGTAAACACGCCAAATAAAACACTATGTACGGAAAAATACACCAGCATTTATCGGAAGAATTAAAGACCATCGAAGCCAATGGACTATTAAAACGAGAAAGGGTCATTACCACGCCACAAGGTCCGCAGGTTCATGTGAATTCAGGAGAGGACGTTGTAATTATGTGCGCCAACAATTATTTGGGGCTATCTTCCCATCCAGAAGTGGTGCAGGCTGCGAAAGATGCGCTAGACTCTCATGGGTTCGGGATGTCTTCGGTACGTTTTATTTGCGGAACTCAAGACATTCATAAAACGTTGGAACGCAAAATTGCGGATTTCTATGGTACCGAGGACACCATTTTATACGCTGCAGCATTCGACGCCAATGGCGGTGTTTTTGAGCCTCTTTTTTCGGAGGAAGATGCGATCATAAGCGATGAATTAAATCACGCCTCCATCATCGATGGGGTTCGTTTGTGTAAGGCACAGCGTTACCGATATAAGCATTCTGACATGAATGATTTAGAGGAACAGCTTCAAAAGGCTCAAGCTCAACGCTTCCGTATTATTGTTACGGATGGTGTTTTCTCAATGGATGGCGATTTGGCGAAAATGGATGAGATTTGTGCGCTTGCCGAGAAGTATGACGCCTTAGTCATGTCCGATGAGTGTCATTCGGCGGGTTTTATTGGTAGAACAGGCCGCGGAGTACCTGAGCATTTTGGGGTTATGGATAAAGTGGACATCATTACTGGAACGCTCGGAAAAGCACTGGGTGGTGCCATGGGTGGATATACCACGGGAAAGAAGGAAATCATCGAGATGTTGCGTCAACGTTCACGGCCGTATTTATTTTCTAATTCATTAGCTCCTTCTATTGTTGGTGCGAGCATTAAGGTGTTTGATGTGTTGAGCAGTACTACGGAATTAAGAGACCGCCTTGAAGAAAACACCTTGTATTTTAAGGAACGAATTAAAGCAGCGGGATTTGATATCAAGCCCGGGGATTCCCCGATTGTTCCGATTATGCTTTACGATGCCGCACTTTCTCAACAATTTGCCAATGAATTGCTCAAGGAAGGAGTTTATGCCATCGGGTTCTTTTATCCCGTAGTTGCAAAAGGACAGGCGAGAATACGCACTCAAATTTCTGCGGCTCATTCCAGAGAAGACTTAGATAAGGCCATTGCGGCCTTTATAAAAGTTGGTAAAAAACTTAACGTTATATCGTAATGAGCTTTCATCGATGTTTGATCCTATGCGTTTTACTTGCGTTTGCAGGACAATGGGTTACATCGTTGAATTTTCAACAAAAGGCATTGCTTGAATTTTCTGAATTGGATGATGAATCCGATGAATCGGAAGATTTGGAGCAAGAGCCTTGGGACGTTGCGCAGATTGCTGATTTCCATGATATCATCATCGTTGTTGGTTTAAATCAATCCGTGGTAAAGGTCCATGCACCCCAAAGATGCGAAGTAGAGCTTTGTTCTCCCATCGAGAATCCTCCTGAAAGGGTATAGCTTCTGAGTTAGAGCTTTTGTTATTCATTCTATTATCGTTACATCTTTTGAAAAAATTAGTGTCTTCTTGGCGGAAGGATTTATCCGCGAGTATTGTTGTTTTTTTTGTTGCCTTACCACTCTGCCTAGGAATTGGTTTAGCATCTACAACTGTTCCAGGACTTAGTCCAATTCCCGTCGCCGGCTTATTGGCGGGAATTGTTGGTGGGGTAGTGGTTGGGTTATTCAGTAATTCGAGATTAGGGGTTTCTGGTCCTGCAGCAGGATTAATTACCGTCGTCATAACATCTATAGCCAGCCTAGGTTCTTTTCAAGCCTTCTTGTTGGCGTTGATTTTGGCAGGAATTTTTCAAATGATTTTCGCCGGGTTACGTGCAGGTATTATCGCCAATTATTTGCCGAGCGGTGTTATAAAGGGTATGCTCGCTGCAATTGGAATTACGTTGATCCTCAAAGAAATCCCCCATTTAATAGGTTATGACAAAGATTACTTTGGTGACGAAGCATTTCTGCAGCAAGATGGACACAATACGTTCACAGAAATATCTTATGCTATTCAATCTCTTGATGCTGGAATTGCTTTAATTGGTTTGGTTTCGCTCGCATTGGTGGTGATTTTTGACCTACCAAAAATCAAGAAATTGTACCTATTCAAATATATCCCATCCATGCTGTGGGTAATTATCATTGGTACCATGTTGAACATAGTTCTCACTATTTCAGGACACGACCTGCATATTACCAAAGAACATTTGGTTCAAATTCCTCAAATTGACTCCTGGGAGGCGTTTAAAATGCAATTAAATTTTCCCGATTTTAGTTTTCTAACCAATCCAAAGATTTATGTTGTCGCAATCACCATTGCTGCAATTGCCAGCTTAGAAACCCTTTTAAGCGTTGAAGCCATTGACCGATTAGACCCTGAAAAAGCCATTACCAATCCCAACAGAGAATTGTTGGCCCAAGGTGTTGGTAACATCGTAGCAGGATTGATAGGAGGAATTCCGGTGACCCAAGTAATTGTCCGGTCTACCGCCAATTTGAACGGTGGAGCAAACTCTAAAATGTCGGCGGTATATCACGGCTTTTGGTTGATCGCTGCTATTATATTCCTCGCACCGGTTTTGAATTACATTCCTCTCGCAACCTTGGCAGCGATTCTTATCGCTGTGGGATACAAACTGACCAATGCTAAGTTAATTCAACACCAATTTTCCAAAGGGTGGGACCAATTTATTCCTTTTCTAACGACTATCATTGCGATTTTACTGACCGATTTACTTAAAGGAATTGGGATTGGGTTGATTGTAGCCATTGTTTTTATTATAAAACGCAACTTCAGTGGAAATCATGAGGTAATCTCGACCGATGAAGGCTATGAAATTGTATTAGGAGAACATGTGAATTTTTTGAACATTGCAAGCATTAAGACAAGCCTGATGTTGGTTCCTTCCGGGTCAAAAGTGACCATTAATACCTTACAAAGTAAATCTTTGGACCATGATATTCAAGAATTGCTTCACGATTTTGTCACTATTACTGCCAAGAGTAAGAAAATTGATGTCCATTACCTAGGCAGCCATTTATCGGATTAATTATGGAAAACTACTATAAAAATTTATTGGCCAACAATAAGAACTGGGTCGCACAAAAATTATCAGAAGACCCTGATTTTTTTAATAAATTGGCGGAAGGACAGAAGCCTCCAGTATTATGGATAGGATGTTCTGATTCTCGAGTTCCAGCAAATGAGATCATCGGCGCACCTCCAGGAGAAGTATTTGTACATAGAAACATTGCGAACATGGTCGTTCATTCAGACATGAATTTGCTTTCAGTGCTGGATTATGCGGTCAATGTGTTAGAAGTAAACCACATTATTGTTTGCGGCCATTACGGTTGCGGTGGGGTTCAAACTGCCATGACGAATGCTCATGTGGGATTAATCGATAATTGGATTCGCCATATTAAAGACGTCTATCGGATGAATTATGAAGAGCTTCACGTGATTTCTGATCCGAAAGCTCGCGTAAATCGATACGTTGAACTGAATGTCTTTGAGCAAGTATGCAATTTGGCTAAAACCTCCATTGTACAAGGAGCGTGGGAACGAAGATCTGATCTTCACTTACACGGTTGGGTTTATGATGTTGCAGACGGATTAATCAAAGATTTAGAAGTTACCCTAAAGGATAATTCAAGCTTGCAAACCGTTTATAAATTGGATATTTAATGGGAAATTTCTCCCACTTCTTCTGGATTGTGCTTGTGTTTGAATAATACAGCGAATAATATAGCCACTACCAAGGCATAAACGGCAAAGGATAACCAAATGGAACTCCACTCTTGAACTAAGAGAGGATTGGAAAGGGTTCCATTAGCTGAAATGCCATTACCCGCGAGTAACTTTTGCATGATAGGATCATCGGAGGCACTTCCAAAATAAGCATAGACTTCATGAGATTTCGTAAGGGATTTTGTGAAGAATGCGTCGATTAATCTTCCACTTAAGGCGCTTCCCAAAATAGCTCCAAATCCATTGGTCATCATCATGAACAAGCCTTGCGCTGAGCTTCGTTTTTCTGCTTCAACGGAGGAGTTTACAAACAAAGAGCCTGAAATATTGAAGAAATCAAAGGCCATTCCATAGACGATGCATGAGCATATAATCATCCAGAGCAAATCACCTGGATTCCCGTAAGCAAATAATCCAAACCGAAGTACCCATGCTAACATGCTGATAAGCATTACTTTTTTAATACCAAAACGACGAAGAAAAAACGGTATAGCTAAAATAAACAGTGTCTCTGAGATTTGGGAGATCGACATGATGACCGTTGAATGTTGAACAGCGAAGCTATCCGCATATTTCGGGAACGATTCAAATGTGCTCAAATAGGTGTCGCCGTACATGTTGGTCAGTTGCAACGCGCAACCTAACATTAATGAGAATAAAAAGAAAAGGAACATTTTATAATTGAGCATGAGCTTAAATGCATCCAAGCCAAGCATTTGAATGATGGATTTATCCTCTTTAGTCTCTTTTTTGGGAGGACATTTAGGAAGGGAAAAAGAGAAAATGGCTAATCCGAAGGAACATAATGCGCTAATGTAAAATTGATTAGCAGATGCGCTGTTTCCAGTTAGGTCGGTTACCCACATAGCAACAATAAATCCTACGGTTCCAAAAACACGAATAGGGGGGAAGGTTTTAATAGGGTCCATACGGAATTGACCAAGCACACTGTACGAAACGGAATTGGATAGCGCGATGGTAGGCATATAAAAAACCATGGCCAAAAGGGTTAGCCAAAAGAACATGGAAGGATCTTTAACAAAAGGTAAACCCGCTACTGCAACTCCACTTAAACCATGTAAAATTCCTAAAAGGCGTTCTGCGTTCAACCATTTATCCGCTACGATCCCCATCAAACTTGGCATGAATACCGAAGAAATCCCCATGGTGGTAAAAATTGCACCAAATTCGGTGAACGACCACTTCATGGTAATGGTGCAATATTTACCAACCGTTATCAACCAAGCCCCCCAAACAAAGTACTGTAAAAAGCTTAAGGCGGTTAATTGAACTTTAATTTTTTTGTGCTGCGATGTTAAGCCATTGTTTTCCATGGCTTGAAGATACTATTTTTTTCGCTTATTGATCTCGTCACGTAAGCGCATGGCTTTTTCATAATCCTCATTTTCGAGCGCCTCGGACAACTGTTCCTCGAGTTCTTCTAGAGAAACTTCCTGGATGTCGTCTTCTTCGGAATCAAAGGGTTCAAAATCGTCCTCAAAACCATCCATATCGGAATCATCATCTCGTCTTTCACTGATGTGGCTCACCTCTTGAAGTACTTTTTCCGTGGTGTAAATCGGAGCATTGAATCGAACTGCTATCGCCACTGCATCCGATGAGCGAGCGTCAACCTCTACCTCAATGCCTTCATGAACCACGACAATGTTCGCCTTGAACAATCCTTCGTGAAATTCATGGATGATGATTTCTTTCACGTGAGCCTCAACAATTCCAAAAAATGCCACGAAAAGATCGTGGGTCATGGGGCGGTTTGGAACCATTTTTTCCAAGGCTAGTGCAATGGCTTGCGCTTCAAAGCCTCCTATAAGAATTGGCATTCTCCTTCTTCCGTTGACTTCTTTTAAGTCAAGCACATACGAGCCAGATTGCGTTTGGCTGTATTCAATTCCTCTTATTTCTAATAGAATTTTGCTCATGAATTCGTTACGAATGGGCTCGAAAGTTCTTCAACGCTTCTACAAGCTTTGGTACAACTTCAAAAGCGTCTCCAACAACCCCATAATCTGCTGCTTTAAAAAAGGGAGCTTCTGAATCAGGATTAATCACGACAATTACTTTTGAACCGTTAACTCCTGCCAAATGTTGAATGGCACCTGAAATTCCAATAGCAATGTATAAATTTGGGCGTATGGCAACCCCTGTTTGCCCAACGTGTTCATGGTGAGGTCTCCAACCAATGTCCGCCACAGGTCTTGAACAGGCTGTAGCAGCACCTAATACTTCCGCCAAGTTCTCTATCATTCCCCAATTTTCAGGACCTTTGAGTCCTCTGCCCGCAGAAACAACGAGTTCTGCCTCAGGAAGTGGAATGGTGCCCTCAGGTTTTTTAACCGAAAGAACCTTAATGCGCGATTCACCCTGAGATTCGCTTACTTCCTGGACGGTGCAGGCACTTCCAGTAGTACTTGGAGCGAAACTGTTCGGTAGCAATGAAATGATGCGTTGAGCGGTATTGCACTTAACGAAGCCAAATGCTTTTCCTGAAAATACATTCACTTTAATTGAGCCGTCTGTTTCTGGTAGGGCAACCGCTCCGGAAATGAAACCAGCTTTCAGTTTTACCGATAACCTTGGCGCGATTGCTTTTCCATTGAAATCATGGCTGAAAACGATGTTATCTGCGCCCGTACTGTGTTTTGCCAACCAGGCAGCAATGATTTGATCGTCGTTCTCCACAATGGAACGGTTGACGATAACTTCATTTGCTCCGTACACCCCCAAAACACTTAATGCCTCGGAAGACAGGTTTCCAGTAGCTAAAACGGTTACCGTTCCCCCTAATTTCTGGGCATAATTTACCACTTCAAAAGCGGCTTTAGATAGGGGCGCATTCGCTTGAATGTAGACAATATTTTTCATGGTTAAATTACTTTTGCTTCGTTGTGTAATAAAGATACAAGTTCATCCATGTTGTTGGGGTCAATCAGTTTAACGCCAGATTTCGCAGCAGGGGTTGCGAAGGAAACATAACTGGTAAGTTGATCGGTATTTTTTGGGGTAATCACTTGAAGCGGCTTGGTTCGAGCAGCCATGATTCCTCGCATGTTTGGAATGCGTTGCTCGGCCATTCCCTTGGCGCAAGAAACTACGGCTGGAAGGCTTAATTCTACCACTTCAACACCTCCTGCAATTTCCCTTTCCAAGGTTAAGGTGTTACCCGAAACATCTAATTTAGAAGCAATCGAAATATAGGGAGATTCGAGAGCCTCGGCAATCATTCCTCCCAATTGTGATCCATTGAAATTGATCGTCTCCTTGCCGGTGAGCACCAAATCGAAGGATTTATCTTTGGCGAAGTCTGCGATAGCGGTTGCTACATAATAGGCATCGTTGGGTTCAGCATCGATTCGAACAGCTTCATCTGCACCGATCGCCAAGGCTTTTCGCATGATGGCCTCGTCCGATACATTACCAACCGTAATGATGGTGACTTCAGCACCTAAGGTCTCTTTAATTTCTAATGCCCTGACCAAAGCATACCACTCATCGTAGGGATTTACAATGTATTGTACTCCATTTTCATCAAAACGGCTGTTGTCTTGGGTAAAAGCAATCTTGGACGTAGTGTCTGGTGCTTTGCTGATACAAACTAATATTTTCATACGAATCTTTTTGCCCCACAAAGTTAATCAATAATTACTAAGCGGTATTTTCAAAACAAGATTTAACCATCATTAGTTCATCGAAAAAAGAAAGAAGAGCATCGCAGCAGCAAAGGTACTCAAGGCGATTTTTTTTAGCTCTGGGTCGTATTCTTGAGCATGTTGAATATTGTAAACCTTGAGTATATGTAGGGTAAATAAAATCAAGGGTAGGGCTGCAAACCAAATGATGGGGTTGTGCGCTTCCAAATAGGAAACGAATAAAAGCCAAATCCAAGAAATCGAAGAAAGCGTATAAAGAAAATAATGGTACCATTTCCCCCGGATGCCGCCTAATATCACGGCAACAGTGTTCTTTCCCGATGCCTTGTCATTCTGAATATCTCGAAGGTTGTTGAGGTTAAGCACCATGGTGCTCCAAGCTCCAATGGCAGTTGCTGCCAATACTTCTGCCACCGAAAAGTTAGGGGAGAAAAGGTGGCGAGTTCCTAACACTGCGACTCCACCAAAAAAGAGAAACACCATGAGGTCCCCGGCTCCATGATAACCGTAGGCTTTTTTTCCAACGGTGTAAGTAATGGCTGCCAACACACACATCAAGGCAAGGATAAGGTAAAAAATCAAAGCTTTCGTTGTGAGATTGGGCAAGGCGGCATTTAACAAAAGACCGGCGGAAAGTAAACTTAAAAAGCTCAATAAAATAACCGCTTTTTTCATCGCATTAACGGATATTTTGCCGGACTGCACAGCACGTTTAGGACCAATTCTTTGAGCATTGTCGGTTCCTTTCATACCGTCTCCAAGATCGTTAGCGAAATTCGAAAGTACTTGAAAAAAGACGGTTGTTAAAAGACAGCCAAGCATAATCCAAGGGGCGTTAAATCCAGAATTTGGGCTCAATGCTAAGCCCATTATTATTCCTGAAACGGAAAGAGGAAGGGTCCTAGGACGGGCCGTCTGAATCCAAATGGAGAGCCTTTTCATGGTATAAAGATAGGTCATTCAATGACAAGAATTCGGATATAACGTTAAGAATACCTATATTTCCTCAATGAATAAGCGTCTTTTTGTTTTGTTTTGTGCTCTCATGTGCTGTTCATTTTCCTCGGTTAGCAGTCAAGTTACTAACGCGTATTTCGAGATGTACCGCACAACGGCGGACAGCTTATCATTCGTTTATGGGATTCCTTCTTGTGTAATTTTGGGAGTAGGATTTCATGAGTCGGCTGGCGGCACGAGTTTGGTTGCGACCAAGTTGAACAATCATTTCGGATTAGCAGGAAATTGCCGAGAAGATGTCAGCCATCACAAAAGCCGCTACCGTTATTACCCAACGGTTATTGATTCGTTCAATGGCTTTTGCGAATGGGTAGCGTGCAGGACCTTCTATCAAGAACTTAAAGGAACGGAAGGAGATTTAAATTGGCTTCAAAAAATAAGGGCCTCCGGGTATGCTTCTGATGGGAGTTGGGCGAATAGTATTCATAAAATTATCATGAAGCATTGCGGCAATTAATCCCTCTGACAAAATGGAATCTTTAACTTTTGTTAAGCATGCGTTTTTCCAATTGTGGCCTATTAAAAATATGCTTGAGGTTAGAATTCGGACAAAAAAAAAACCGTGAGTATTCTCACGGTTTTTTTACTAAGCAAAATGTTTTAGATTAAATAGAAAATAGTGTGGTTTATTTTGGATCAAGAACCCAAACATCTCCATCGCTATCGACCATTTCCATTCGGTCTTTTTCATATTTCGTAACGGACCAAATCTCAGCAGTTCCATCAAGAATCAAGGTGATTTTTTGATCAAGCACCGAATAAGTAAAAGCATCCGTGAAGGATTGACCTAAGAAAGCATAGGTTAGTGTACCGTTACCTGTTAACTTATCTTCTTTAATAAATTTCAACGTGTAACTTTCACCCACTTCAGGTGCAATACCACCGATGGTAACCACTTTCCATTCCCCGTCCAATCTTTTGTTAATTTTCGCGTCCTTTGAACAAGCTGATGCAACTGCAAGAACGGCAACAAGAAGAATTAATAAACCTTTTTTCATAACTTATTTGTTTTAAATTTCTACAAAGGTAGAAAACAATCCTTTCGTTTTCTAAAAAAACGAAAATTGATATTTCGTTAATGAAGTCTTAGATCTTTTACACTCACTTCGCTAGTGATCTAATCCCGAATATCTCCTCATCCTAAAATCCAAGAGCGAAAAATAGTGTTATTTAAAAGAAAACCCATTGCGTTTGCAATGGGCTAAGAGGATTTGGTCGGGATGACAGGATTCGAACCTGCGACCACACGCCCCCCAGACGTGTACGCTACCGGACTGCGCTACATCCCGATTTAACAAAAGTAAGGATTTTCATGGACTCCTAAAAAATGTGTACCTTGGTTGTAACTGTTTTTTAAATTTTCTTTTTAAGCATATGCGTAATTTGTCACTGTTGCTACTGTTGTTTTCTGCTGTTCGATTGTTTGCACAAGAAAAAATTGAATTGGTGAATTTCAACAACGATTGGTGGTCAATGACCAATCTTAGGGTAACCCAATTCAGGAATGGCGATGAAATTCGAAATGCCAAAACCCGTGATGAATGGGTTGAGTGCTTGCAAAACGGCATTCCTGCCTATTGCGCCTACAAAAACGATACAACCTTGGCTAAAAAATACGGGTACATGTACAATTGGTTCGCCATTGCTGACCCTCGAGGCCTTGCGCCTGCAAATACTCGGGTGGCTCACAACGGAGATTATAGTCGGCTATACATCTACGTTAATAACGGGGCCGTTAGTTATCCCGGCACGGGAATCGTTGGACAACGTTTGAGGAGTAAGGAGGGATGGGAAATTGGGGCTCCTGGAGAAAATCTGGACAGTTTTGCCATCCTACCTGGGGGATATCGCAACGAAAACGGAGAATTTATGGGACTTGGGAATGAAACCGCCTTGTGGGTGCGGGACACCATGTCGTATGGAACCGTTTCATTAGGGAATGCCTTTACAGCTCCTTATGCCTTGGTTCACGGTCAAAAATCCGACATCCTTTTTCAAGGAGACGGTAGAAGAACAGGTTGCTATGTGCGCCTAGTCCTTGGAGAAGAAGCGGTTTTTGACAAACCTAAGTCATCCATCAACGAGAACAGCGAAGCAGAAATACCCGACGAAAGCGTGACAAATGACAAAAAGAAACGCAAGAAAAAGAATTAAAACTTCCTGCAATCGCATACCTTTGTGTATGAAATTTTTATTACCAGCCCTATTTCTTGCATTGATTCTTGGTACTTCGGGATGTTCAGGTTCATCGGAAACTGAAAATGTTCGCGAAAATGCAACGTCCGATAACCCACAAGATGAGTTACCAATAAACGTGCAAAAACCATCCGGTTTGCATTGGAAAAAACAAACGTTCAAGGCCGAAAACTGCAACATTCCCTCCACCGATGAAATGGAGTACATGGAGGATTGGTGTGCACAGCGATCGGTGGATCTTCTCACCATTGAATTAAACGATAAGTCCGTTGCACAGAAGATCAATTTGCTCATTACCAAAACCATCACAGGAAAGGCATCAGGAATCCAAGCAATTAAAAAATATGTAAACCAGGTTAAAGAGACCAATGCTGTAGATTTGGAAGAGAATCTATTTCAAGAAACGGTAACTTGCACCGTTAAGGATTCTTCCAATAACTTCCTCTGCTTAGGCATTGCATCGGATTATTATGCGCTTGGGGCCGCTCACGGTTCTTTTACGATGAATTTTATCAATTTCGATTTAACTACGGGCAATAAAATCACGTTGGACGAATTAATTGAATCTTCCAATTTTGGAGCGCTTAAATCACTTGCGAAAAGGAAATTTTTGCAACAAAATGGTGAAGAGGGGTGGTGGTTTACCACCGAGGATCAACCCTTTGAATTAGCCGAAGTATTTGCCTTGGAGCGAAAAGGATTACGGTTCATTTACCAACAATATGAAATTGGTCCTTATTCAGCAGGTTTGCCAGAAGTCTTTCTTTCCAAGGAGGAAGTTAAAAGCCTTTTAAAAGACAATCCCTATTGGCCTAAATAAGTTCAATTAGTAACTGCTTGTGGCTCCGCCGATGCTTTCGATGGGGTGCCAAGTCGTTTTAACTTCTTGTAAATCCGTAACAAAATTCAAGCCTTGTTGATCAGAATTGATATAGGTGAAATGGCGTTTCAAGTTTTCAACGCACGACAAGGCTAAGGGTTTTTGAAGTTCTCCTAAATCCGAGGAAATAAGTGCGTTAACGTCCATGTGTGCTGCTAAGGCAGGAGCCAGTTCTGTAACTTTTCCCGTTAAAATATTCACTACACCACCCGGAACATCAGATGAATGAAGCACCTCCGCCAACGTAACCGCACACAAAGGATAGCTTTCGGAGGCAACCACCACCACCGTGTTTCCCCCGCAAATGGCTGGAATCATTAAGCTTATCAATCCAATTAAAGAGTTTTCCTGTGGCGCAATAATCCCAATAACCCCCATCGGTTCTAAGGCCGAAAAATTAAAATGAGAGGAACTCACCGGGTTCACGCTGCTTGCAATCTGTTGGTATTTGTCCGCCCAACCTGCATAATAGACCAAACGGTCCACGGATTGCTGGATCTCTTTTTCGGCCTTGGATTTGCTGATTCCTTGAAGGATTAACTCATCGATAAATTGCCCCTTTCGTCCGTCCAACATTTCAGCAATTCGATATAGGATTTGCCCACGGTTAAAAGCGGTTTTTTCCGACCAGCCACCAAAGGCTTTGCGAGCAGCGACAACCGCATTTCGAACATCCTTGCGGGAGGATAAACAAACGTTGGCCAAGGTGTTTCCTTTTGAATCTATAAGGGGATAATACCTTCCAGATTCCGTTCTTGGGAAGGCGCCGCCAATATATATTTTATACGTTTTCAAGATATTCATGGTTAATCTTCTTTAGGTTCAATGGGTTGAATGTTCCGCTCTATTTAAGGTATGCTCCTAATCCGTGTACTCCGCCCTCTCTTCCAAAACCACTTTCTTTATACCCGCCGAAAGGTGAAACAGGGTCAAATTTGTTGTAAGTGTTGGCCCAAACTACTCCTGCTCGTAATTTGGTGGTAAGGTTAAAAATCCGAGAACCTTTATCGGTCCATACACCCGCTGCAAGACCATAGGGAGTATTATTGGCTTTCTGAATCACTTCGTCCACCGTTCTGAAGGTTTGTATCGTCAATACCGGTCCAAAGATTTCTTCTTGGGCGATTATGTGAGACTGAGAAACCCCCGTGAATAGAGTGGGTCTGCAAAAATATCCTTTCGAAGGAATCGCGCATTGGCTTTGATAGATTTCCGCGCCTTCTTCTTTTCCAATCCGAATATATTTCTCGATGGTTTCCAGTTGTTCTTTCGAATTAATCGCTCCAATGTCGGTGTTTTTATCTAAAGGATCACCTACGTACAAGCTTTCCATCCGTGACTTCAATTTGTGAATTACACGTTCGGCGATATTTTCTTGCACGAACAAGCGAGAACCGGCACAACACACATGACCTTGGTTAAAGAAAATTCCATTGACAATGCCTTCCACGGCTTGGTCTATAGGTGCGTCGTCAAAAATGATGTTGGCGGATTTTCCGCCAAGTTCCAAGGTGGATTTTTTGTGTGTTCCCGCGATGGCCCGTTGAATGATTTTACCAACATTTGTAGAGCCCGTGAAGGCAATTTTATCGATGTCGGGATGGTTCACGATGGCCGCTCCTGTATCGCCGTATCCCGTTACGATATTCACTACCCCGGGAGGCAAGCCTGAATCTTTAATGATTTCCGCTAATTTCAATGCCGTTAATGAGGTGGTTTCTGCTGGTTTGAGTACGACGGTATTTCCAGCAGCAAGTGCTGGAGCGATTTTCCAAGCGGCCATCAACAAGGGGAAATTCCAGGGAATAATTTGCCCGGCAACTCCCAGGGACTCCGGTTTTTTGTGCGGCATGGCATATTCTAATTTATCGGCCCATCCAGCGTAATAAAAGAAATGATTGCACGCCAAGGGTACATCAACATCTCTTGATTCGCGAATGGGTTTTCCGCAGTCCAACGATTCAATGACCGCAAATTCTCTTGCGCGCTCTTGCATCATTCGAGCGATGCGATAAATGTATTTTCCCCGCTCAGCCCCTGAAAGTTTGGACCAAACTTCTTGATAGGCTTTGCGTGCGGCTTTAACGGCTTTGTCGACGTCTGCGTCATTTCCCCAAGCTATTTCGGCTAGCACCTCTTCCGTAGCTGGATTGGTGCTCGGGAAGTATTTTTTCGAACTGGGAGAAACCCATTCGTTATTGATGAAAAGTTGGTATTTTTTTCCCAAACGAATGTGACTCGTGCTTTCAGGAGAAGCAGAATAATTCCATTCTGTTGTATTTTTTGTAGAAGTGTTTTTTGCCATGATTAATCGATTGAAAAATAATCGGAAGATTGGTAAAGCCCAGTGGTTGATTTCATAATTTGCATCAGTACATCGTTGGCGAGGCTGCTTGCTCCAAAACGAAACCATTCATTGGTGAGCCAAGCATTACCCAATACTTCCTTGACCATTACTAAATTATGCAGCGCCAATTTTGAGGTTGAAATTCCACCCGCTGGTTTCATACCGACCATGATGCCGGTTTGGTCGTAGTAGTCTTTAATGGCCATAAGCATGGTGTAGGTCACCTGCATTGTTGCGGCGGGTTGAATTTTGCCCGTAGAGGTTTTTATAAAGTCGGCACCTGCATGAATTGCGATGTCGCTCGCTAAACGAACATTATCAAGGGTACTTAACTCACCCGTTTCGAGTATTACTTTGAGCCTTGCCTTGCCACACGCTTCTTTGATAGCGGCAATTTCATCAAATACAAAAGCGTACTCTCCCGCAAGGAACTTACCTCGGGAAATCACCATGTCGATTTCATCCGCTCCTTGATCTACAGCAAATTTTGTGTCTGAAATTTTGATTTCTCGAGTGGATTGTCCTGAGGGAAAAGCTGTTGATACTGAGGCGATTTTCACCGATGAGTTGCCCAACGCTTTTCGCGCTACACTGACCATCGAAGGATATACACAAACTGCCGCAACCGTCGGCAGGTCGGGGTGAACATCATGTAAATGTTGCGCCTTATAGCACATTTGTTGCACTTTACCCGGAGTATCTTTTCCTTCTAAGGTGGTAAGGTCAATCATGTTCAGGACCATTTTTAACCCCTGTAATTTAGATTCGTTTTTGATGCTTCGGGTTTGGAATCGAGCAACACGTTCTTCAACTCCCACTTTATCTACCGATATGTTGGAAAGCATGGTGTTTGGATCAAACGACTTTATCATAGACTTTGAACAGTTAATTGAGTGTTCAAAGGTAATAAACTCCGCGAATTAATAACGAAAGCTAGTCTTCTTCGTCTTCTGAGTCCCCGTCATCATCGGGTTTGTCATATTCGTCATCTTCCTCATCGTCCATTTCATCGTCGTCATTGATGTCTGGAACTTTGTCAAAATCATCGTCCAAATCCTCGTCATCATCGTCGATTACGGGTTTAACTTTTGGCGGAGCTTTCGTTATTTTAACCAAATAAATCACCTCGTCGGTTTCCCAAATTAACGCATCCAAGATGTCCCCGGTTGGCGTTTTTACGGTGGATAAATGATTGATATAACCATCGGGAAAATCTCGCAGGATTTGTTTTTTTTGCTCGATGGTGAGTTTGTCGTAACTGATAATCGATCTTCGTTTGGACATATAAAGGGTTATTCAACGGGGCAAATTTAATTTTTTTGAATAATCGAAAGCATTTTTGAAAATATTTTTTTCATCTCTCCAATTATTTCCGAGGCATAATGGCAATTCGCGTACCTTTGTTTTATGGCTAAAGCAAAAACTGCTTTTTTTTGTCAATCGTGCGGTTATGAGTCTCCAAAATGGGTGGGTAAATGCCCCTCGTGCAACGATTGGAACACCATGGTTGAGGAAACCGTGGTTAAAGTTGCTTCAAAAGGTCAGCCGTTTTCAAGGCAACGAACTGAAAATACCCCAGTTTTATTAGCCGATATTCAGGATACAGGGACTGCTCGTATACAATTAAACGACACCGAATTAAACCGGGTTTTAGGGGGAGGCTTAGTCCTAGGGGAGATCATATTAATCGGAGGGGATCCTGGAATTGGAAAATCAACTTTGTTGCTGCAAATGGCCGTTAAAGAACAGTTGCGTGTGCTTTATGTATCAGGAGAGGAAAGTGAGCAACAAATAAAAATGCGTGCGGAAAGATTGGGAATTAGCAATCCGAATTGCCATTTACTGATCGAAACCGACGTAACTCAAATCATCGGCCATTCTACCAAATTAGCCCCGGAATTACTCATTGTTGATTCAATTCAAACCTTATTTTATCCCGAAATTGAAAGTGCACCGGGCAGCGTTAGTCAAGTGCGTGAGTGCACTGCACTCTTGTTGCGCTATGCAAAAGAGTCCAATGTTCCTGTGTTTCTTATTGGGCATATCACCAAAGAAGGAAGCATTGCAGGCCCAAAAGTCTTGGAACATATGGTGGACGCGGTTTTACAGTTTGAAGGGGATAGAAACCATTTTTACCGTTTGCTAAGAACCGTAAAAAACCGTTTTGGGTCCACGAATGAGCTAGGAATCTACGAGATGCAAGGAACAGGATTGCGAATGGTAGAGAATCCTTCGGAGATTTTAATTACGAATACGGACGGCACCTTGAGCGGGTCCTGTATTTCGACCACCTTAGAAGGGTTGAGACCTTTGCAAGTGGAGGTTCAAGCTTTGGTGAGTACCGCTGCATATGGTACTCCACAACGCTCATCGAATGGATTTGATGCTAAGCGCTTGAATATGCTTTTGGCGGTATTAGAAAAGAGATGTGCTTTTCGTTTAGCAACAAAAGACGTTTTTTTGAACATTGCAGGAGGAATCAAGGTCGACGACCCGGCGGTCGACTTGGCCGTAATTATGGCCGTTCTTTCTTCCAATGCTGATATCCCCGTGAACCGTGCATTTACGTTCGCTGCCGAAGTGGGCTTGTCCGGAGAAATTCGTCCAATTAACAGGATTGAAACGAGAATAACCGAGGCTCAGAAATTGGGTTATACCCACATTTTTATTTCCGAATATAACAAAGGCCTTAAACCCGAAATCTATGATATTCAATTAATTGCTTGCAAGAAATTGGAGGATGTAGTAAAAAGAGTATTTGGCTAAAAAACTTTTGAGAATGGCTAAACTGTGCATTGTACCCACTCCTATTGGAAACTTAGAAGACATTACCCTGCGCGCCCTTCGCATGTTAAAGCAAAGCGATCTTATTTTGGCGGAAGATACACGTGTCACAAGGATATTATTGAGCCATTTTGATGTTCATAAAAAATTAATTTCGTTTCATACCAACAACGAACATTCACAATTACAAGAAGCCATTCGGCAAATTCAGGCACATGAGCAGGTTGCTCTGGTTTCTGACGCAGGAACCCCGGGTATTTCCGATCCCGGATTTCTGCTGGTACGTGCTTGCATAGAACACGGTATCGAGGTGGAGTGCCTGCCTGGACCTACCGCCTTCGTCCCCGCTTTAGTCGCCTCAGGATTACCCGCCGACCGTTTCTTTTTTGAAGGCTTTTTACCTCATAAAAAAGGACGTCAATCAAGGCTAGAGTATCTTGCAACCTTGGATCATACCGTAGTGCTATACGAATCTCCGTATCGGTTAATCAAGACATTGCAGCAAATTGCTCAATTCATGGGGGGACAGCGTCGAATATCCGTGGCTAAAGAAATTTCGAAAATGTACGAAATGCATTATCGTGGAACTGTAGAGGAAGCATTGGCGTATTTTACCCATTTAACCATTAAAGGGGAATTCGTTTTGGTAGTAGGCAAGGAAATCGCCGCATCGAGTGATGCTGATAATTTATAAATTTGACCTATGCTTTTTAAGGACGTTGTTGGTCAGAAGGGGTTAATATCCGATCTTTTAAAAGAGGTTACTTCACAGAAAATTGCCCATGGTAAGTTGTTTGTAGGTGCTCCAGGATTTGGAACATTAGCCGTGGCATTAGCCTACACTCGTTTCATTTTGTGTGAAAATCCGAGTGCCCATGATGCATGCGGTAATTGCAGCTCATGCGCTCAAATGACGGAAATGCAACATCCTGACGTTCACTATGTTTACCCCGTAGTTCAATCCATTGCTAAAACTTCGGAAGGACTGCTAAAGGAGTGGCGCGAGCAAGTGAAACGAACACCTTACTTTTCCTTATTTGATTGGACGAGAGCCATGGATGAAAAGGAACGTAATCCAATAATTGGTGTTGAAGAAAGTAAAGAAATCATCAAAAAAATCAACTTAAAGTCGTTTCAAGGCAGTTATAAAGTGGTGTTGGTTTTTGGCGCAGAACAAATGAACCTTGAATGTTCGAATAAATTGCTAAAAGTACTAGAAGAACCACCCGATAAAACCTTGTTTTTGTTGCTTTCTGAAAATCAACAAGCCATACTCCCAACGATTCAATCAAGAACTCAATCCGTGATTTTTGCAAAATTACAACCGCTCGAAATTGCGGCATTTCTCGAGCAAAAAGGCGTAGAGAAGCAAACCGCTGACGGGATATCGGCATTTTCCGATGGCGATTTAGCAAGCGCATTGAACTTGATGGAAAACGGAGAATTCACCGAAACGTACCGGGATTTTTTTATTCAGCTTATGCGATCTTGTTACAAGAAAAATGTCAATGAAATGATGGCATGGGCAGAAGAGATTTCCACCTTAACCAAAGAACGGCAAAAGTTGTTCGTGTTGTACGCATTACACATGTTCCGACAATGCAATGTATTGAATTATTTAGGTAAAGAACATGCGCGTTTGACCCAAGAGGAATTGGCCTTTTCTGAGAAATTCGCCCCGTTTATCACGGGCAAGAACCTTCGGCAGTTTATCGAGGTCATGGACAACGCTTATTATAGTTTAGAACGGAATGCAAGCGCCAAAATGCTTTTTACTGAAATGAGTTTTCAGGTAATGAGGTATATTCATCGGTCTTAATTCACTATTTTTACAGAAAAAAAGAGCAATGGGTTGTGCATCATGTGGAACTGGGGGAGGATCGCCTCGCGGATGTAAGAATAATGGTTTGTGCAGCAGCGGAGAATGTGATAAATTGGAGGTAAGGGATTGGTTAGCGAATTTATCGTTACCAGAAAATCAAAAAGCCTACGAAATTGTTGAGGTTCGATTCAAAAACGCACGAAAGGCATTCTATAGAAATACCCACAATTTTAGTTTGCAAACGGGAGATTTGGTGGTGGTTGAGGCAACTTCAGGTTATGATATTGGAATAGTTTCCGTAACTGGAGAACTAGCAAGGATTCAAGTAAGAAGAAAAGCCCCCACGTTTAAACATGCCGAAGCTCGTAAAATTTTACGTATCGCCAATCAAGAAGAAATTAATAAGTGGATTGAGGGACGCTCACTGGAAAAAGATCTCATGTTCAAATCGCGAACATTGGCCGTGAACTTAAAATTGGAAATGAAAATTTCCGATGTAGAATATCAAGCTGATTTATCACGTGCTACTTTCTATTACACGGCGGAAGGCCGAGTTGATTTTCGTCAGTTGATTAAGGATATGGCCGACGAGTTCAAAGTGCGCGTTGAAATGCGTCAAATTGGTTCGCGTCAAGAAGCTTCGCGGCTTGGTGGTATTGGAGTATGTGGCCGAGAATTATGTTGTTCAACGTGGCTAACGGATTTTAGGTCGGTTTCAACCAGCGCAGCGCGGTACCAACAACTTGCCTTAAATACCCAGAAGCTTGCAGGCCAATGCGGTAAGTTAAAATGCTGTTTGAACTATGAATTGGACATGTACACCGAATCGCTCAAGTCGTTTCCCAAAACCGAGGTTAAACTTAAGACGGAAAAAGGGGAGGCGTATCATATAAAAACCGATGTTTTTAAGCGCATGATGTGGTATGCTTTTCCGGGTGAAAGCGCGTGGATTATTTTAACTCCTGAACAAGTAAAGGAAATTCAAGATAAGAACCGTAAAGGAATTGTGCCAAAAGACTTAAAGGTTTATCAAGTAGAGGAAGAGAAGCCGGTGGAAATTGGATTTGATAATGTGGTTGGTCAGGACAGCATTGCTCGATTTGCGAATGCTAATAAGAATCGAAAGAAAAAGAAGAAGAAGCCTAAAAGTTCCCCTCAAGCCTCAAATAATGCATAAGATGCTCAAGGTTGTTTTTTTAACCCTCCTTTCAAGTATGTTGTTCACCGCCTGCACTTCGAATGCGTTGCATTCAGAGTCAATTGCAGTTTCAGGTCGGGCATGGAAGCAAGGTGTTAAAACAGCATTTAATGTGCCAATTAAAGACACAACACGGCTCTACGATGTAGTACTAACGGTAAGAACCACCACGGAATATCCTTACAGCAACTTGTGGATGTATTTGACGGTGGACGGGCCACTAGGGAAATCAAAACGTTTTCCTTTGGAAATAATTACTGCGGATGCTGAAGGAAAATGGATGGGAGACAAAAGCGGTTCAACCGTTGTTTTTTCTAAAGTTATCACCCACGATCGGTTTCCGAAGAAAGGTGTCTATCGTTTCAGTTTTGAACAAGCCTCTACGGATAAAGTGTTGCCAGAGGTCATGGATTTAACCTTGGAGTTGTTTTCGAAGGACAAGTAAACATGAATTATCCGAGAATCCCTTTAGATCAACTGAAAGAACTTGAAAAAGAACTGGTTTCTTTTTTAATAGTTCACGGTATTGATGGAGAACTTTGGAAAACCATGAATAATGATAATCCGGAGAAAGCGGAGGAGTTAGTGCAACTTTTTTCCAATACGGTTTGGGAGAAAATTGCCGATCAAACGGAAGCCATGAAACGGATCAGTGATCATGAAACCACCTTTGTTAAGATTGGAGCAGAGGAAGGTTATCTTGTGAATATTCAACAAACCCATGGCGAATTAACGGTTCATTCGGGAAAGAAGAAGATGAATGGCAACCGTCGAAAAGAAATCATTGATTTACTTACCCAGGGCTTTGAACGCATTTCATTGCAGGAGTTTTCCGAAGCGATTCAAAACTTTATTCCTGAAAAATCTGTTTAACTTTTAAAAATTAATACCATGAAATACCTTTTTACCAGCGCTTACTTGCTTTCTTTTTGGATGATTTTTTCTCAGGTTATTGCTCCAAAAGCAAGTCCTTCAAGCCGCTTGGAACAGCGAGTGGGGTTGACAGACATCACTATCACCTATTCTCGTCCATCGGTCAACGGCCGCATAATTTTTGGGGATTTGGTTCCTTATAACGAATATTGGCGATTAGGCGCAAACGAAAGCACGAAATTAACGTGTACAGACATATTGATTTTTGGTAAAGACACCTTAAAGGCAGGAACTTATGCCGTGTATGCTAAGCCTTCAGCTACGGAATGGCAAGTGGCATTTTACACCGAATATGGAAATTGGGGTATGCCTCAAAAATGGGACGAAAGCAAGGTGGCCTTCACGGTGAAAACACCGGTAATCAATGTTCATGACAAGGTCGAAAATTTAACCATCGACATCAATAACATGGACAACGATGGCGGAGACATCGTCATTGCCTGGGATAAGGTAAAAATTCAGATACCTTTCTCTGTTTCGGTCAAGGAAAAGGTATTGGCTTCTATTAAAAAAGTAATGTCGGGCCCAACAGCCAACGACTACCATACGGCTGCTAAATATTACCTGGAGGAGAAAATCGATGATAAACAAGCCTTGGAATGGGTTGAAAAGGCAATAACCATGCGACCTGAAGCCTATTGGATGCTCAGAACTAAGTCCTTGATACAAGCTTCTCTTGGGAAATACAACGAAGCAATTTCAACCGCAGAACAATGCCTCAAACTTGCCGAATCCGACGGTGATACAGCTTATGTAAGCCAATGCAAGAATTCGATTGCCGATTGGAAAAAGCGTAAATAGTTGAGTTCCAAACTTAAGGCCGTTCTTTTACTCCACGGAATCGTATTTCTGTGGGGTTTTACTGGAATTATTGGGAAGTTACTGCACCAAAGTCCGCTCGTTTTAGTTTGGTATCGTATGTTGATAGCCTCCATAGGACTTACGATCTATATTTTTTGGAAGAAAGAATCTTGGTTTATACCAAAAGCACAAAGGTTTTATGTTTTGATTACAGGAATCGTTGTCGCGCTGCATTGGATTACGTTTTATTATTCCATTCATTTATCCACAGCATCCCTCGGAATATTGTGCCTTGCTACAACGACTTTTCATGTAGTTTGGTTAGAGCCGCTGCTGCTAAAACTTCCGTTTAACCGAACAAAACTTGCCTTCAGTTTAGTCGTGGTCATTGGGGTGGCATTCATTGCCCGAGATTTCAAAGGGGATGTGTTAACGGCATTAGTTATTGGGTTATTCAGTGCTCTTTTAGCCGCACTATTTTCCGTTTCTAATGCAAAATTATCTCAAACGGTTAGGCCTCCCGTTTTATCGCTGGTGGAACTTATAACAGGTTTCTTGGGAATTAGCACCATGCTCATTTTTCAAGGGGTAACTTGGTCGGATTTAAGCATCGATGCGAATGCCATTTATTGGCTGCTTTTTTTAGGCTTGGTTTGTACTTCCTTCGCTTTTATGGCGGCCATCTATTTAGTCCAAAAATTAGGGGCCTATACGGTATCCCTGACCATCAACCTTGAACCGATCTATACGATGCTTTTAGCAGCTATTTTATTAAAGGAACATGAACTCTTGAGCTTGGAATTTTACTTAGGAGCGTCCTTGATTGTTGTGGTGCTTTTGTTGAATGGTTGGGTAAATCGTGAAAGAAAAGCGATTTCTACTTAAATTTGAGCGATGAAAGCTAGGTTGTTTGCTTCGATAATGGCAGTCGTTATCTTCTTGGTAACGGTTGGAATCCCTGTTTTTCATCATCGATGCAACACTGAAAAGACTTCCAGCACACGGTGGTTCATTTTCAATGAATCCCATTGCCAAGAACATGGCGTTCCTCCATGTTGTAAGAAGGAGAACAGCGATTGTTGTTCCATTGATTCCGAAATCATTGCCTTAAAAATAGATCAAGAAATCCATCAACAATGCCATAGTATTGTTTATTTTTCGTCGGTTATTCCCTCTCCCCCACAAATCCTTGAGGGTTTTCGAGTTGCTATAACTTCGTATTATCCGACCATTGAACGAGTATACCCACCCCCCAAGTTAGCGTACGGTAGAACATTGCTTAATTTACTTCAAGTTTTCAGGATTTAGAATTTTCAACAGGTTGTGTTTTGTTGAATTTTTTAAATATTGAAAATCATGAATTATATATTGATACTCTTAGTGAGTTTGGGCTTTTGCTCTAATGGTTTTAGTCAAATTAAAGGGTATATTAGAGGTGTTCGGTTAACGGACACCATACCATTAAATGGGGTGAAGGTAAAATTACTTCGTGCCCAACGGGCAGTATTTTCCGACGCCAACGGTAAGTTTGAGATGTATCCTGGGAAATATACCCCGGATACTTTGGTGGCGGTAATCTCGGGATATTTACCCGATACCGTAATAATTAACCGTCAAGATCGCTTTTCTGCGTTTTCGTTAATCTTGTTCAGTGACAAGTTAAAGCCGGAAGTCATTGTTCAGCGCAAGGCGCAAAATGGAATGGTTAAATTGAGTATTGTCCAATTAGAACGAATTACCTCCCATGAGTTGCGGAGAGCGGCCTGTTGTAATTTATCGGAGTCCTTTGAAACGAATGCTTCAGTGGACGTCAATATAGCAGATGCGGTTTCGGGAGCTCGTAAAATTCAATTGTTAGGGCTTGACGGTGTTTATACTCAATTTCAATTGGAAAATGTTCCGTTTTTAAGAGGTTTAGAGGCTCCTTTTGGAATGCAGTCGTTTTCCGGAATTTGGCTTGACGGTATTCAAATTTCAAAAGGAACTGGGTCGGTGGTTAACGGCCATGAGTCGATGGCAGGTTTAATCAATCTTAGCTTGAAAAGCCCATTCGAGTCGGATCGTCTCTTGTTAAATGTATATGGAAACCGGTTTGGCCGAACAGAAGCCAATGCAATTGTTAGCCATAAATTCAACGACCAATGGGGTACTTCCGTTTTGCTCAACGGTTCCTTGAATAAAACCAACATTGACGAAAACCACGACGGTTTTTTGGATTTACCCCTTTATCAGAACTTTTCCGCCATGAACCGTTGGCAATACAACGGAAAGAGAATGGAAGCACAATTAGCCTTGTTCGGCTATTCCGACCACCGTTTTGCGGGGCAATCTCCTTTCTCTCCGCTTCTTTTTCCTTTCCACATGGAGTTGGCCAATAGGCACTTGGAGCTCACTGCTAAAACAGGTTTCTTTGGTAAGCGAGAAGGCGAATCCTTGGGAATAATACAGCAACTCAAATTCCATGATGTCCAGGGATATTTTGGAGGAAACGCCTTGGGAGGCCAACGGCAGATTTTTGGCAATGAAAAACGCTATTTTATTTCCATCAATTATGATCGATCAAGCAAAGACGGCAAACATCAATGGAAGTCAGGAGCATCTGCTAATGTCCTTTCGTTAGAGCAAAGGGCCGATTACCACATGCTCGATCGCATCGAAATAACCTCAGGTTTTTTCTCGGAATATGCCCTTAAATTGAACCGATTATCCTGGCAAACGGGTTTTCGTTGGGATTATAATACGTTGTTTGGAGGCGTATTTGTCCCTAGAATGCACTTGAAGTATGCCTTAACCCCCAAGACGGATTTGCGGTTTACGGCGGGTCGGGGTTGGCGTTCACCCAATTACCTTATCGAGAATAATGCCCTTATGGCGAGCAATAAATATTGGGTTTTACCCGCTGAATTATTGCCTGAGATATCATGGAATGTTGGTGGTTCTTTATCGACCAAATTTCAATGTTTCCGTCGAAACGTAACCCTCACTTCTGACATTTACTACACATGGTTCGAACGCCAATTGGTCGTAGATCGTGATGTTTCGCAGGAATTTTTGGTTTTTAATTATTTGGAAAATCAATCGTCTTCCTTAGCGGTTCAAACCGAATTGGATGTGGCACTTTCAAAACAATGGAGCCTACGAGCGGCATATAAATATTTAAGGGTAAGTGCTTTGTTCAACGCAGTGCGTCAGCAGCAGACCATGGTGCCAACGCATCGTATTTTAACTACCATGTCTTGGATGTCGAAGAATAAGCGTTGGCAGGTAGATTTAACTTCTAATTTCGTGGGGCCTATGCGCATGCCCAAAGGGTATTCTTCAGATGGAGCCTCGGATCACCATTCGCCTTGGTATCCTTATGTTTTTGGTCAAATTTCCCACCAATTCAAACAAATAAAAGTATATTTAGGTGTGGAGAATCTACTGAACATAAAACAACCAAATCCAATACTCTTCGCGAGCAATCCCCAAGACCCTAATTTTGATGCAACGATGGTTTGGGGTCCAATTACCGGTGTTAACATTTACGGGGGATTAACGTTTATTTTAAAACAAAAAAAATCATGAAAACAATCATTAGTCTTTTATTTTTAAGCTTATCTAGCATGGCTTTAAGCCAAAAAAAATCGTTGGATACGTTATACATTAAAACTTCTGCGCTTTGCCAGGATTGCAAGCAACGGATTGAATCCACCTTAAATTACCAACAAGGGGTCAAGTATACCGAATTGGATTTGGAAACAAAAATCGCAACGGTAATCTTCAACGCTAAAAAAAATAACGCCATCGCCTTACGTCAAGCACTGTCAAAAGTAGGGTACGATGCCGATGAATTGAAGGCGGACCCCAAAGCGGTATTGCTTTTACCCAAATGCTGCCAACCTGGCGGTCATTAAGTTATGAACGATTTCGGCTTTTAATTAACAATAAAGCTTACAATGGTGGACCTTTAGCTAAATTCGCATTGCCATGAGCGATGACATTAAACACGAATGCGGAATAGCTTTTCTTCGCTTAAAAAAAGACCTTAGCTTTTACCTTGAAAAGTACGGGACCTCATTTTATGGCTTGCATAAAATGCAGCTACTCATGGAAAAACAGCACAACCGAGGTCAAGACGGCGCAGGTTTGGCGAATATAAAATTAAACGTTGCACCGGGTGAAAGGTACATAAGTAGAGCAAGGTCTATCAAACCTAACCCCATTCAAGATCTTTTTGAACAAGTTTATGAGCGTTTTCAATCGATTGAGCGCAAGAGTCCAGATAAATTAAAGGATGTTGAGTTTTTAAAGCGAAATGCAGGATTCACAGGAGAAGTTTTCCTCGGACATTTGCGATATGGAACTTTCGGTCAAAACGCCATTGAAAATTGCCATCCATTTTTGCGGCAAAACAACTGGATGACCAAGAATTTGGTGTTAGCAGGTAATTTCAATTTAACCAACGTTGACGAACTTTTTGATGCTCTGGTGGCGCTCGGACAGCACCCAAAAGAAATGTCGGATACGGTTACGGTATTGGAACGTATTGGTCATTTTTTAGACGAGGAAAACGAACGGATTTACGCTCAGTACAAGCAATTAGGCTATGATAAATCGCAAATATCTCAGCATATACGCGAAAAAATGGACATTGGTAGGGTTTTGGAGCGTTCCGCTAAAAAGTGGGACGGGGGGTATGTTATGGCGGGTTTATTGGGCCATGGTGCAGCGTTTGTTTTGCGCGATCCTTCCGGTATACGTCCGGCATTTTACTTTGAAAACGATGAGGTAATCGTTGTCGCATCCGAAAGACCGGTTATTCAAACAGCATTTAATGTAAAAATCGAAGACGTACATGAATTAACGCCTGGAAGTGCACTCATTGTTCAGTCGAACGGAGAGGTTGAGGAAAAAGCAATTTTACCGCAGAATACCCTTAAAAAATGCGTTTTTGAACGAATTTATTTTTCTAGAGGCTCGGATAGTGACATTTATAAAGAACGAAAAATGTTGGGTCAACTTGTTGCTCCCCAAATCATTCAAGCCATAGGAGGTGAAATTGACCGAAGCGTTTTTTCCTACATTCCCAACACAGCTGAAGTATCTTTTTACGGGATGATTAAAGCCATTGAAGGACTTCATAATTTGGATAAAGCAGAACGAATTTTAGCACTTGGTCATACAACAAACAAAGAAAGCATATCCCAAATTCTCGAGGAGAGGACGCGTATCGAGAAAATTGCCATCAAGGACGCAAAATTGCGAACCTTTATAACTCAAGATTCCGAACGTGATGATTTAGTGGCCCATGTTTACGATATTACCTATGGTGCAATACAGCCAGGCCAAGATAATTTAGTGGTCATTGATGACAGCATCGTTCGTGGTACTACCCTCAAAAAAAGCATTCTTCGTATGCTCGATCGTTTGGGCCCGAAGTGCATAGTTGTAGTTTCCTCTGCCCCTCAAATTCGTTATCCCGATTGCTATGGCATTGATATGGCAAAACTGGGAGATTTTGTGGCGTTTAACGCTGCTATCTCTTTGCTCAAAGAAAGGGGGTTGGAGAACGTTATTGAGGAAGTTTATCATTCCTGTAAACAACAATTAAGCTTACCGAAAGAAGAAGTAACAAATGCAGTTAAATACATCTATGCTCCTTTTAGCGATGAGGAAATTTCCGAACGAATTGCTGAACTACTCAAGCCATCCGACTTAATTGCCAACCTCAAGATTGTCTTTCAAAAAATTGAAAACGTTCACAAGGCTTGTCCTGCACATTTAGGAGATTGGTATTTTTCTGGTGATTATCCTACTCCGGGCGGCAATAAGGTGGTCAACAAAGCATTTATCAATTGGATGGAGCAGCGCGATGAACGGGCGTACTAAGCAGGTAGGCCATTATTCGATGTGTTGCCCCACATTGTAGTTGCATCAAATTCAAAGCAGTCTTTTGCCGTTCTTCTAGGTCTTGTATCATTCGGTTCACCGCCGCTATTAACTCAGCTTCGTTCGAAAAACTCGCAGCAATCCCTTGTTCAATGAATAAGCTGGCTTCAGGAAATCGATCATATTTTGGACCGAATATTATGGGTAGTCCGTAAACCGCTGGTTCAAGAATGTTATGTAGTTTACCTGTGAATCCTCCTCCGATTAATGCTAAATTTCCCAATCGGTAAAGGGAGGTTAATAAGCCAATGCTATCTATTAAAATGATTCGCTCGTTACGGTAAAATGCCATTTGACTCAGGCGGTGACTTTCTTCTCCAAATAAGGTTTCAATATCGAATAAATGGGCAGCTCCGATATCGTGAGGAGCAAGGAGTATGATTTCGAATGGCAATTGATCTAGCACCGCATGCAAAAATTCTTCTTCCTGTTGCCAGCTACTACCTACCACTAACACCTTTTTATTTTCGCAAATATCATTTAATATTTTAAGGTTTTCATCCGATTTAACGACTTCTTTAGGAGCGTTTTTTTGAAGCATGACGTTGTCAAAACGAGGGTCACCTACGGCGCTCACTTGAAGAATTCCAATTTCTTGAAGTAAATTTTTCGAGGCTTCATTTTGGACAAAGAAATGGGTAAAGCCTGAAAGTGCTTTTCGGAAAAGGCCCCCTAATGGTTTAAATATCCATTGGTTTTTGCGAAATAAAACTCCGACAGCATAAAGCGAGATGTTCCTTTTTTGAATGGCAAAAAGGATGTTGAGCCAAAATTCATATTTGACAAAAACGACCGTTTTCGGTTGTGTTACCTCAAGGAATATTTCTGCGTTCTTTCGTGTATCCAAGGGCAGAACGCAAGCAAAATCCACGCAGTGGTTGCGCTTGGTATAGTGTTCAAATCCGGATGGGGAAAAAAAGCTAACCAAGATACGTGCCTTTGGAAAATGTTTGCGGTATTCCCAAAGTAGGGGTAACCCTTGGTCAAATTCTCCGAGCGAGGCGCAATGCATCCAGAGATCTACCGGCCTATCTGGAAGGTAGGATTGCCAAAAACGCTGCAAGTTCTTTCTCTTACGAATCTTTGGATTAAATATTCCCCCAACGAAAATGGCAATACCAAAAAGGCGGATAGCTAAGTCGTATAAAAAACGCATCAATATTCGTAATAGGAGTCTTTTTGGGTGGAATAAAATGGTATGAACCACCCCAGTTTGAGCCCAACGAGGATGTCCAACCGTGTTTTATTCGAAACCGGAAGATCAGGTTGATCAAAATAAACGGTTCTCCGTTCTTTGGTTATACCTTGAATACAATAAATACCGCCGTAAAAATTGTAAAAACTGTTTCTTGACAGGTGTGCATAACCTACAAATTGCATCAATCCCACCCCAGTTGTCAAGCGGTCATACCCTTTTTTGTAGTCTAATTCGATCATGGGAACCACTTGCGTTTGTGTTTCAATTTTAATGCGATGGTTTAAATATCCTGCTCCTGCATGCATCATCAAACCAGAGTTCCGTTGAAATCTCGACAAGGGTACTATTTTGCCTATTTGAACATTCGCAGTAACGCCTCTGCACACAATGTTCACGGCTGCTGGATCGCCATTAACATCCGTAATGTTGCCATAACTGTCGGTTATGCCGTCTAGTAAGCCAGGAATCTTTATTTGAGAACCGAATAAAAACGAGGCATCGGTTTGAAAAAACCAGTTGTTGGATAGTTTGTAGCCAGCACTGAAACCAACTAGGTTAATGTAGCCATAACGGTTCACTAAATCCCCTCCAGTCCATCCGGTACCATAATGCACAGCAGCCAATACTTTGGATTCTACGGCAGTGTCCATAGAAAAGGGTTGAGCATGAATTTGAGTAAAACTCCAGCCGATGAAAAAAACGAATAAACGCACGGTTAAAATTACGGAATTTTTACCCAACATCAGTTCTCATGGGCTTTTTCCTTTCATTGGCTCGTTTAAAATCCTTAAATTTGTTCATATTTTACGGCATGAAGAAAATCCAAATGGTGGACCTTGTGTCCCAGTACGAAAAAATTAAACCGTCGATTGATGCCGCACTCCAAGAAGTGGTTACCAAAGCACAATTCATCAATGGACCAGAAGTTCAAGCTTTTCAATATGAATTAGAAGAGTACCTGGAGGTGAAACACGTCATTCCATGTGCGAACGGTACAGACGCCTTACAAATGGCCATGATGGGTCTAGGGCTAAAACCCGGAGACGAAGTCATTACCCCCTCCTTTACTTACATTGCAACTACGGAAGTGATTGCTTTGCTGGGTCTAATTCCCGTTTTTGTTGAGGTAGATCCTTCCACTTTTTGCATTGATCCAGCAGCCATTGAATCTGCCATTACCCCCAAGACGAAAGCCATTGTTCCCGTGCATTTGTACGGTCAAGCAGCGAATATGGAAGCGATAATGGCCCTTGCGGAAAGGTACGGACTCAAGGTGATTGAAGACAATGCCCAAGCCATTGGATGCGATTATCATTTCTCTTCAGGGAAAGTTCAAAAAACGGGAACCATCGGGCACATTGGTTGTACTTCTTTTTTTCCGAGTAAGAATTTGGGTTGCTTTGGCGACGGAGGGGCGATGATGACCAACGATGACGATCTTGCTCAAACCTTGCGAAGAATTGCCAACCATGGCCAGAGCAAGCGTTATTACCATGACGAGGTAGGATGTAATTCACGTTTAGACTCCCTGCAAGCAGCTGTTTTGAGGGTCAAATTGCGGCAATTAGATCGGTACATTGAATCGCGCCAGAATTTAGCAAATGCCTACGATGAGGCTTTTGGTGGACTGCATGGGGTAAGTATTCCTGCAAGAGCAACCTACTCGAATCACGTTTTTCACCAATATACCCTTCAAGTTCCTCCTCAATCGCGCGACGCGTTGCACGCATTTTTGGAAGAGAAGGAAATACCCAGCATGATTTATTATCCGGTTCCTGCACACCGTCAGCAAATGTTTGCTTCGTTCAATTTAGGTTCCTTAAATCTTCCTATAACGGATTTTCTCACGGAACGGGTTATCAGCTTGCCCATGCACACCGAGATGCAGCCCGATCAATTGGAATTCATTTGTTCCACCGTTCAATCCTTCTTTTAATCCATGAAAGTCGCAATCATTGGAACCGGTTACGTTGGCTTGGTAACAGGTACCTGCCTTGCTGAAACAGGGAATACTGTTAGTTGTGTAGATATCGACGAAAAAAAGGTGGCTCTTTTGCGTCAAGGTATTACCCCAATTTATGAGCCCAATTTGGCCAATTTGCTCGAACGTAACCTGCAAGAAGAACGCCTGTCTTTCACCTCAAATCTTCAAGAAGGGATCGAAGGGGCTGAAGTGATTTTTTTAGCCTTGCCAACTCCTCCTGGCGCCGATGGACAAGCGGATTTAAAGTATATTTTGGCAGTCGCCAACGATTTAGGTCCGTTGCTTCAATCCTACACCGTAATTGTCGATAAAAGTACGGTTCCGGTAGGTACCGCAGAGAAGGTTCGACATTGCATTGAAAAAACAGCGACCCAGCCTTTCAGCGTGGTATCAAACCCGGAGTTTCTTCGGGAAGGTTTTGCCGTGAGCGATTTCATGAAACCCGACCGCATTGTGATTGGTTCTAGTGACGATAGAGCCATTAAGGTGATGGAAAACCTGTACAAACCGTTTGTGCGTCAAGGCAATCCAATTCTGATTATGGATGAAAAGTCCGCCGAACTAACGAAATATGCTGCCAATGCCTTCTTGGCTACCAAAATCACGTTCATGAACGAAATCGCGAATTTTTGCGAACGGGTAGGTGCCAACGTGGATGCCGTTCGTTTGGGCATAGGCTCCGACGACCGCATCGGAAAGCGCTTTCTATTTCCAGGAATTGGATATGGAGGATCCTGCTTTCCAAAAGACGTGCAAGCCTTGCATTACAGCGGGCAGACTGAAGGCTATAATTTTCAGATTTTAGAAGCAGTGATGCAGGTGAATCAGGAACAACGCCTTGCGCTTTTACCAAAAATTAAGGCATATTTTAAGAACGAATTAGCGGGAAAATCGCTTGCTTTTTGGGGATTAAGCTTTAAACCAGATACCGACGACATACGCGAGGCACCCGCCCTGTTTCTGCTGAAAGAACTTTTGCCGTTGGGCGTTAACGTAAAGGCTTATGATCCTGAGGCCATGGAAAATGTGGCGTTGGAAATGGGGAATTCCTTGGAATATTGTAAGAATCCTTATGAAACACTCGAAGGGGCGGATGCTTTGGTGATTTGCACCGAGTGGTCCGTATTTCGCAGCCCCGATTTTGACAAAATGCGCTCTTTGATGAAAACAACCGCAGTGTTTGATGGTAGGAACATCTTTGAACCCGAAGAAATGAAAACCCTTGGATTTGATTACTTTAGCATAGGAAGATGACGCAACGAAAAAAAGTACTCATTACCGGCGCCGCGGGATTTTTAGGTTCGCACTTGTGTGATCGTTTCATTCTTGAAGGATTTCATGTCATTGCTATGGACAATTTGATCACCGGTCGAATGTCCAATATCGAACACCTCATGCCCTTGGAACATTTTGAGTTTTACCGTCAAGACGTATCCAAATTTATACATATACCCGGAGAATTGGACTACATCCTTCATTTTGCCTCCCCGGCAAGTCCCATTGATTATTTAAAAATCCCAATTCAAACCCTAAAGGTGGGTTCTTTAGGGGTACATCATTGCCTTGGTTTGGCCAAAGAAAAAGGAGCAAGAATTCTAATTGCCTCTACTTCCGAAGTCTACGGCGACCCCGAGGTTCACCCTCAAAAAGAAACGTATTGGGGTAATGTGAATCCGGTTGGCCCCAGAGGAGTTTACGACGAGGCTAAACGTTTCCAGGAAGCCATGACCATGGCCTACCACACCTATCACGGACTTGAAACGCGGATCGTTCGGATATTTAATACCTACGGACCTCGGATGCGTCTGAACGATGGCAGGGCTTTGCCCGCATTCATTGGTCAGGCTTTAAGAGGGGAGGATTTAACGGTTTTCGGAGACGGTTCACAAACCCGCTCTTTTTGTTATGTAGACGACCTTATTGAAGGGATTTATCGTTTGTTAATGAGCGACTACGCACACCCAGTTAATCTTGGGAATCCCGACGAAATTTCCATGTTGGATTTCGCAAAAGAAATTGTTGCCCTCACCCAAACCTCGCAGAAAATCGTTTTTAAACCGCTACCTGCCGACGATCCTAAGCAGCGCCGTCCAGATATTTCCCTGGCGAAAGAACTCTTAGATTGGATGCCAAAAGTACAACGGCAAGAAGGTCTGCAACGTACCTATGCCTATTTTAAAAGCCTTTCCGCGGATGAATTGTACCACATGGAGCATAAGAATTTTGACCAATACATTGTGAAATGAAGGAGTATTTTGCGCACGAAACAGCTGTAATTGATGAAGGATGTTCCATCGGTAAAGGAACCAAAATTTGGCATTTTTCCCATGTGATGTCGGGCAGTGTTCTCGGTGAAGATTGCAATCTTGGTCAGAATGTGGTCGTTTCTCCAGGGGTTGTTCTAGGGAGAAATGTCAAAGTGCAAAACAACGTTTCGATTTATACCGGAGTTATTTGCGAGGACCACGTTTTTTTGGGACCTTCTATGGTCTTTACCAACGTCATTAATCCAAGAAGCCATGTTGTTCGAAAAGATCAATATGCTACCACCTTGGTGAAGGAAGGCGCGAGTATTGGAGCGAATGCCACGGTAATTTGTGGGAATTCCATTGGTCGATTTGCGTTGATCGGAGCCGGAGCCGTGATTACGAAAGATGTGCCCGACTACGCCTTGGTAGTGGGAAATCCCGCTCGACAATTGGGTTGGGTAAGTGAATACGGCCACCGCTTAAACTTCGACACTGAACAACGTGCGACATGCATGGAATCAGGTCAACAATATACGATAATTGATCACCAAGTAATACGAATATCGGAATGAATGAACTTATAAAATTCGCAGTAGTAGGTGCTGGACATATTGGCAAAAGGCACGCAGAAATGATTGCCCGTGAACCCGAAGCACAGTTAACCGCTTTTTGCGATGTTCGATCCCCTGAGGATTGCCAAACCTTGGAATATCACGTTCCCCATTTTAAGTCCATCGAGGATTTATTGAGTTCAGAATTGGAATACGATGTTGTTTCCATTTGCACTCCCAATGGTTTACATGCCGAACAGGCGATTCAAGCGCTTAAATCCGGCAAGCATGTGGTGGTTGAAAAACCTATGGGCCTCACCAAGGAAAGCTGCGAAAAGGTCATTTACACGGCCCTGCAAATGAACCGACAAGTTTTTTGCGTCATGCAGAACCGTTATTCTCCTCCTTCGGAATGGATCAAAGAAATCGTGAGTAAGGGTCTCTTGGGAGACATCTTCATGGTTCAAGTGAATTGTTATTGGAACCGCGATGAACGGTATTACAAACAAGGAGGGTGGAAGGGAACCCCAGACTTGGACGGAGGAACGTTGTTCACGCAGTTTTCCCATTTCATCGATATTATGTACTGGCTTTTTGGGGACATTGACCGTATCCAAGGAAAATTTGCGGATTTTAACCATCGGGACACGACCGCCTTTGAAGATTCGGGTTTTGTGAGTTTTGAATTTTTGAACGGTGGCTTAGGAACGATCAATTATTCTACATCCGTTGCCCTACAAAATTTGGAAAGTTCTATTACCGTCATCGGAAGCAATGGCAGCATCAAAATCGGGGGGCAGTACATGAACGAGGTGGAAGTCTGCAATATTAAGGATTATGAAATGCCCGAGTTGAAAGCCTCGAATCCTGCCAACGATTACGGTCCTTACAAAGGCTCTGCCGCTAACCACAATTTCGTTATTAAAAACGTTATCGACACCCTAAAAGGCCGCACTACCGCCACCACCAATGCCTTGGAAGGCTTGAAGGTTGTTGATATTATTGAACGCATTTACAAAGTACGAGACGAACAACTCATTTACGAGAATTAAGCATGGACAAGCATTTTTTTGACAGATTATTGAAAGGAGAAGAAACCCTGGCCGTTATCGGCTTAGGGTATGTTGGTTTACCCATTGCTCTAGCCTTTGCTAGGAAGATAAAAGTACTTGGATTTGACATCAACCAAGAACGTGTCGCACTCATGCGGCAAGGAATCGATCCGAGCAACGAACTGACCTCAGAGGCCTTTGAGGGGTGCAACATTCGTTTTTCATGCGATGCAGAAGATTTAAAAGAGGTGAGTTTTTATATCGTTGCGGTGCCAACTCCGATCGATGATTCCAATTTACCCGACCTAAAACCCTTGCTATCCGCAACGCGAAGCGTGGCAGGAAGCTTGACCAAAGGAAATTATGTGGTTTTTGAATCCACCGTTTATCCTGGATGCACCGAAGAGGATTGCATTCCGGTGCTGGAGGAATTGTCTGGATTAATCTTTAACACCGATTTTTTCGTGGGTTATTCTCCGGAACGCATCAATCCCGGGGACAAGGTTCATACGTTGGAAAACGTTGTAAAAGTTGTTTCGGGCTCCACACCAGAGGCTTTGGAAACGGTAGCCTCGGTTTACGAATTGGTCGTGGATGCAGGGGTACACCGAGCTCCAACGATTAAGGTGGCGGAAGCCGCCAAGATCATTGAAAACACGCAGCGCGACGTGAACATCGCATTAATCAACGAGCTTTCCATCATTTTCAATAAGTTGAACATCAACACATATGACGTTTTAGAAGCCGCGGGTACCAAATGGAATTTTCTCAAGTTCACCCCAGGTTTGGTGGGAGGACATTGCATCGGAGTGGATCCTTACTATTTAACCCACCGGGCACAACAGGCAGGGTATCATTCCAAAGTGATTACGAGTGGTCGGTATGTCAACGATTCCATGGGCTTCTACATCGCGAAACAAACGGTAAAAAAAGTGATTGCCCAAGGAAAGGTAATCCAACAATCCCGGGCTTTAATCATGGGGGTGACTTTCAAAGAAGATGTCACCGATATTCGTAATTCCAAGGTCATCGACATTGTCAATGAACTTAAGTCCTATCAAATGTCCGTGGACCTTGTCGATCCGCACGCATCCTCCGAAGAAATGCACCACGAATATGGCGTATCCTTGGTTAGCGCTCCGGAAGACAAGTACGATGCCATCATTGTTGCCGTAAACCACCGAGAATATGCGGCATTGGACGAGGCCTACTTTTCCTCGCTCATGGCGACAGAACAAGGCGTCTTTATCGATGTAAAAGGCCTTTACAAAGGAAAAATTAACCGTTTAGAATATTGGAGTTTGTGATGGAATTTGATAAACGCATTTTGGTTACGGGAGGAGCGGGATTCATTGGGTCTCACGTGGTTCGCAGGCTGGTTAACTTCTATCCGAAGTACCTTATCGTAAATTTGGATAAACTCACCTATGCCGGTAATCTGGAAAACCTCGACGACGTTTTGGGGAAGCCCAATTACCGCTTTGAAAAAACCGACATTCAATCTTTGGATGCTGTTAAAAGCGTTTTTCAACGCCATGCCATTACGGATGTGATTCATTTAGCCGCGGAGTCGCACGTGGACCGCTCCATCGACGGTCCTTTGGAATTCGTCTTAACCAATGTAGTTGGAACAGTCAACTTATTGGAGGCCGCACGGTCAGCTTGGTCGGATTCGTTTGAAAACCATGTTTTTCACCACGTTTCAACCGATGAGGTGTATGGGAGCTTAGGCGATTCCGGATTTTTTACCGAAGCCACGCCCTACGATCCGAGAAGTCCTTATTCTGCCTCCAAGGCAAGTTCCGACCATTTTGTGAACGCCTATTTTCATACCTACGGCTTACCGGTGAAAATCTCCAATTGTTCCAACAACTACGGCAGCCATCATTTTCCGGAAAAATTGATCCCCCTGATGATCAACAACATCCTGAAAGAACAGTCCTTGCCGGTTTACGGGAATGGGAGCAACATACGGGATTGGTTGTGGGTCGAAGACCACGCTTCGGCCATTGATGTTATTTTCCACCGAGGAAAATTAGGCGAGTCCTACAACGTAGGAGGATTGAACGAATGGACGAACCTCGACTTAGTGCATTATTTGTGCGATTTGATGGACCGTAAATTGGGCAGGTCCGAGGGCGCGTCGCGGCAATTAATCCGTTTTGTGAAAGACCGTGCAGGCCATGACCAGCGCTATGCCATCGATGCGTCAAAATTAACCCAAGAATTGGGATGGAGTCCTTCGCTGCGCTTTGAAGAAGGTTTGGAAAAAACCGTGGATTGGTACTTAAGCCATCCTGAATGGATTGAGCACGTTACCTCAGGAGCTTATCAGGCCTATTATCAGAAATTCTATCAATAATGTCGTGGTTTTCGGGCTTATTGGGCAAGCGTAAGGAGCAATCTTCCAAAGATCCCTTGAGCCTCAGTGCGATTGGCTGCGACATGCACAGCCATTTTATTCCGGGAGTGGATGACGGTGCCCAAACCATGGATGATAGCCTTCAGCTATTGCAAAAAATGCAAGCATTAGGCTATAAAAAGTGCATCACCACGCCTCATATAAAAATGGACATTTATCCGAATTCAGAGGAAAAGCTTCGTCGGGTTTTCGATCAATTACAGGAAGAAAAGGTTCGCGCTGGCATTGGTATCGAAGTGGAGCTGGCAGCAGAATATTACCTGGATGACACCTTTGCGGAGCGGCTTAAAGAACGTGAACTGCTTTGCTTTGGCAAACAGAGGTACGTGTTGATGGAGTTCAGTTTTACCACGCCACCCGTGTTTGAAGAAGATACCTTTAAACGAGTATTAGACCGTGGATACATTCCCATATTGGCCCACTTTGAACGGTATTTGTACTTTCATGGCAAGCCAGAAGTGGCTGAAAAATACCGTAAAATTGGAGTGAATACGCAAATGAACTTGCTTTCCCTTACGGGACACTACGGTCCGGATATTCGCAAACAAGCGGAGCGCATGGTGGACGATTGCCTCTTTGATTTTGTAGGTACCGATGCGCATCGAATCCAGCATTTACAGCTCTTAGAAGAGCATCTTTCAATGCCTTATTTAGCGGAATTAGGAAAACGCTTGGTGAAAAATCAAGGGTTATGAGGTGGTATTTCTTAAGGCATGCGAAAACGGAAAAGGTTTCGGCGAGTGGAAAGGACTTTGACCGGGAACTTGCGCCTCGCGGGTTACGCCAATGTGCCTCCTTGAGCGAATATTTGAAAAACGTGAGCATTGTTTCCGTGGTCTGCTCCACGGCTTTACGCACCCGTCAAACCTGCGAATTTTCCACGAGTGGTCTTGCTACAGACACGGTATTTTTAGAAAGTTTGTACTTGGCCGACCTATCGGAATGGAAACCAATCCTTGAAAAATATGGAAAGCATGATACCTTGTTTATAGGCCACAACGAAGGGATATCTGAAATCGTGAGTTGGTTAACCGAACAGGAGATTATTCTTCCGACTGCGGCGTTAGTGGCGGTGGAGTTTCTGGGATCGGATTTGAGCCACCTTGGTCCTGGGACGGCTCTGTGGAAGGGTTATTTTCGACCAGAGGATTAGCTTCAGCAACCGAGTTCGTTGGCAGAAAATGGTAATTGATAATGAGAGGGTTTTGATTTTCTTCCATCGCCTGCATTTTTTTCAGCCATTCCCCTTCCAAATCCGGGGGTTCGATGCCCATTTCCTGTTCAATTTCGTACTGGTATTTGGGCCTTTGAGGCGGACGGTTCCTAAATGCAAAGGCTAAAGCGATACCACTGAGAAAACCGGAAAGGTGCCCCTCCCACGAAATTTTAGGTTCAATGGGGAAAATTCCCCAAAGCGTGCTTCCGTAGAGAAATACTACCAAGAGCGAAAGCGCTTGGAGGGGAAAATACCGTCGAAAAACTCCTGAGAAAAAAAGGAACGAAACCAAAGAATAGATTAATCCGCTCAAACCGATGTGATAAGCGCTGTGGTTTTCTGCAAAAAGCCAAACAAAAAAGCCGCCGAAAAGCCAGCCCGCAAGCAAAACAGGTACTGCTAGTTTGCGGTAAGCATAGATGAGCAGGGTGGAAAGCACTAAAAAGGCAATGGAATTGTTCAACAGGTGATTCAGGTCGTTTTTGTCGTGGATGAAAGGCATGAACAAAACCCCTTTCAGGCCTTCCATTTGCTGAGGGAGCACTCCGAGCTTGTAAAACGGGAAAGTAAAGAGTTCCTGCGCCCATTGAATCAACCACAAAAAAAGGATAATGGCTAAGCCGGGAAGCGCCGAAGGCCAGAGGACGGTATCGAATCCGTTTTTTTTCACGGGTTGGGATTGTCAATTCTCATGCCTTATCCCAAAGGGTGACAATTTGTCGGTGAAAGGAAAGGGGGAGCTTTAGGATAGCCCTTAAATCGAGTCCAAGCGTAACGCTAACTGCCTATCTTTTTCAGTAATAATGTTTCCTTCATCGTGGGTACAAAGTTCAACCGTTACGGTGTTGTACACGTTGGTCCATTTCGGATGATGGTTCATTGCTTCAATGTGAACGCTTGCTTTTACCATCCATTGAATGGCCTCTTGGAATGTCGAAAACTCAAAGGTTTTGTGGAGCGTGTTGTTGCGCTCGGTCCAGGGGTTCATAGGCGATTCATTTATGATACATTAAAGGTAAAGAATGGACGTAAAATTTCTGGTATTCGGGCAAATATACTTGTGCCAAAGTAAATGGGCAGGAAACGTTCATCTTAACGCCGTCTTGATGGTAGCTTTCAAAGCAGTGTTCTTTCGCCAGAAAAAGCTCAAATCCACGTTCATTGACGTATCGATAGGCCGGTATGGAATCGGAAGGGTGGGAAATCATAAACAGCGGTTGTCGAATACTGGATTGATCCAGCGTTAGCAATTCAGTTATTGAATCTTTTTGCATCCAATTGTCCAAAATCGTCAGATCCATTTGCAGGGTTAAACTATCCGTGGACACTAAATACATACCCGCGATGATGCGTTTTCCTTCGATACTATCTGCTCCGAGAAAGAGTTCTTTCTTTTTTAGGTAACCGTTTTGGGAAAACGAGTAGGAGCTAAGCGCAATAAAAATCAGGGTAAAAATGGGGTTCATGATCTACTTTCCAACGGCCCTTGAGCTAAATTAGGATGACGCAAGTTGAGGTTTTGATTACTTAAAATAGCTCAATAATTCTTGGGTATAGGATGATTTACTAGTTAAGCATGAATCACCTTTCGTTTTTAGAATCTTCCTTCGATAAACGTCCTTCGTCGGATCGTAAATTAAAAGAGTATAGGAAGTTACACCCATATCGCACGCACCGCCCGAATCGTCAAAGCCCGATGCATCCAGATCCGCTTCGATTTTATTCAAATCCATGGGATGCATGGTGGGTGGAATGGTTTTCTGGCTTGCCCTGCGTATATTACTAAATAAAAGTTTTCGATGGATAACTCCATCCTTTTCATAGCCCCAAAAACAATTCCCGCTGAATTTTTCAGAAGATATGAAAAAATACCAATCATCAGGATTTTCATACTCCATGAATAATCCGTTGACGGGATCCAAAAAATACCCGCGGTGCTTTTTTCCCCACCCTAAACTAAAATATTCATAATTCAAGAAAAATGAAGGGATGTTATCGTCGTTGTAATCAGTGCTATTCATCATTTCGTAGACCTTTAATTAAGTATGTTTATGTTTATGGTTAACGGTTATCGGCTTGGCGAAGGAGACGATTTTTTAAATTATTGTTAATTGCGATCCAAGATCGTTTTCTTTTCAAGATTATTCGTTTTTCGTTACCAAAATTTCGGCTCTTTTGCCAAACGTGTGTTAGCAGAT
>JBJOJZ010000157.1:0-12226 GCA_046046325.1 Bacteroidota bacterium
TCGTCGATGGCTACGTATACTCCGGTGAAGGTTCCTACATCGAACCTACTGACCTTCGTTTCTGGGAGGCGAATGAGCGGCTTTGGGGAAGGGTTGAATGATGGCATTTAGGCCTAATTGATGAGTAAAGCCAACCATTTGTTCATTCCTTGCATCAATGTTGCAGAAAATCACAAACCGTTGACCGAGGAGGCATTGATTGAGGCTTGTATTCGCAGGAATCCCAAAGCCTGTAAAGAACTTTATGACGCAAATAAAGGATGGCTTTATGCGGTTTGTTTGCGCTATCATAAAAATTCCTTTGATGCGCAAGACAGTTTGCAAGAGAGTTTTATCACAATTTTTCAAAATTTAGCCAGTTTTAGAGGAGAAGGAAATTTTAAAGGCTGGATGCGGAAAGTAGCAGTTAGGTGCATTCTTGCAAGTTTTCGAAAATCATCGAAAATGCGTTTTTTGGATTTGGACTGCGCAACAGAGCCTGTCGATCTTTCCTTACTTCAGTCCATGGGACGCGATGAAATAATGCATCTTGTAAATCTATTGCCCTCCGGAAGAAAACAAATTTTCATAGCTCACGCCATAGACGGTTTTACGCATGCCGAAATTGCAGAAATATTAACGATATCGGAAGGGACTTCTAAATCTCAATTTTTTCATGCGCGTAGAGCGTTGAGAGAAGCATTGGAAAAAGACATAGTAATTGCAAAAAAATGAAACATGGTTGAAGATTCACTGAAATCAAAAGAGGATTGGAAAGGCGCATTGGCCTCTCAATTCAAAGAAGACATCCAGTTGCCGAAGGATGAAAGTTGGAAGGATATTGAGCAGGTTCTTTTTCCTAAGTATAATGTTCGGTTAATCGGTTTTTTTACCGCTGCATTTATTTTGTTGTTTGCAGGATTTGTAATGGTTTTATTCCAAAAACCGTCGAATCCTAGTAATAAGTCCCAATCAAAAAATGCCCTTCGAAATCAACAAAAAAATGCCGAAAATTCCAGCAAATACATAAAACTTAATTCGAATCAAAAGGCAATTTTGAAGGGAGAAATTGAGACATCAAATCCGGTTAATCAAACGCCAAATAACGAAAATAAAATCAATTGGTCTATTTCAATTAACTCGAAAAACAGTGAACTAGCCTCTACAAAAAAAAACCAGCCCTACAATATTGAAAATAAATCAAATAATTGTAGCAATAGCGGGAATGAAGGAAACAATAATCAACAACAAAATCCTATTTCAATGGGTAAATTCAAATTAAGCTTAGAAATCAGTGGAAATAAAAATCAAGATTCCACAAAACCCATAAAAAGCGTAAAAGAATCATCATTATTAGGCGAATCAACCCAAAAACTCTCGGAAAACGTCCGAAATTTAGATACGACCCTCCGTTTAACCTTGCTTCCAAATGAATTGCTTTCAATCGCTAGAATGCCGCAAAACTTGGAATTAATGAAGAATGACTCACCAGAATTCAAGCCCTACTTTTCAGTGCAATTTGCACCATTCATTGGAAGAAATATCCGAACAGCATCTGGTACGTTTAATAGCGGGAGTAATTACTCGAATGCTGTTGGTGATCGTCGAGTCTCATTACCGAAGTTTGGTTTCCAAACAACGATAAATTACCACATTAAAAAAAGACTTTCTCTGAACACAGGGTTTCAACTAGCGGGAGGTAATTTTCAATCGCGTTGGTTTTTTAAGTATTTACAAATCGAACCGACAACCAATGATATTCGATTGAAGACTACTTCCGGAGAGGCAAGAACCTCCGACCCAATACTCCTTCAAAGCATCACCAACGGTACAGCTGGAATTTATAAAATCAGATTGAACCATGCATTTTTACTCTATTCTATTCCTATAGGAATCACTTATCGATTTACAGATGAAAGATTTTCACCCTATTTCAGGACAGGATTGAACATGGAGTTTTTTGGTTGGCGAGCCCTTTCCATCGATGTTTTGGAAAACGGAATTACACGAAATATCGAACTCGATTTAAATGGCCCAAACAACTTATTGAATCTTCAAGGAATATTGGCTTTTGGCATTGAATCACGAATCAAAGACAGGTGGAGTTGCTTTGCTGAAGCGGGTTATTATGTTCCGCTCAATCCATTCGTAAATTCAAATGGGTATTCGGTAAGGATAGCTGGATCAAGTATTTTGGGAGGAGTGAGGTATGAATTTAAAAAACAAAAATCAGTCTAACCAACCTTTTTCTTAAAATAGTCCTCTAACAATCAAAACAATAAAATTTTATATCATGAAAAAAATCTTTTATTTGGTATTCATTGCAAGTAGTTTGTTCAATCTTGCTTCTTGCAATAAGTTTAACGAAGAAACACAATCGGATTCGGAGGATGTATTAAAAATGGAGATGAATGATAATGATTTTTTAACTGAAGAGGAAATTGCTTCCAATCCATGTGGTTTTGATTATGCAGCACTTTTAGCTCCATGCGCAGTAGTAACTGAATCTTCCAATACGTTTCCAAAAATAGTTACGATTGATTATGGAACGGGATGTGTTGGACAAAATGGACTCACAAAAAAAGGGAAAATAATCATCAATGTTTCGGGTGATATGCGTGTTACGGGAAATACGAGAACCATAACATTCGATAATTTTTATATCAATGAGGTCAAAATAGAAGGCTCTCGAGATGCTGAAAATATCGGCCCCAACAACTTAGGTAATATGGTCGTTAAAATAACGGGGGATATAACTGCAAGTAGTTCAGAATTCACGCGCAGCCGAAATTTCACAAGATATCGAGAATGGATTTCAGGAATTTCCACCTGTGATATCAGCGACGATGAATTTCATGTGACCGGTTCAGGAACAGCTATTGGCAGAAGAGGAATAGAAATCCCACATACCATAACTGAAAAGATAGTTCTGAAACCAGGTCAGTGTAAATATCCATTATCTGGTAAAGTTGATATTGGTAGTGCAACTCGTGGTGTATTCCTAGATTTTGGTAATGGAACCTGCGACAACATCGCAGAGGCAACTACTAAGCGCAGAAACAAAACCTACCAAATTGATTTGGATACGAGACGGATTATTCAGTAATTCAAAGATTCACAAACCAAACACAAACCACGATTAAATTCGTGGTTTTTGTAATTTTAGGCTAAATAAGTTCAAATGAAACCAATTAAAATAATTGTTTTACTATTTGTATTTAGTCAATTAAAGATTTTTGCTCAAACATTTGATCCGAACTTATCTGCCGATCTACAGCATACCATCGATAGTTTTCAAAGCGCGTACAACCTGAAAGGAATTTCGGCGAGCGTTTTTGTTCCCAATGAAGGAATTTGGAAAGGGGTTACAGGCGTTTCACATCCCGGGGTTCCCATCACCCCCGAGACGGGTTTCGCCATTGCAAGCAATTCCAAACTCTTCACTGGAGTTCTCTTGTTGAAATTGGCAGAAAACGGCCTTCTTTCCCTGGATGATTCGCTTCATGAACATTTGCCCCCGTTCAACAACGTGGATCCGAACATTACGGTTCGACAATTGCTCAACCATACCAGCGGTTTGAGCGATGTCAACATTCCGGGGTACGGAGATTCCATGCTCGCGGACCCATACCGTGTTTTTCAACCTGCAGAAATCATTGGTTGGGTTCCACCCCCGTTGACCGCTCCCGGAGGGGGATGGTCGTATTGCAATACGAACTATTTGCTTGCAGGTTTGGTGGCGGAAAGCGTTACTGGACAAAGTTTTAGCCAACTTTTGCGCGATAACCTGTTGAATCCGCTGAACATGGACAGCACCTACCTTGCAGTGTATGAAAACAGTACGGTGGTGCCTGCACATCCTTGGCAAGGAGGAATGGATTTTAGTTCCACACCACGGATTTCCATCAACAGTGCCGCTTGGTCTGCAGGAGCAATGTACTCAACCTCGAGTGAAATGGTTCATTGGTATCGCGCGCTGATGGGCGGTCAGGTGCTTAACCAAAACTCGCTTCAAGAAATGACCACTTTTGTGGGTTCAGGCAGTTATGGCGTTGGGATTGCAGAAGCAACCATTGCAGGAAGGACCATTTGGCAACACGGAGGGACCATTTGGGGTGGTTATAATTCTTCCATGATGTACGACCCGGCCTCAGGGGCGGTAATTTGTGTTCTTATCAACCAACTGCCGGCCCAAGCGTTCCAAGTGGCCGCTCAGCTCTTAAGTGATTTGGTGGAGCAGGGATTGGGATTCCATGGAACATCCCAGGATGAAGTCCCCCTTCTTTACCCCAATCCGACCTCGGACCTTGTGCGCCTGAACGTTAAAGGCTATGATCAAGGAACTTTTCAAGTGTCGAACGGGCATGGACAGCTTTTGCTTTCCGGAAAAGTTACCGAACCGCATTTGGAGCTCTCATTAGCGCCCTTTCCCAAGGGAGTATACGTCCTAACGGTTCAATTGGAAAAGGAAACCAAACACTGGAGAATTTTAAAACAATAATATGAAACCATGTATCCTGATTTTATTTTTGGGTTGTTTTTTTGGGGGAAAATCCCAAAACCTGTACTTTCCCCCAACGGTGGGAAGTGCTTGGGATACCCTTGCACCGGCCTCGCTCGGGTATTGCCAACCTAAAATTGACAGTCTGTACACCTTTTTAGAGGACAATAGCACCAAGGCCTTTATCTTGCTGAAAGACGGAAAAATCGTTTTGGAAAAATACTTTGGGGGCCATACTGCTACCTCGCCATGGCAATGGGCTTCAGCGGGTAAAACGATTACGGCATTCATGGTGGGAATTGCGCAACAAGAGGGGCATTTGTCCATTACCGATACGACTGCTCAATACTTGGGTCAAGGATGGACCAATGCTACGCCGCAGCAAGAGGAGAAAATCACCGTGCGCCACCAACTTACCATGACCTCCGGATTGGACGACGGGGTTCCCGACCATTATTGCACCCTCGATACCTGTTTAAATTATCTGGCTGATGCCGGAACGCGCTGGGCATACCATAACGGCCCCTACACCTTGCTCGATCAAGTCATCGCAAACGCTACGGGACAGTCGTTGAACAGCTACACCACCCAAAAGTTGAAAACACCAACGGGAATGACCGGTTCCTTTATTTCGGTGGGCTACAACAACGTTTTTTTTAGCACCGCTCGAAGCATGGCGCGTTTTGGTTTGCTTATCCTCAATCAGGGCAATTGGAATGGTAATCAACTTTTGACGGATGCCGCGTATTTTAATGAGATGGTGAATACCTCGCAAAATTTGAACAACTCCTACGGTTACTTGTGGTGGTTGAACGGCAAGGCCAATTTTATGGTTCCCACCTTGCAAACGGTCTTCCCGGGGTATATGTGCCCCAACGCACCCGCTGACATGATTTCCGCTATCGGAAGTGGGGGACAATTTTTAAACGTCGTTCCGAGCCAAAACCTGGTGTGGTTGAGGATGGGAGACGAGCCGAGCAATTCAAATGTGCCATTTTTATTGAACGACGACATCTGGGAGTATGTCAACGACTTGGTTTGTCAAAATGCCGGTATCTTGGAACAGCCAAGTAACGGAACTTCCATTGAATTGTATCCCAACCCTGCCAAGGAACAGCTGAACATTGCCGTGAAAGGTGAAACCATCGGAGAGGTTCAAGTGCACAATGCGCTGGGTCAACCCGTTGCCACTTGGAACATCGATGCTTCGAGCGGTGTTTTGGACGTTGGAAAATTTCAGCAAGGGATCTATTTCCTTACCCTGCCCGGGTCTGGAAAAGTACAGCGTTGGGTTAAGGAGTAAATGAAACATTGAATTAAAATCTAACCTTTTACCTATTAAAGTCGTAATTCCTTAAATCTATAAATTATGAAAAACTTAATCGTTTATTCTTTTGCGCTATCTGTCGTTGCAGTGAGCATTTCCTCCTGCGGTAAGTACGAGGAAGGACCAAAATTTACCTTACTCAGCAAAAAGGCCAGAATTACAAATACTTGGAAATTTACAAAATCAGAAAACAATGGAATTGATAATACTCCTGACCCTGCCTATTACACGCTTACGTTAACCCTAAAGGAAGATGGAACGGCCAAGGCAGAATATACAATTTTTGGGGTTCCAGCAATCGATAATGGAAATTGGGAATTCAGCAGTAGCAAAGAAGAGTTGATACTTTCCGATCCTTCAGGGTCACAAACTCTTGAAATTTTGAAACTTACCAATACTGAGCTTAAGGTTAAGCAATTGGATGGTAATGATGTCATTATTACCACGTACACAGCACAATAGAAAAATTCAATTCGATTTAGGCAATAACCGACTTAAGTTTTCAGGCAGAAGGACTTTTACTTCTGCCTTTTATTTTTATTCGAAGCATAATATTTGTTAACTTAGGCTTAACATAAATGAGGGTGTATTGAAAAATGCGACTTTTTTTCTCTTTTCGTTCGGTATTTCATGCTTATTAAGGGCACAATATTGCACCAACGGTGGACCTTCGTCCAACGCTGATTCGAACGTTGAATCCGTTGTTCTTGTTGGACAAAGCGGTCAAATCAATCACGTAGGTTGTCCAAGCCAGATTGGCGTTGAGGTCTATTTGAACGAATCCACTACCTTAAGTGCTGGCGCTACGTATTCGCTCCAGGTGGACTTCGGAACATGTGGTGGAAACTTCGCAGGGGCAGGTACCGTGTGGATTGATTTTGACCAAAGCGGAAACTTCTCTCCCAACGAAGTCGTTGGGACTTGGTCGGGCATTCCTCCGGTCGCCACCAGCGTATTTAACGTGAATGTGCCCATGAATGCCCACAACGGTCTTACCCGAATGCGCGTGACCCAACAAGAAGCAGCTAGCCTTCCCTTGAACCCATGCGCCTCTTTTCAATGGGGTTCGGTCATGGATTTCGGTATTCAAATCGTCAATGGATTGGATTGCAGTAATACTCCCGGAGATGTGATGAATGAAGCCATGGTGATTTCTTCGTTGCCCTACAACCATTCCGGTGACCTTGCGTACTGCTATGGCAACCAAAATTTAGTTTACACCTCCCCAGATGTGTATTACAAGCTGAACCTCAATCCCACCATGCAATCCATTACAGTTTCGGCTTGCGGTTCCAATTTCGACACCTATTTGTCCGTGCTCGATCCGCAAGGGCAAGTGTTGGCTTATAACGACGACGGATTAAGCTGCAGTCCCGCCTCTTCCTTAACCTTCGATGTTAATGACTTAGGTTTTGTTTATGTGGTATTGGAGGGCTGGGGTAATGAAAGCGGTTTGTATCAATTGCAGGTGAATGCCAACTACGTAGGAACCGGTGAACTCGCCGAACCTGAGGTCCTCGTCAAACCTAATCCGTTTACTTCGTACATTGAATTTTCAGAAAAAATTGACGGATTTTCTGTCTTCGAACTCACCGGAAAAAGAGTGGCCATGGGAGCGGAGTCAACGCAAACGGTAAATTTGAGTTACTTGCCCTCGGGATGGTTTCAATTGGAATATTGGACGCATGGGAAGACCTACCACCAAAAAATAGTGAAGCAATGAAAGCGGTTATCGTACTCTTCTTGGCCATGGGTTCGTTGGCCCATTCCCAAACGTTCACAGGCATCTGGGAAAAAAAGGCGAGCATTGGAGGGACAGGCCGTCACCGAGGAACTGGTGGAAGTGCTTACAACCGGGGCTACATGGGACTTGGACACGTCAACGGTGCCGGAGCAGATATTTCATACAGGGATTGGTGGGAATATAATCCTTCCACCGACAGTTGGACGCAAAAGTCGGATTATCCCGTTGCCAACCATGGAGCGGTGTCCTTGAACCTTAACCAAAAGATTTATGTGGGAGGCGGATCCGCTTTGGCGGGTCAATTCTATGCCTATGATCCTTTGATGAACGCTTGGACCCCCATTGCTCCGTGTCCTTTCGCTCCCGGGGATGTTCAGGGTTTTTCGGCTAACGGTAAAGGCTATGTGATGTATCAAAATCAATTGGCCGAGTACGACCCTCAAACCAACGCATGGACCTTGAAGGCAAACTTGCCCATGAATGCGAGCAATTGGACCTGTTCTTTTTCAAACGGTTCAAGCGGTTTTGTGAAAATAGGACACGCACTTTTCGAATACAAACCCCTTCAAAACCTCTGGATTCCTCGGGCAAATCACCCTGGGATGAGTACAGGGGGCAGTTATGCCTTCGAAATCGATGGAATAGGCTATGTCGCTACAGGCTACGTTAACGGTTTATCAACGGTAACGGAAGAGGTATGGTCTTTTAATCCCGGCAGCAACAGTTGGACTCGGGTATGCGATTTTCCTGGGTCTTCCAGGCGCTTCTTCGCCGCCTTTAGCATTGGTAATAAAGGGTATTTAGGTTTGGGTACAAACGGGATTAACCTCAATGATTTTTGGGAATTTGATCCTTCTATTACCGCAAGCATCGAGGTGCAAAAGGGGGTTCATGGCCTTTTATATCCGAATCCGGCCATCACCGAGATTTTTGCTCAAAACGTGCTTGAAGAGACGCCTTATCAAATCTATAGCCTGATGGGAGAGTGCGTTGATCAAGGCATAACGAAAGGCAATATTTCGGTTGAAAAATTACCGCAAGGCACCTATCTTTTGTCCATTAATTCAAACAAGCATGTATTCGTTAAGCAGTAAATGGATGCTTGCTGTTTCGTGCATGGCCATGGTTTCTCTTACCGTGGCGCAGTCGAATACCTGGGTTAAAATGTCCGATTTTCCTGGCGGAAAGAGAGAGCGTGCTGTCGCATTTAGCATTGGCAATTTCGGATACGTGGGTACAGGAACGGATACCGCTGAGGTGGTTCGTAAAGATTTTTGGCAATACGATGCTTTGAACGATACTTGGACACAAATTGCTGAACTACCGGGCTTGGCCCGTCGCGATGCGGTAGCCTTTGCCCTCAATAATTTAGGCTATGTGGGTACAGGAATGAGCGACCACGTTTCGTCGAATGGGGTATTGCTGAAGGATTTTTGGTCGTATGACCCTCAATTAAATCAATGGGACTCCATTGCTCCTTATCCGGGAAATCAGATGAATGGCGTCTATTTTGCTACCGGATTCAGCGTAAGTGGTAAAGGTTATGTGTGCGGTGGGAAAGTAGGCAATAGTGCATATTCCAGCGAATTGTGGGAGTATAAGCCATCCGTTAATGCATGGATACCAAGGGCTCCCTTTCCAACGGGAATACGCTACATGCTGAGTTCCTTTACCATTGCAGATCATGCGTACGTAGGCTTTGGAGCAACTGAGGACGTGTACAAACGCGATTTGTTTCGGTATAACCCAGGGAGTAATACCTGGACTCCTATGCCCGATTTACCCGGAAATGTTAGGGGAGGGGCAAGTACCTTCGTCTTGCAAGATAAAGGATACATCTGCGGAGGTTACGACGGAGGTTTGTTGGATGATTTGTGGGAATTTGACCCTGTTGCGAATGCTTGGAATATAAGGGCCTATTTTGGGGGTTCGGAACGAAGAAATGCCGTTGCCTTCTCCATCAATAATTCCTTCGCGGTCGTTGGACTTGGAAAAGGCTATTCTGGTAAAAAAGAAAGCATTTATCGTTATTTTCCTACCTCGTATTTAGGCATGGAGGGCATCGAAGTATCACCCTTTTCAGTGGTTCCAAACCCAAGTTCATCGGCGGTTCAAGTTAGGGGGCCTGTGGAAAACATTCAAGAACTGGAAGTCCTCAATTTGAACGGTCAAAAGGTTTTTCATTGGACGCCGAATTGCGGACCATTGAACTTGCCAAGCTTTGATCAAGGAGCCTATTTTCTTCAAATTAAAGTGTTTCAACAACAAGAGGTTTTTCTCCATAAATTCCTTATTTACTGATGCGTTTTGCTTGTTTAGCCGTTTTATGGATGTGCATGTATTCCTTGTTTGGACAGGATATTTGGATTCAAAAAGATTCCATTAAAGGGCCCCCAAGATCGGGGATTGCTTCCTTTGTGCTTGGAAATCGAGGTTATGTTGTTGGAGGATTTTTGGGAAGCGAAAGCTCTCGTAAAATGTACTCCTATTCTAAGAACCAAGACGATTGGGACGATGAACTGTCGTTAGGGGATTCTACGGGAGGTGGTTTGGAGCGCCATTTGGCCTGTGGATTTTCCATGAATAACAAAGGCTACATTACCCTAGGACAAGGTTTAGGAGCACCCTTCATGAAGGATTTATGGGAATTTGATAAAGCAACACAAACATGGACGCAAAAGGCCGATTTTCCGGGAACCCCTCGAAGAGCTGCCGCAAGTTTTGTGGTGAACGGTTTTGCCTACATCGGTACAGGCGAAGATGCACAAGGTTTATGCAACGATATGTTCCGCTACGACCCCTTAACCAACCTTTGGGATCCTGTTTCCTCCTTTCCAGGGGGGGGGGCGCCGGCAAGCGGCTGCTTTTGAATTGAACGGTTACGGTTGGATCGCCACCGGTGACGGCGGGATGTTGAAAAACGACTTATGGTCTTACAATACCGTGACGGATCTTTGGCAGCAGAAGGCAGACCTACCCGGACAGGCAAGGGTAGGTGCGGTGGCGTGGAGCACTTCCCCAAGCGCCTATGTTGCTACGGGACAGAATCCTCAGGGTGAGTTTCTCGGAGATGTTTGGCAGTACAATTATTACCAAAATGCTTGGGTTCAGAAAAATGATTTCGGCGGAGGGCCACGGACCAATGCTTGTGCCTTTGTAATCAACGGATCCGCTTTTCTAGGGGGCGGCTATAACGGAAATTTATTGGATGATTTCTACGGGTATACCGGATTGGCGAGCGCTCAAGAGGAACAACAAGACGATTTAGAGGTATTTCCCAATCCCTCGAACGGCACGTTCTACGTACGCGGAACAAATGCTACGATCCATTGCGAAATTATGGGATTGGACGGACGAAAAGTAAGTTCGATGGAGTTGACCGAATTCCAGCCGGCCTCTATCGAAGGGTTTCCTTCCGGCACCTATTTATTGCACCTCACCCTTTCCAACCGCTTGTGGATCAAATGCATCGTAAAGCAATAGTCTGGTTGTTTTTTTGGAGCTTCGTTACAGCCTGTAAACAAGAACAGGTTTTAAGCCTTGATCCAACGGAGAAGGAGTATACGTATCAGGTGATCCGAATGAAGGACCGCACTTTTGGATATGACATCCTCCAACGTGGAAAAACCATTGTTCATCAACCCTATATTCCGGCATACGGTGGAAATCAAGGGTTTGTCAAAAAGCGCCACGCCAAGGCAACAGCTCAATTGGTGATGGATAAAATGAGAAAGGGGATTTTTCCCCCAAGCGTGTCCCGTTACGAAGTAGATTCTATTTTAAGCATTCGATGAATGCCCGATGGGATGGTGGTTAATGCCCCACGAATCCAAGGTATTTCCTTATTTCTTTTTCCAAACACTTGTAGTTTTGGCCTGTTCGCCCTCCAACTACGTAGAACCACGTAGCCCCTTCCTCATTTCTACGTAGAACTGGTTGGGTAGTGCTCTGTATTTTGGTTCCTTGCCCTTGGTTTTTTGTTTTCCACCCTTGTGTAATGCGGCACCTTTGTCTCATAAACAACAAATAACACCGCTCATGAAAACAAAAAATCTACTTCTCGCAACCGTTTTCGGATTCACGGCTATGATTTCTTTTGCGCAACAACCGGCAAAAGTATGGGCACAAATCACCGATGCCAACGCAGTTCCCTTTGTGAATGCCGACGGCGACCTCGTTTCCAACAATGCTGCGCTCAACGCAGCGATTCAGTCGCAAGGTATAACTTCGGTAACGGCAGCCCTTCCAGCTTCCAAGCAAGCAAAACTGCAGCGAGTGTACGAATTTTCATGCGGATGTTCAATGGACGAATTGACCACCTCATTGGAGCAGGTTGAGGTAATTTCAGGAATCGAAAACGCTCCAGAATACCACGTATTGAATACCCCCAACGACTACAACTTGGGCTTGGCCAACAACTACGCCTTAGATTTAATCAACGCACAAGGTGCTTGGGACCTCAGCACAGGTAACAGTAACATCGTATTGGGCATCAGCGACCAAAACATGAGCCCTAACCACAGCGAGTTGTTAGGTAAAGTAGTGCACTACGATGCTTCCAACGTGGCAACGGTTACGCACGGTAATGCGGTGAGCATCCTTGCTGCAGGTAACACCAACAACAACAACGGATTGAGCTCTATTGGATACAACTCCTCGATTGCGTTTTACCAAA
>JBJOJZ010000161.1:0-4535 GCA_046046325.1 Bacteroidota bacterium
CAAGCGCACAAAAAACGGAAAGCAGGTGTTTCAAGATATGTTAATTGGCAGAGAACTTAACTGCAGAATATGTTCCGTGGGTGCCATGTAGCTGAGCAACGTACAACCCGGGCTCCAATGAAAGTGGCGTTACTTTCTGAGCATTACCCTCAAAAACTACTTGACCATTCAACGCAATAATGCGTAATTGTCCTTGAACATCTCCGTGGAGAAAAATGGTGCCTTCCGAATAATTAGCCGTAAAATGAGGTGCCAAAAGTTTGTCAACACCTGCTCCTCCACCGTTATACACTAAGCTTATATCATCGAGTAACACTTCATCATTCGCAGCACCTCCACCCGGGGTAGAATTGGTAGCGAAGGTCGTTAATATAAACGCAGGCACTAATCCAGGATTGGCGGTTGGGACAAAAGGGACCGAAAAACGAACCCATTGACCGTTGGTGGGTGAATAATTCAATTCCGCTGTTGCAATTACATGGGATTGCGAATTCGCATCGATTGGATCGTGCGCATCGTAAGCGTCGTGGACGAGTGCATGTACTCTTGCCGTTTGATTGCCTCCACCTGCTTGGGTGTATTTAGCCCAAAAGACTAACGAATCCGGCAAGGTAGTACATACTTCCGAAAATTGATCGTCATTGGTTTGAGAATAATTGTAGTTTGCGGGGTTGGAAGGAGTAGTACTTCCCATGTTCACTCGACCACAAGTCATGGTTCCGTTGGCCACAATTCCTAAAACGCTGGTCGACCAAATCCGTGCAGCATACGTACCTGTTGCACCCGCTCGCACGTTCGATGAGCGCTCAATTTGCTTATTAGCAAAGTTCGCGAAATTGCCTGAACCGGTTTTAAAACTGCTCCAATTATTGGGCTCTTCGGTTGGCGCGCCCACATTTTCCCAAAGTTCCATGTCACTGTTCCCGATCTGGGTTTGCGCAAAGGTCATTAGACTTAAAAAACATGCAATAACTAGGGTAATTTTTTTCATAATGTGTTAAATTAGTTTGAACAAATATAAAAATATCCTTTTAATCAAAGGTTTTTTAGTCACAATATCAAAGAAACTTACCTTTGTTGTATGAAGCAGATGGGTTATCAAATCATGGAGCATTTCTCAACCTTGCAAGGAGAAGGTTTTCACAGCGGTCGTTCCGCCTATTTCCTAAGACTTTCGGGATGTGATATTGGCTGCGTTTGGTGTGATGTAAAAGAAAGCTGGGACAAAGATGCAGGAGAATTTTACTCCTTGATAAATGTACAGGAGCTTACAGAAAACCATGACTTTGTGGTAATTACTGGCGGTGAACCCTGCATGCACGACTTGCAACCTTTAACGGAAGCACTGCATCAACAAAACAAATACCTGGCCATTGAAACATCAGGATGTTACCCCTTACGTGGAGAAGTGGATTGGTATACGTTTTCTCCAAAAAAATTCAAAATGCCGTGTGACGAAGCGTATATTAAAGCAGACGAACTCAAAGTGGTCATTTACCATCCATCCGACCTTGATTGGGCTAAACAACATGCGGAAAGAGTTTCCGAAACTTGCCTGCTCTATCTGCAACCTGAATGGAGCAAGAAAGAAATACTCCAAAAAGAGATTATTTCCTTTATCCATTGTAACCCGAGATGGAAACTCTCGTTACAAACACACAAATACCTTGAAATTCCCTAATGAAGCAACGCCTATTCTTTATTACCCTATTCATAATCGCCCATACGGCTTTTGGGCAATACTCGAGTAAAAACAAAAAAGCGGTTAAATTATTTAAAGAAGCACAAGTTGTTCCTTCTCAACAAATCGATCCCAAAACGGGCTATCCGGACTTCGGTTCGGGAATAGAAATTTTAACTAAGTGCCTTTTAAAAGATCCCAACTTTTGGGAGGCATATTTATTACGTGCTGAATTTCAACTAAATCTCCGAAAAAAATCCGAGGCAATTTCCGACTATGAAAATGCCCTTAGAATTAACCCAGAGCATTCACGAACGGGCATGACCTACTTTCAACTTGGAGACCTTTACCTCGACCGAGGCGAATACGCTAAATCATTACAGTACATCCAACGATTTCTGAAAAACCCCAATGCCAATAGCGACTACATGAAATTAGCAAAGTTAATTTACGAAAGTGCCTCCTTCTCTTTGGAGGCTATTAAAAACCCAGTTGCTTTTGAACCTTTAAACGCAGGACCAGGAATCAATACCGTACACGCAGAGTATTATCCTTCCCTAACAGTGGATGGAAAGCAACTTTTGTTTACTCGCGCCCTACCCTATGGAAACAACAGCATTCAGGAGGATTTCTTTACTTCCAAGTTTTCGGGCGGCGAATGGGGCATTGCAATTCCTATGCCGTCAAACGTAAACACCGAACGAAATGAAGGGGCGCCCACCGTTTCAGCTAACGGTAGGGGACTTGTCTTTGTTGCTTGTTCGGATGAAAGCGGGGATTATGGCGATAACCGGAAAGGTAAAGGCAGTTGTGATTTATACTATACCGAACGTATTGGAGATAAATGGCTCAACCCACTCAATATTCCAGGAGACATTAACACCTATCATTGGGAAACTCAACCGAGTTTATCGGCAGATGGAAAAACCCTTTATTTCATCCGAGGTCTGCGTGGAAAAGGTGCTGACTACCGAAACAGCGATATTTACGTAAGCCATCTGGGAGAAAATGGACGATGGATGCCAGCTGAACGGCTACCTGATATCATCAATACCCCCTATGCAGAAGAATCAGTGCACATACATCCAGACGGAAAGACGCTTTATTTTGCATCCAGGGGGCATGCAGGACTCGGGGGATCGGACCTATTTGTTAGTCAACTAGGAATTGATGGAAAATGGTCTAAACCTCGTAATTTGGGTTACCCAATTAATACCCTGAACGATGAAAATTCGTTGATTGTAGCAGCGCAAGGTAATATCGCTTTTTTCGCTTCTGATCGAGCGGGAGGTTACGGAGATTTAGATATATACCTATTTGAGTTACCGAAAAATCTCCAACCTACGACTACCTATTATTTTGATGGAAAAGTATTCGACGCGGTTACTCTTACTCCACTTGGAGGGCATTTTACCTTAAAAGACATCGCAACAGGTGAGGAAGTTATCATCAGCGATGCTGATCCACAAACAGGAACGTTTGCTGTTCCATTACCAAGTAATCGACAATACGTAATCAACGTTTCATTTAACGGTTACGCTCCAACCTCACTCGGCTTCGATTTAACCTATGGGGAAAATCAAACCACCTACCACTTGGATATTCCCATGAATCCCATCGGGAGCGGCAAAGAGAACATCTTGCAAAACATCTATTTCGACCTTAACAGCGCCAAACTCCGAAAAGAGTCGTTTGTGGAGTTGAACAACTTGGCCAATTTTCTTCGAGGAAATCCAAACCTTAAAATAGAATTAGGAGGACATACCGATACCAGAGGTGAAGCCGCCGACAACTTAAAACTTTCTTCTGAACGTGCGAAAGCCGTTTTCGATTACTTGATTCAAAACGAAGGCATTGCGTCGGTTCGATTAAGTTACAAAGGCTATGGAGAAACTTCCCCTATGTTGACAGACAAAGAAATTGGCTTACTTCCGGAACAAGACAAAGAAAAGGCACATCAAAAGAACCGAAGAACCGTGTACAAAATACTAAACTAGTGGCATTCCTACGACTCATAAGGTTTCAGAACTTGATTATTATTGCTCTAACGATGTTTGGAGTTCAACAAACGATGTTATCTGAACCGCTTACGATTGAATGGCAAATGGCTTTTTGGTTGTTTATTCTTTCAACCGTATTAATTGCTGCGGCAGGAAATTCCATCAACGATTATTTTGACCTCCGTTCTGACCGTTTAAACCGACCTAATAAAATTGTCATAGGTAAGCATCTTAAAAAACGCTGGGCCATTATCATCCATTGGGGCTTCAATGCCATTGCCGTTGGTATTTCAGTATTCCTAGGATTTTACCTTCATTCTTGGTTTTTTCTTTTTATACACCTCCTCTCTTCCACCCTGCTTTGGTCCTATAGTGTCTATCTAAAAAAGGTCTTCTTTTGGTCGAATGTCGTAATTGCATTCTTGGTTGCCCTCATACCCTTAATATCTTGGGCCTATTTAGCCATTCTTGATGTACGAACAGAACATAAAGCATTGGTGGTGTTTTTTACAGCTTTTGCATTCTTTCTCACCGTTTCACGGGAAATAATAAAGGACTTACAAGACATGGAAGGCGACCTATTGGTACAGGTTCAATCAATACCTTTAGTTTTGGGAGCAAATCGCGCTAAAATTTTCGTTGCAGTTTCAAGTGGGATTACCTTGTTACTCTTTGTCGCTGTAATCGCTTATTATTTACCCAACCATCAACCATTATTTCTTGTTCTTTTATCAACTGCTGTGTTGCTTTCTGCCTTGGTTACCCTGCTCTCTTTTTGGAATATTCCGACTAGTATATTGTCACTCCTTTTAAAAATTAGCATGCTAACGGGGGTGATATCTTTATTTTGCTTA
>JBJOJZ010000058.1:0-24989 GCA_046046325.1 Bacteroidota bacterium
TCCGCTTCGGTCATGTTTGGTCAGGGCTTGCGATTTAATGTATCTTTATCCTATCAATTTTAAGTATGAAACGAATTTTTACCCTCCTTGGAATCGCCACTAGCTTCGCATTTTCCTCTCAAACCATTCAGCAAGTGCGCAACATGTCCGTAGGAGCAACCGTTACCGTTCGAGGTGTGGTTTCTAACGGATCTGAACTCGGTGCCATTCGCTACCTGCAAGACGGAACGGCGGGAATTGCCTGCTACGGAAATAATTTGAGCAGTTTAACCATCGGTGACTCGGTTACGGCTACAGGGGTTTTGTTTGACTTCAGCGGATTATTGGAACTGTCTCCTACCAACAGTTTCACCGACCATGGCCCTGTTACTCCAAACGTACCTCAAGTCATTCCGATTACCAGTGCGGGGGAAGCATTGGAATCTCAACTGATTCGGATTGAGAACGTAACGTTTGTTCAAAGTGGAAATTTTGCAGGAGGCAACAGCACGGTACAAATCACCAACGGTGCAAACACCTTGGACGTTCGAATCAACGGATCCACCAACATTGACGGAACCGCAATACCAGCAGGACCGGTAACGATTACGGGCCTAATGGGTCAGTTCAACGCGAACTATCAGGTTGTTCCGCGCAGTTTGGCGGACATTGTCCCTTACGTGGCTCCCGCTCGGGAAATCAATGTCAAAATCAACGGAACCACCGCGTTAAATAATACCACGTATGTTATCGGAAATACCGCCAATAATGTAATCACCATCGAAAACAGCGGAGTGCAAACACTTACGGTGACAGGAACCTCTATTACAGGCGCCAATGCTGCTGATTACACTACCAACCTGAACGCAACCACTGTTGCTGGTCTGGGATCCGGTAATTTTACCCTAACCTTTGCCCCAACTGGAAACGGAACGCGAACTGCTACGATATCAATTGCCAACGATGACAGCGATGAAAACCCTTATGTCATTACCTTATCGGCCGTTGGTTTGGACAACTTAGCGACAGAGCCTACCACAAATGCGAGCAACCTTACCTTTTCCAACCTTCAAGCGTATACCTTAACCGGTGCCTACAATGCCGGAAACGGTGCGGAGAAATACTTGGTACTGTGGTCGAAAAACGGACCTGTTTCAGGATCCCCCACGGACGGAACTTCCTACCAGCGTGGAGATATTATTGGAAACGCAAAAGTAGCCTACAGCGGAAGCTCCACTACCTTTGTTCCTCGAGGAGTTCGTGCCAATCAACCGTACCACTTTGCCGTTTATGCATTCAACGGACCTGCGGGATTTGAAAACTATAAAACGACCAACCCAGCCATAGGAAATACCACAACCACCGGCTTAAATGTTGGCAATTATTATGCGGGAATCAATGCACAAAGCCCCACTTTTTTAGGCGACCTATCGGCCTTAATTAACCCCCACACCTTCATCAGTTACTTCAATTATAAGCAAACCGTGATGAATCAATTTGAGGTTTCGGATACCACCAACGGTCAATCCTATGTGACTTGCGTTTATACCGGTGAAAACAAAGTATTTAACGACCCTTTCGATTGGAGCGCAACCGGTTATTCTCGTGAACATACGTACTGTCACTCATGGATGCCAACCTTTCCTTGCGATAATCCGGAAGAACCGGAATATACAGACCAACACAACCTCTACCCTACCAACTTGGCCAATGCCAACTCCTATCGAAGCAACCTACCCTTATTGGAGATCACTGGGAATGTACTATTTACGTTTCTCGAAGGAAGCGTTGGATATAACGGAAATCAAATGTGCTATGAACCCAGAGATGCCCAAAAAGGAAATGCAGCCCGTTCAATTTTCTACCAAGCGACCTGTTACAACGGCCAAAATGGATTGAATTGGAGTTTGCCCGCCTACCAAGATCAAGAGACCCTGAAAAACTGGCACTTCAACGATTTGCCAGATTCCTATGAAATTGCCCGTCAAGAGTACATCTACAGCGTTCAAGGAAACCGAAATCCTTACATTGATTCGGTAGAATTCGTTTGCCATGTCAACTTTGCGAACATGAGTTATTTAGCAGAAAATTGCAACCTAGGTATCGAGGAACAATTGGCAGCGAACTTTTCGGTGTTTCCAGTTCCAAGCCGAAACCAGGTCTTTGCACAGGTGAATAACACGAACATCACCGCTTACAGCGTAACCGACCTAAGCGGAAGGGTCATCATGGAATCTTCGAACCTCGAATTGCCGGTTTTAATCCTTAACGGGGCTCAACTGAACGCCGGAAAGTACCTACTAAGCGTTCAGACTCCTTATGGAATCGCTCAAAAAAGCTTTGTAATCGAATAATGCGTTTGGTTTTGTTGGCATTTGGGTTGTTCGTGATTGGAGCATGCTCCCACAACATCCGTTTGCACAGCGGAACCAAAAACATGGGTTTAGATCAAAGCTATGCTTCGAAAGTGGAGATAAGTTCTATGATTCAGCCCTATTCCGATAGTTTAACTGCTGAAATGGGAGAGGTCATCGGCCGAGCCGATACGAGCTTTGACCTAGCCTACCCCAACTCGAATTTAATGAACTGGGCGGCAGACGCATTACTGCAACAGGAAACGCAAGCCGTAAAAATGCGAGAACCGGTGGTAGTACTTCTCAATGCTGGAGGACTAAGATCGAGCATTAACCGCGGAGAGATTACCGTGGGAGACCTCTACAAGCTCATGCCCTTCGACAATGTAGTGGCATGGGTTCGCTTGCCCGTGGAACGAATTCCCGAAATAGAAAAGAACCTGAGCCAACAAGCGAAAGGCGTTGCCTTATCCAATGCGCGCTTTGAAAAAGGCAAGTTAACGGTAAGCAACTTGTTACCAGAGCATACCCACATAACCTTCATCACCTCGGATTACTTGGCTTTTGGGGGGGATAAAATGACCTTCTTCCTGCAACCGGAGTCGGTGAATATTAGCAGACGTAACATGCGGGACGTATTCATTCAAGCGGTGAAACAGCAGGGAACCCTTACAAATCGAACCGAAAAACGCTACATTCCATGAACCGCAGGCGATTTATAGGAACCACTGGACTGGCGACCTTGGGCGTTTTAGGCGGAAGCTTGGACCTTCGGGCTCAAACCTTGGCAAAAGGAAAAAAACTAACCATCCTCCACACCAACGATACGCATTCGAACATCGATCCATTTCCCATGTCGCATGCGAAGTACCCTGGAATGGGTGGTGTAGCCAAAAGAGCTGCGTTGATTGAAAAAATCCGCGCGGAAGAGGAACACGTGTTGTTGTTGGATTCCGGTGACATCTTTCAAGGAACGCCTTACTTCAACAAATACCATGGGGTACTCGAAATGAAACTCATGAGTGCCATGCAATACGATGCTGCGACTATGGGCAACCACGATTTTGACATCGGATTAGATGGGTTTAAAAAGGCACAGCAACATGCCAATTTTCCCTTTCTATGCAGCAACTACGATTTTAAGAATACGCTCCTCGAAGGCGCAACACTGCCTCATTTAATCGTGAAGAAAGGTGGGCTTCGGATTGGATTATTTGGCATTGGAGTTAACCTTGAGGGATTAGCAGGAAAAGCCAATTACGGAGGTATGAACTACCTCGACCCCGTTCAAGTCGCCAATGATACAGCTCAGTACCTGAAAGAAAAAAACTGCGATCTCATCGTATGCTTATCGCATTTAGGCTTTGAATATGCTTCGAATCAAATATCGGATAAGGTATTGGCCACCCAAAGCAGCAACATTCACCTCATTTTAGGGGGACATACCCACACTTTCTTAGAAAAACCTTTGTTAATGGAAAACCGCGATAAAAACCCCGTTTTAATTAACCAAACGGGGTGGGCTGGCTTATTCCTCGGGCGAATCGACATTGATTTTCAGAAAGCCTTGTTCAGGCATGAGATGGTGATCGTGTAATATCTGAAAGTTACACTACTGAATCGTATTCATGGATTTCATGCACGTTTAATACGATTTTTCCTTTGCCGTTAGCACGTGGTACCATGGGTATAAATTTAGCATTAGGGACAAGATCAGCAAAGGTGTAGGAGTGTCTGGAATGAACCATTTGTTCATAGGTATCATCAATGGCTTTGATAAAAATGAGAAATTCTGCATCTACCCTTCGGTAATCCTCCATGCTAAAAAGGTAAAGTGGACTTTCTTCGTTCAAGGGATGTACCACGGTCCAAGTGAGGGCCAAGAAATTAATCTTCCTTAGCTCAAGGTCAAGAGGCCGAAAAAAACGACGACCTGTTGACTCATCAATCATCGATAAAACCACCTGGACTTCTGCTTCAATTAACTCATTTTTTTTAGGATTCGTTAACCGAAACATCAACCCTTTTCCTTCCTTGTATGGAGATATGAGCATGTTACGGCTGAATAAAAACAGACTCCTAGGGCGTGAAAAACGGGCATAAAGAATACCGGTTGCTAAGGCAAAGCCCATCAATCCCAAAGCTGCCTCTAACGTTGCTACCAACCCTGCCATATTGCCTTTTGGGTAAAGATGCCCATAGCCCACGGTGGTGAAGGTTTGGGCACTAAAAAAAAACAACTGCATGAAATCGTTGAACCACGTTGTGGGTTTAAGATTTCCAAAATGCTCAACGCCAATAGCCATGTACATCATGGCGAATAGGGTATTGATAACAACATAACCGAAAACCACCACCGAGAGGAACTTGACGGTAGGCATTGTTATCAGTAAGTGATAGCCATCGAAATTCTCCCAAAAATGCTTTCCTTTCCGTTGTATGTTAAAAGAACCATCAGGGTTCAAATATCGTGTATTGGAGGTGTAATTTTTGGTGCCAAACCCAATTTCGTCCGTCGATTTATCCTTTTCCATGGCTTAAAAATAATGGATTTTAAGGAGTCTATGGTCCTCCAAACAGCACAACGTTAAATCAAAAAAATGGGGTGTTTAAATTTCCGTTAACTATCGAATTGGGAAAACCTGATGCTCATTTTTCATGGATAAAGTCAGTATTTTTGAAAGAACAAACCTACTCATGTTGAAAATCAAACTCTTAGCCGCAACCACGCTTATACTTTTGGGCCAATTTAAGGCTCAAACCAGCGTTACCCCTCAAGAGTGCATCGCACCGTTTTACCATGGCGTGGCCTCCGGCGACCCCCTGAGCGATCGCGTAATTATCTGGACACGGGTTACTCCGTTGGATTATGGCCAAACATTAACCGGTACCTACCAGGTAGCCACTGATGATCAATTCACCAATGTGGTGGCCAACGGTAGTTTTAGCACGGATTCCACCAAAGACTTCACCGTAAAAATCGATGTGACAGGACTTAATCCCAACACCTTTTACTACTACGAATTCGAACACAACGGTGCCTACAGTTTGGTCGGAAGAACCAAAACACTGCCCCTTGGAAATGTAAGTAATATGCGCCTTGCTGTCGTTTCTTGTGCCAGTTTAGAATCTGGGTATTTTAATTCCTACGATGCCATTGCTCAGCGCAACGATGTGGATGCAGTGCTCATGCTTGGCGATTACATCTACGAATACGAAAGCCAAGGCTTTGGACCCAATGCCAACGTAGACCGAACATGGGAGCCCGCCGTTGAGATAACAGATCTGAACGAATACCGTTTACGGTATAATTCGTACCGTTTGGATTATGCCTTGCGGAAATTACACCAGAACTTTCCGTGGATCTGTATTTGGGATGACCACGAAACAGCGAACGATGCTTACACCGGGGGTGCGGGAAACCACCAAGGTAACGAAGGCCCGTGGAACCAACGCATGGAAGCGGGGAAACGCGCCTACTTTGAATGGATTCCCATTCGCCCGAAAGCTCCTGGAAATCAGAAGATTTTCCGAACCTTCGAACTCGGAGATCTTGCCAAAATCATCATGCTCGATACGCGTTTGGAGGGAAGGGAAGAACAACTGAGCGCGAACGATCCGAACTTTTCAGACACGAGCAGAACCCTATTGGGCACACCGCAATTGAATTGGTTTAAAAACGAACTGAGTACCACGACCCAGCCATGGAAAATCATAGGAAATCAAGTCATGATAGGAGCGGTTGAGATTTTAGGAAACCCCATTAATACCGACTCTTGGGACGGTTATCCAGCAGAAAGGCAGAAATTGTTCGACCACCTTTCGACCAACAACATCGACAACACGGTTGTGCTAACTGGCGACATTCATACAAGCTGGGCTTTGGACCTGAAAAATGGGAATATTCCGGTAGGAGTAGAAATGGTCACACCCAGTGTTACTTCTCCGGGATCACCGATTAACTTATCCGCTTTAATAACCGTTCAAAATCCGCATATTAAATACGTTGAACTCACGAAAAAAGGGTTCATTTTGGTGGATATCACGCCTCAACAAGTTCAGGGTGATTGGTATAATGTCAATACCATTGATCAAATGGATGCTTCCAACAGCTGCGTTAAATCCTACATTACGAATGCGGGCAGCAATGGGCTAACATTAGCCAATGCCCCAGCCATAGGTCATGGCGCGTTTCCGCAAGCCCTTGCAGGTCCTTGTAGCCGATTCTATGTTGGTTTGAATGAAGCACCCAAAGGCGTAATTTTGGGCTTGTATCCTAACCCAAGTGCCGACTTAATTAAACTGCAAACGCATCAAATTCCGCTCGAAACAATTTACGCTGTTGCATCGGATGGAACTCGGATTCCTCTTCAACATGCCACAAGCTCTTGGGAAAACGGCACCACCATCACTTCTATTGATCTGAGTGCACTTTTGCCCGGAAACTATTTCCTGGTCATTGGGAGTAAAGAACCTTCCATGAAGGTCCGATTTGTTAAACACTAAATGTTATTTGGGTTTGGGTTGTATAAAGTTTTATAATTTTACCCAAGATGAAAATTGCGCTTATTGTCGGTCTTCTCTTCTTGAGCACCCCGCTAATCGGTCAGGTCAAAAAAAAGATAACCTATGACTTTTCATGTTTGGAAAGTTCTACCACGATTTGGCTAGCGGATTGGGAAAAAGAAATTATTTCAACCCTGGGTGTTGAAGCAAGCTTCTCAGAGGAAGTAGATGCGGGCGTTCAAGTTTTGGACGAATGTAAAAAAGAATACACCTTTATTTCGTCAGGAAGCGAGCTAGATTTATTACGCGGTATTCTCACCAAATTAAAAGCTAAAATTCAAGAGCCGAGGGGGTTTACTTATAAACTCTACTACATCGATGATCCAATGGTCAATGCTTTCACAGCTGGAGGAAAAATATTCTTCACCAAGGGAATGTACAAATTTTGTAAGGATAAGCATGAAATGGCAGCAATTTTGGCTCATGAAATAGCCCACAATGAATTGGGGCATATCCGTGAAAATATTGCAAAGAGTAAAACCTACGACAAGTACATTGGACAGCGTTTCGGTAAATTCACCGTTTATGTAGCAAACATATTAACGCTCTCATTTAACCAAAAGAATGAGGCCCACTGCGACATGTGGGGAGTAGATTTGGCTAAAGCTGCAGGGTATCAAACCTGCCACACCATTTCCTTATGGAAACGAATGCAAACAACAGAGGGAGAAGAGCATGAAAGCATTACTTCCATGCTAAGTACCCATCCTTATTCTGGCAGAAGGGCCGATTGTGTGCGAAATCACCTCAAATCGAATTACTCCATCCAATGCGATGAGTAAAATCATCCATTTGGATAATCGTACCCTACCATTTCGGCCCAATGGGATAGTGAATGGAAATTTACATAGAACGATAAATTTTACGAACATAAAAAAAGGGAGCTAGTCTCCCCTTTTCAATATCCGATTAAAAGTTCTTTAAAGCTTTACAAATCGAACTCTGGTTGAACCTAGTTGCAATAAATAAGATCCGGCCTTCAAATATGATATATTCGTTGATCCATTCGTTAGAGTGGTCGATTGAATTAAATTACCTGACAAATCAAATAGCTTAAATTCACTATCGTGAGCTACTCCTCCAACGGTCAGTTGATCAGCGCTTGGATTAGGATAAACATAGAATTGATTATTGTTAATCGTGCTGATACCATTTACACAATCAACATCCTCGGAAATTACAATTTCAGTTGATGAAAATGCAGTACATCCGCTGAGGTTCGTTTTACTTTGAGTGTAAACTCCCGGCGAAGTGACGTTAAACGATGAAGCGTTGGCACCATTAATTTCTTGACCGTTCAAATACCACTGTAGGGAACCTCCATTCGCTCCTTGTAACGTAATCGTATCTCCAGGACACCACAGTGAGTCGCCATTTTGAATGGAAATACTAACACTTGGCAACGTATACGCACTTACGTTAATTTCTTCACTCCACATGTAGGTTGGTGTTAATGTATTATTTAATGTCACCAAACAACGGTAGGTTCCTGCCGTATTTACCGTTATTGATTGAGCATTACCAAACGGAATCATTTGACCATTAAAATACCACTCGTAAGAAGTACTATCCCAGATACATGAAAGCACTAACGAATCACCGGGACAAAATCCAGTATTTTCATCGTTGGACAATAACTTAATTATCGAAAGATCCATGATACTGTTAAAAGAATCATCATATTGAGTAAGTGTGACCAGGGTTGTATCGGTTACATACATTTCACCTCCATATGCGGAAATAAGCATGGTATTGGATGTAGCGTCGTAAAACGCACCGTGTAATTCATCATTCACCAACAATGGACCATATGAACTTACGGTTTCTGTATTGGTCGTTAAATTAAAAATGTATAGTACATTGGGATTAAACCCTTCATAGATGTACAATGAATTGTTATTCGGATTGTATTCCATAGCGCGTGAATCGGTAACAGCAGATTGTCCCACAAAAACCTCCGAGCTGTCTTGCGGATTATATCTCCAAATTTGTCCAGCAATAGCACCATTGTTTCCATTACCACCAATCAGATAAATTGACCCATCGGCTGCCATATCACCCGAATTGTAAAAATTATTGGTTAAATCAGCCACTAGGGTGTATGCCCCTGTAGTTGGGTCTACTTCAAAGAGGTTTCTATCACCTTGAATCCCCCCGTTGGCATTAAAATCAGAAAAAAGTGCCCAAATCTTACCTGAATTAGGATCCTGAAAAATAACATGGCCATTTCCGCCGGCCACATTACTAATATTTTCATTAGATGTTAGGTATGTGGAATCGTTTTTAAAGAAATCTAAGGATGCAATTGAAGAGATTCCAATTAGACGAAAACTGGTGGTATCCTGAGCAAGGATGTTGGTAGTTATGCAAAGTACAAATAAACAGAATGCGGTAATTTTTTTCATTAGTTTGTTTTAAATTATTTCATAAAGGTACCATTAATAACCTCACAAATACGGTATCAACAGAATAGCACAAATAACTTAAGTAAAACCAACTGACTTAATTTCAGTCGATGAAAATCCTTTTAATGCAACCAACTCATTGCCAATACAATCCGAATCCTTCGGAAAACTTATAACATGAGTGACTTTTAATAAAACAAGGTTTTCTTTCCCTTTTGATTGCCGTGATATTCCGCCTTATTCGATTTTTCCGTTCCCATGGCCCAAATGACGTTCAAGGGACCGCCGTTCTTCGTTAACTCCGTGAAATCGAAGTCTTCTTCGTCGCCAGTGGCTATCGCTCTTACCAATTCAAAGGACCGCCGTCCATCCTTCATGGCCTCAGATTGGATCCTCCAATGTTGGAGTGCATCCCGTTTTGGCGGTGCATAACCCGTAAGTACCGCGTCATACGGAAGTAAATCAACGAACGCTTCCTTCCATGCGGGAACCATGCATACGTCTACCCCACGTTGCATTCTCTGGGCATTAAATCCCAAAGCAAACCACGCATTCGCAGGTCCTTCCATCTTCAGATAAACGCTGTCCGCGAGGGTTAACTGAATTCCCACCCATTGCTTGGTCAAGGTATCCCCAAAGTTTTGGCGAACTGTTCTCTGCGCGCTTGCGCGGGCCGAGCATAAAACGATAAAGGCGAAGATGATGGTTCTCATGTTACTCAATTACCAAAATTTTTATTGCTTTTCTTGTACTCCTGAGCAGGTACATTCCCGGCGTTAGGTCCATTCTTATGCGATGAATTGATGGATCAATGGCTAAAACTAAACGACCGTTGTAATCCCACAAATTCCACGCTCCTTCAGGTAAGGTCACTTCTGAGCCACGCTGCACCAAGGTAGGTATTGCTAAAGGTAAATCGCTTTCGTCGAGCGAACCTGTAAATACGGTCAAATTAACTGTAACCGTACTGTCGCAACCGTTCACGGTTGTCAAATTTTGCGTGTATACACCGCTTTGCACATAGGTTTGATTGTTCCACACAAAACTTCCGGTTACCGTGGTATCAAAACTCACCGTGAAAGAAGGATCAAGGGTAAAATCGATGGTAATCGTTGAATCACATCCCAAGGCAGAAGGCAAAACCTGTTGATAAACTCCGGTTTGGGAATATGTGGTTCCATTCAGTGTGAACGGACTGCATTGAGCAAGGGTCAAGTTCGTTGATGAATTGCTGAGGATGGTTAATTGCAGTGTCACCAGGGAGTCGCAACCGGCAGCAGTCGTTCCTTGATAGGTGTAGGATCCACTGCTCGTATACGCTTGATTGTTCCAGATAAAGGTATCGCATGCCGTTTGTTGAATGATAGCATTGTAGGCAGGATTAATGATTACCGTATGGGTAGCCGAAGGTCCTTGACCGCATTGATTCGAAGCATTGACTGTTACCGTCATGGAATTCATGCCAGGATTGATGGGATAGGCAACGGTGGGCTGTACCGTGGTTGTTTGTACCCCTTGTTGGGACCAATTGTAGTTGGTAGCTCCGTTAACATTGCTTGCATTGAACGTGATGGTATTGCTATTGCTGCAGACACTCGCAGGTGCGTTGACAAAGGCGGGAGCCTGAGCAGGCGCATTGATCAGCGTAACCGTTACCGCAAGCCGATTCTGCGATTCAAGGCCTCCCACAGTCTGAGATGCATGGTAGGTGGTTCCGTTGACTAAAGGAGTCGCAGCCGCCAAAGGACTTCCGCCCGAAGCATTGGCATACCATTGAATGTTCGACCCAACTGCTACTAATTGAGCAACCGTTGCACCAGCACAATAGGTTTGATTTGCTGATCCTGTGGGTGGTGGGGTTACAGGAACCAGGGTCAATGTAGCCGTGGTGATTCCTCGATTGGTGTTACCATGGTAGGCATAGTTGAAGGAATTGGTGTTAGCACGAGCCCAAATCAAGGAGAGGGTTCCAGCGGCTGCCGTAAAGGTATAATCGTTGGGGTCGCCGGTACTCAAAGCCCGCGTTGCTATTACGGTTCGAACACCTCCCGCAACTTGGTCCGAAGTAATCGTCCAATTTTGTTGTGCGTCAGTTGAAGGGGCAGAATAACCCGTAAGGTTGGCATCAAAATTTGTTAACGCTCCAGCCGAATGCACCCCAACCACATCGGTACCCGCCGCCATCGAAGAAGCATTAAAACCCAAGGCAAACCAACGCGTTGACGGACCTGTTAAGGTCAGCGAAACGTTGGGACCAATGTCCAATTTAGCCGTCATAGCCAATCCAGCGGTTGAAGATAAGTTAACTGTTCCAGTAGTGTAGGTTTGGGCACCAAGGGTACCGAGAACCATTAAAAACAAAAGTAGCAGTTTATTCTTTTTCATACTTCTTAAATTGTTGACTGAGTTGTTCATCTTTGTAAAACTTGAGCAAATCCCGCAGCGTTCTTCCTTTGGGATCGGGAATTGATGTGTCTGCTTTGTAATGCAGTAATCGTTCTACCATCGCATAGCGTTTGAGGCTCATGGCCATGTGCAAGGGGGTTCCAAATTGGGCAAACTGGCAAGTATCGTTGGGCGAGTACCCCAAGGCTAAGGTGTAGTCCAACATTTCCACGTTGTCTTTGAAAATCATTCCGTAAATCGCCGATCCTTCCGCAGCACAATAGGTAACATCGGCTCCCCGGGTAATCAAGTACTTCGCTACTTCATTATTTCCCCGATAACAGGCCAAAATGAAGGGCGTTATTCCTCGGTCCGACAAACGGTTGACTGCCGTAGAATCTTTGTCAAGGCAAGCCTTCATTTGTTCAAGGGTACCGGTTCTTGCCAATTCATGCACGTCTTGGGCAACTATCCAAGCGTTCATCGAAACAAGAACCCCTATTGCTAATAATTTATTCATACTCAATGTAAAATTAACCGTGAATGGGGATAAAGGTTCATGAATGATTAACGTTTCAGGTGAAAAAACACATGACCCTGCTGCTCGTCGCTACCTAACCCGGTCAAGCGGTACTTCATGAAATACACCCCTTCCAAAGCTTCGTTACCGTTAGCGGTGGTGCCGTCCCATAATTGATTCAACTGGTTTAATACGGCCATAACTTCGCCCCAACGGTTGACAATAACCGCTTCTTGGGTTAAGGCGTTAATCGATTGAATACCATACGTATCGTTTTGACCGTCGCCGTTCGGCGTGAAGACATTGGGAATGAAAATTTCGATATTCCCGCATGGTACAAGGGTCACCGTAACCAAGTCGCCCGCGATGCAGCCGTTGGCATCCGTCACCGTAATATCCAAGGTTGACGATACCAAAGGTGCCGCCCAGTAGTTAGAGGTTCCCGTACTTCCCATCCAAGCATAGGTATAGGGTGCCGTACCCCCCGAAGCAGAGGCCGTCAATTGCACGGAATCACCCGAACAAATTTGAACGTCCGCTATAGGATTTAATGTCAATAAGGAGGGTTCTACTACCGTTACGTTGAGGGAATTTTGACAGCCGTTGGCATCTGTTGCGGTAATCGTGTATTGTCCAGCAGCTAATCCGCTAAAAAGTCCCGAGGCTTGCGAAGGTCCGTTGTTTAAGCTGTATTGGTAAGGTGGCGTAGAACCGCCTGCGCTTGCTTGAATTGAGCCGTTGGAAGCACCAAAACACAAGGCTGGCGTTAGGACAGGATTGTTCAACACCGGGCCTCCCAAGGTTGGAACATTGATCTGCAAGGTACTGGTACAACCGTTGGCTAAATCGGTTACCACCACCGAATAATTTCCACCGGCGAGGTTTTGAATGCTCGCGGAAGATCCTGCGTTTGGATTCCAAGCGTAGGAATAATTTCCACTGCCGCCGCTCACAGAAATTTCGATGGCCCCGTTGGCACTTCCGCATTGCGTCCCCGTGACATTTAAGGTATTCACTTGAATTTGCGGTGGTGAGGTTATCACCAAGGTGGTGTCGCCTGTGCAAAGGTTCGCATCGGTGACAGTGACCGTGTAGGTACCGGCAGCAAGACCCGTTTGTGAAGCCCCTGAAAGGTTGCCGGGCATCCATTGATAGGTGTAGGGAGCCGTTCCCCCCGAGGCGCTAACATTCGCCGAACCATCGGTCAGTCCGTAACAGGTTGCGTTGACAATATTCGAAGGAGTCAGGGTAATGCTCGGGCAAGGGTTCGGATTGCACGGCGCCAAATTGGCGAGGGTGAATACCTGAACGGTACCTCCAGCATCGGTGACTTGCACCTGAGCAACGCCGTTGGGAGCTACCGCATTGCTGCCGTTGGCAAAATTGACCCATTGTGCCGGTGCATTGCACGAATTAACCGGGGTAAGTCCGTTCAAACACTGTCCAAAAAACCACGTGTAACCGCAATTCTGACATTCGGTTTGGTTGGTAATGGGCGTATTTTGCGCTGCTTGGTAATAAGCCCAGGAATAAGGCGCCACTCCCCCACTCACCGTAATCGAACCGTTCGCTTCAACGCAGGCGGTCAACCCTTGGCAAGGACTCACCACAATACTTACCGACTCCGAACCGCACGCCAAGGTGTAGGTGATGGTTTGGTTGCCTACTCCGGCATTGGCAGGGGTAAACACTCCAGCTGCCGATACGCCTGGACCGCTCCAGGTTCCGCCCAGTGTGGCCGCAGATAATTGAATGGGGGCATCGGTGATGCATACGTTTTGGACAGGGCAAATTGAGGCGTCGCAACAGTTGGTCGACAAAGGTGCACATGCGGCTGCGGCAAAGGTTTGTACGTACCCCGTTCGCACATTGCTCGAGGACGTTCCGGTACTTCCCACCGCGACGATATCTCCTCCGTTCAGGACATGCACGTCGTACACTTTAAAATTCGTGGGATAGGTTGCCAGTTGTACGAGGTTTGCATCGTATTTCACGACTCCTGTGGAGGAGCCTACATACACGTTGCCGCAGTTATCGAGGTCCAATCCGCTGTTGGCTACCGAAAAGTCACCAAGTGCCGACGTATTGGCCCCACCCGGAATGGGACTGGTAGTGACGATGGCACCGGTTTGCAAGTTGCGCTTTGCGACATTCGTGCCGTTTTGCGTGTAGTAAAAGGCATTATTGGCTTTGATGGCACAGATGCCCGCGTTGTCGTAGCGGTAATTTTCGCATTTGTAGCCCAAATCGTAGCTATTGTCAATTTTATAGAAAAGGGGGTTTCCACCGCAGGCGTTCAAATTCTGGTTGATTGCACCCACGGTGTCTTGGGTCATGAAATAGTATTTCCCGTTGGGAGAAGCACAAATAGCGCGAACCTCTTGAACAGAAGGCGGAATCCCAAAGGTGCTCCCTTGGGCAACATCTTGGCTCGCAGTGACATTCCCCGTATTAACATCGATATCGTAAATAGACGCTGTTAAAGTTAAAGCAGAACCTCCGGTACCACCCACTACCAATTTCGATTGGTCGCAATTGAACGAAATGCTCCAAAACTCATCGTTACTCAAGAAACCGCCTGGATTCGGGTTGTCCCACACCAAGGTTCCCGAGGTGTTGATTTTTTGAATGGCGGCCACGGAACCGGCCGTAATGTAGGAATTTCCTAGATTGTCCACGGCCAAGGTTCCCAACCAAACGTTGGAGGTATCATAAGGCGTATTGTAGGTCCATTGGAGATTTCCAGCAGAATTATACTTCAACAATTGAAGGGGCATGACCCCGCCGATGGCGTAAATATTTCCTGCAGCGTCTTTGTCACATTCCCAAACGCAATCCCAATTCGACGTGAAACTGGGCAATTGAGTCCAAGGATCAATAATTAATGTTTGTGAGGCGTCGTACTCCCCCACCGAGAATCCCATGGTTCGCTCGTTAAAGAGTTTAAACGCCGATGGAATGGTGGCATTGTCTGCCCATTCGTAAAACGAAATCGGGGCGTGATCCACCCATGTTCCGAACAGGGTTTCAACGGTCAATTCTTGGTTGACGAGCGCTAAGTCGCGGTCGAACAAGAGCTGAAAGCTGCTTGGATCGGCGTTGGGATGCACCGTTAAGGCGTATTTTAATCCCGAGGAGGGATGAATGGAATACTTCAAGTCAATGCCGGGAACGATGTTGGCGTACACGATTTGCTCGAAACCTCGGATTTGACTTTTGTTTTGATAGGTTCCGTCGCTTGACTTGAACGTGTAACTGAAATAAGCTTGCTGGGGATTTATTCCTTCGATGGAGGTAGGATTAGACGCGAGGAAGGACGCATTGATCTCATCGTATTGGAACCGATATTTCCCGATGGTTCGTTCCCATTGTTTGTGGTCTTGCAACGATTGAATTGTTGGCAAAACACTGCGGTCTTTGTTGGATGATTTTTCAGCATCCATGAAATAGTATTTGATGCCTTTTTCCCCGAAAAACACTTTGGCTTTACCGAAGTCGGCTGCAAACTTGATTGGACCGGTTTGTTCGTTTTGATAGGCATCGAACTGTCCAAGGTTTTCAATGAAACACTTGGGTCGCTCGTAGGATTTTATCCAAGGGCTTTGTCCCACAACAAGTTGCACGGCAAAGAGAAAAAAGCATAAAATCGAACGCATGATGTAGGGTTATGGGTTTATAGCCCCTAAGTTAACAATAGTTTAATAATCGTATCTTTGTAGTAAAGGGCTTTTCATGAAAAAAAACTACCGGTTCCTACTTCTACTGTGTGTGATGTTTATAACGCATCGCTCTTTGGCGCAATGTCCTGCGGGTGAATGGCCTTTAGAGATTACCATCGTTCCGGACAGCTATCCCAATGAAACGACGTGGAACCTCTTTTCGAACGGGACAGAAATTGCCCAAGGAACCTACCTGAGCGACACCGTTTGCGTGGACAGCAGTTCGTGCATGCGCTTCGACATTCATGACAGTTACGGCGACGGAATCTGCTGTGGTTATGGGCTTGGTTCGTACGTTATTACCTTGAACGGAAATCAAGTGGCTTCGGGAGGTGAATTCGCTACCATTGCCTCGCATTCGTTCAATTGCGGCCCAGGAACGATATGTGAGAACCCACTGAACGCCAATTTAGGGCTTAATACCTCTCCTAACGGTCAAAGGTTTTTTGAATTCACCCCCGATTCAACGGGAATTTATTCGTTCAGCACCTGCGGAATTACCACCTGCGATACCCGTCTATGGATTTACAACACCTGTCAAAACGTCGATTACAGCGGTTCAAGCAATGGGGCCATGTACTACAACGACAACAACCTTAACTGCGGAGAACAAGCGGATCTAGAAGTACTCTTGGCTGCGGGAGTCCCTTACATTGTACGAATTGACTACGGTCAAAATTTAGGAAACGTTCAAACTTTCTCCTATTCAGGAAGTCCGCAAACCTTTACGGCACCAACTTCTGGGAATTTCACTGTTGAGGCATGGGGTGCACAGGGAGGAGACGACGGTCAAACCGGCGCCAAGGGGGGCTATTCCAAAGGAACAAAATACCTGAATGCGGGTGAAACCTTATCCATCTATGTTGGCGGCGAAGGAGCGAATTGCGCTGCGGCTGGCGGCGGTGGATGGAACGGTGGAGGAAATGCTGGGGATGTAGGTTGCTCAGGCGGCGGTGGCGGTGCCAGCGACGTACGATATGGAGGCAACGCCTTAGGTGATCGCATTTTAGTAGCCGGAGGCGGTGGCGGCACGGGTTGCTGCGGAACTCCTGCTGGCGAAGGTGGAGGACTTTCAGGCATCAACGGCAGCGGATTAGGAGGAACCCAAAATGCGGGAGGAGCGGGTCAAGGTGCTGGAAGCCTCGGACAGGGCGGACATAAGTCAGGCGATGGCGGAGGTGGTGGTGGTGGATATTACGGCGGCGGCGCATCCTATAACGACGATGGCGGCGGTGGTGGCTCTTCATACATTGGCGGGGTAATGAATGGCGTAACGATCGCTGGAAATGCAACGATGCCCAATCTCAACGGTGGAACCATGACCGGGAATACGGGGAACGGATGGGTAAAAGTCAGCTGGGCGGATACGGCATGTGCCGGAAATATTCCCTTCATGATTACCTACGTTGGAGCCATGAGCAGTGTGTTACCCATTGTAAAATTGACCACTTTAAACACCCCCATCAATAACAATGTGAAAGTTCCGGTGAAGATGGAAATCATTGACCATGGGCTGGGGCAATTGAATTACAGCAACGATACGATCTACTCTTACGAAGGAAACATTCTGGCGGAGTGGCAAGGATTCACGGGTCCAGGGTATCCCAAAAAAAACTACGACTTTGATTTGATCGATGCCGCTGGGAACAAAATCGACACCTCCCTAATGGGTTTACCTGCCGAGAACGATTGGATTTTCAAGGCTGAGTATTTGGATAACACCCTGCTTAAAAACAGCGTTGCCTATTATTTTTCCCGAAAAATGGGACGCTACGCTCCTCGAACCAAGCATTGTGAAATCTTCCTCGACGGCAACTATATAGGAGTGTACACGCTTACCGAAAAAGTCAAACGCGATAAGGATCGATTGGATATTGCAAAAATGACCTCAACCGACACGGTTGGTAGCGCCCTAACCGGAGGCTATATTATTGAAATGAACATCAACGGAGATCCCGCTGCTTGGAATTCCGCGTATCCACCTATTAACAACGCTACATCCCCTCATTCGGTTGAATTTAAATACGTTTATCCCAAAGCAGACAGCATTTTACCGGTGCAAGGAAATTACATTAAATCGTTTGTTGATTCGTTTGAAAATGCCTTGAACGGTGTGAATTTCACCAACGATTCCCTCGGTTACCGAGCTTGGATTGACGTGAGCACCTTCATTGACTTTTTGATTGTTAACGAATTCTCGATGAACTACGACAGCTATGGGCGCAGTACATACATGTACAAGGAAAAAGATACCGACGGAGGGAAATTGTGCATTGGTCCGCCGTGGGACTATGACCGCGCTATGGCCTCTCCCCCAACCTCGGGGTGGGTTTGGGAAAACTGCCATCCGTATTGGCCCTTCCCTTTTTGGTGGTCGAAAATGTACACCGACAGCGTTTACCGGCATGAACTGGCCTGCCGCTGGTTCAGCCTTCGGGAAAACGAACTGGCGAACGGGAAATTCATGGCCTTTATCGACAGCACTGCGAACTTGTTGTACCAAGGACCCGCTGAACGAAATTTTGCCATTTGGCAGTCGCTGAATGGCGTACCTTTCAACCAACAAGTGCTTAATTTGAAGCTATTCATGTACCAACGCCTTACATGGATCGACGAGACCTTAACGCCTTTTGGCGCGGAATTGCCCCTCGTTCAAATTCCTGAGGACACTACGGTTTGTGTGGGAATCACCTACACCGCTCCCTACAATCCCTTGTACCAATACAATTGGAAACCCGGACCGGAAACTCCAGAAATCACCTTAACGAATCCGGGTCCCTATGTCCTTGAGGTCAGCGATGCCTTTGGTTGCGAGCGCAATCTTCCCATGAACGTTGGAATTTCGGCACCTGACACAACCTTCAACCACCTCCATGTCGTCGCAGAATATGTTTTTGCAGGAAATAACGGCAACAGCAGCCAATACCTATGGGATTTTGGTGATCAAACACTGTGGGGGAATGGCCAGCAAGTATCGCACGTGTATGCGGCTCCCGGTATTTACACGGTTGCAATGAACGTTACCGATACTTTGGGGTGTATGGGAAAATCGTCGCAGACGCTTCAGATTACTGAGGGCAGCATACAAGTGGGAATTCAACCCAACCCTTTCCAAAGCAATCCAACCGTTGTACATAATTTACCGAGCGATAAAGCCTACACCTTTGAACTTTACGATGCGGCTGGGAGAAAACTTCAAGAATACATTTCGCCATTATCTCCCTTCACCATAGAAACTCAAGGAATGTCTCAAGGCTCCTATTGGTTGAAATGTATTTTTGAAGGGGAAACCATTGCTCAAAGTTTGATCCGTTTATAAAATGACCATCTATCTCGATTTCGACGGCACCGTGGTGGAACACCAATACCCTGCGATTGGTGCCGAAAACCCCCATGCCTTGCGCGTAATTCGTGCCTTGCAAGATCAAGGGCACTCCGTCATTCTGAACACATACCGAGCAGACCTCAACGATGGAAGTTTGGAGGAAGCTTTGGCCTACTTGAACGATCCCGAGCGGAACTTGCTGCCGATTAGGCAACATACCCCATTAAAAATACATCCCGGTCCTTTTGACTTGAACGAAGCGAAGCGGTTCAACAAGTTGTTCTTGGACGACATTACCGAGAATATTCCGCTGATTCCGAACCAAGTATTGGACCATGGCCTGATGGTGGATTGGGTTAGTGTGGAGCTCGAATTGCAGCAATTTGGCCTTCTGTAGAACTTTTCAACATGTTAACATCTCGTAGCTCTTAGCGGTACTTCGAAAATCAATCTTGGGTACTTTTGAGGCAATCCTTGACCCATGCCTTTTACCCTTCGCCCTTTAAAAACCCTAGACGACGCTGTGCGCCATTTTATTCAGGAACTGGATTATGAGATGGTGGAACTTTTATTGAAAGACCTTCCGGAACAAGAACCCGGGGAAATACAACTGTTCCTTCGCCGTTTGGAACGAGCCTTGGAGTATTTCAAAGTCCAAGGCGATACGCACCTCAACGTCGTTCAGGGAAAGTGCACGGGTTGCTACCCGAAATCCAGCGGTTTTTCGTTTGTGGGCAACGTGAGCAAATGCTATATGAATCTCATCTTTCACCATACGGTTCAGGGCCATCTCGACCTCATGGAATGCAACCAATTTAAAACTTCTTTTACGGCGAAAAACCAAGGAGTAAGGGTCTATTTAGACGATGAATCGTTCCGAATTTATACCTTAAACGGTATCGATCCGGATGACGTTCCTTTTTAAATCTAAGTGAAGTACACCAGAATAAAGGCAGCGGCTAAAAGGCCTACCAAGTGGTAAGAAGCGTCGATAAGGAAAAGGCGCCATGTTCTCCCTTGAAAGGCAACTTTGTGCAAATCTTGAGGAATATAAAAACCAATCCATGTGAATACCCCACTCATGAGGGCAGCTTGCGGCTTGGTCACAAAGGAATTAGCCATTCCCCATGTTTTTGGGTCCCATGCTTGAATGTTATGGGTAAAAACAAAGGCCATCAAAAAGCAACCGACGCCGCTCAAAAACAATGATAACAGCATTTGATAGGCGGTAATTTCCTTGGTTTCATCTACCCCAATTTCCTTTCTCCAAGCCTTGGCGAAAAGGAGGGAATACCAAACAAAACCAACCAAAAAATTCGCTAAAGCCGCTAAAGCAATTGCGCCAAAATTCAACTGAATATTAGGTTCCATTGAAATATTTTTAATCAAAAATAACCCTTTTTGAGAATTTACAGACTATTTCCCCGAGCCCTGTCATTGGTTGTCAAATACACATAGAACCCCAAGGTAAACACCGCAAAAGAACTGAACACGTGCCATAAGAAATGGGTTCCTTGAGGCATCCACGGAAACGGATTGGGTGTGGGGTAGTCCAACACGCGACAGGTCAACGAGAGCAGTAATAAAAGCAATGAACTAACATACCAACCCGCATGCCGCCAGCGGTTGCGGTACAAATCGATGATGACCGGCACCAAAAAAGCCGCACCCGAGAAAAAATACCCCACGCTCGGCGAGGAAATATGCACAACGCTTCTCATGAGCATTACGGCTGTAATTCCCACCGCATAAAATCCAAAGACCACCAAGAAAGCTAGCCAAAGGCGCCGCACCACACGGTGCCAAAAGAAAACGGACAAGGAAAACGACATCAGGGCTGCAGGAAGCCAATCCAACACTAAAAATGCGTTCGACGTTCGAAAGGCATGGAACAAGGTGGAACCCAAACCGTTGAGAAAAAGCAAGGGAAGCAAAGCCACCAAAAAGCCGTGCTTACGATACGAACCGCGAAGGTACCAAAGCCAAAAAATGACCGGAATGAAGAAAAATAAAGAACTGTAGGCATTCCACGGTTCGCGTATGACGTGGTCGTGCACAAACTCATTGTACATGGGTCCTCGGTCAAAAATCACCGCTTGCCGTTTCGCTAATTCGAGGGAATCGATCATGGGATGAATTTACTATCGGTAAAATGAACTAAACATGTAATAAAGAGAACCTCCGAAAAAAGCTATTGGAAATATCCATCGCCCCCCAATTTCTAGAAAATCTGAAAGCCTTTTCTTTCCATTTTGTTCCAAATGGTAGGTCCAAACGGTCTGAGCCATAGCCAACATGATAAGGACGTAGGAAAGGTAAAAAATCTTGTCCACACACGTTAAATAACCTACTTCGGGTAAATCGTCCGAAACGGTCCACTGAAAAGCAATACCTGCCAATAGGGAAGTCACGGTTAATCCCGCTGCAAGGTCGAGCGACTCTGCTGGAATATAAAACACTAAATAGGCCAAGGAAACGATGATAATGAGGGGTAACATGAACTTTAGAACGTAAGGCAAGAAGTCACGTGATACATAAATGTAAAACGTTAAATTACCGTAGGTGCTGTTGGGTTCTTCAATGTTCGGGTCCCCAAAATCGGTCTCATAAATGCGTTCCCCAGCCACAAATTCTGACTTGCGAATGAACAGCCCGTCCGCTTTCAAGTTTTTTGAGAGTCCCCACAGGTTTGGATGAGCCTTACATTTAAGGTAGGACGCTTTATCGGGCACCAAAATAATATCGTCTACTTCAAAGGTTGGGTGCTCGAATTGAATCATCAATTTTTGCCTATCGAAAGGATAGTTTTCATAGTCGGCTACGAAATGAAAAACACCTTTCATGCGACCTGCTACGTAGTAAGCGTCCCCAATGACCTTTTCTTCCTGAATTTCATTGAACATCAAATCTCCGTTGGTGATTTCTAAGTTGTAGTACGAAGATAAATCGCTGGTGTCTTCGGGCATCTTGAAACGATACCAATAGTATAAGTCAATGGTAGCTTGTTGTTCTTTGTTGTTCATCGATACCGAGCGAACGTAAATACCAACGTTCAAGCGGATGGGGGATCCGCCAAAAACTTTTCCTGCAATAAAGCATATGGAAACAACTAAAAAACAGACTAGATTTCGCATGAGATACCGACTACTTTTTGATCATACAACTACCAAGACCCAACAAAAATACATTAAATTTGGAGCGATGAGAAACCAGCACATCGATTCGATGAGGAGCATTGCCATCCTGATCATGCTCACGGCCAATACGACACCGTACTTACTTGAACCGAACACGCCCATTTGGTTTCGAGCGCTTTGTTCGCTTGCCGCACCGCTGTTCACCTTCCTATCAGGTTACACCTTTGCCATGAATGGAACTCGATCTAATGGGTTTAAATCGGGGCTTTTTGTTTTGCTTTCAGCAGTAATTGTGGACGTATGTGCTTGGGGGATCCCTCCGTTCCAAACCTTCGATGTCCTCTACCTTATCGCATTCGGTCAATTAGCGCTCGAATTGCTCAAGCGGCTACCGTCGCCCGTGCTTTGGGTCGTTTCTTTAATCCTTATGTTAACGCCGACCTTACTGCAACCCGTTTACCGCTTTGAACTCCCCGACCCCCAATGGAATTCTTTGAGTTATAAAGCCTATCGATGGGCTTTCGACGGTTGGTTTCCTGTATTCCCTTGGCTTTCCTTCCCCATCCTTGGTTATTTATCCTACCGTTGGAAGAGTGCCACTGACTCCTTACGATGGGTGCCTTGGCTTAGCGGTGCAGCCTTTATAGGAGGTGCCATTTGGGCAATGATGGACAAGACCAATCAACCATTTCGGGAAGGCTATGTGGAAATATTTTATCCTGCCAACCTCCCCTATTTGAGCTTGGCCTTGGGGTTTTGCCTTTGGTTATTGCTTGGTTTGACCCAACTTTTGTCCAAACAGGGATTAAAGCATGCAAATCTATACGGACGACATAGCATGTTTGTGTACATCTTCCATGCCTTTTTAATTGCACAAATCATCAGCCGACTCCCTGAAGGATTAACTTACCCAGGGATTTTCGGAGTGTTAATGTTCTTCTACGCCATCGTATATGCTTTCACGTTCGGATTAGAACGACTGCTGCAAGAAAAACGCATGTCAAAAATCCCGTCGTGGATTAAAAAGCCGTTGGGCTTGTATTAAGCATTAAGAAGCGCTTTCGTCGTCGGATTTCATGAACTCCTCTAACCAGGCAGCATCGTCGTTGGACCCCTTGAGTTCCTCCTCGGTAATGCCAAATTCTTGACAAAAATCATCGATGGCTTTTTGTTCTTCATCGGTTACAATTCCGTTAAGTTCGGCCGTTGCCTTTACCACTTGGGCTATAACAATAAGGTTTTCTTTGGATGTATTTTTCATAAATGCCTCCGCTTTGTCGGCATGCTCACTGAAATTCGCCATGAATTCGTCTTTATCCACGGTAAAAGCGGCGCTTGGATCCCACTGCTCCATTTCTTCTTCGCTGATTCCCGAAAACGCCAATTGCACCATTAATTCGGTAATACGAGGAATCATCGGACCAAAAAGCGTTGCCATCATTTGTTCGTTGGCCTCATCGCCTTCCATTTGTTCCATGAACTTTTCGTTCCCTTCGTCCATGAGCATCATACCGTAAAAGGTGACCATCACGGCGTTCATTAAATCTTCTAGTTCTTTTTTAATCGCTTCCATTGTTTATTATTTTCCATAAAAATATATAAAAAGCAAGTATAAAAAAAAGATTATGGAATTTTAAGCACTTGGCCGATTTGAATGCGGTCCGAGCGCAGACCGTTGGCCTTTTTGATTTTAGCCACCGAGGTATGGTATTTTTGGGCAATTCCCGAAAGGGTATCCCCTGCCCTAACCCGGTATTTTTTTGTGTAGCTCTTTGCTGGAAAAGTGGGCTTTGGATTCGCATTTACGCCATTCTCTTGTTCCATTTGGTCATATTCCTCCAACGTTATCGAAGTTCCTATCCTTGGATCGGCATATTTAAAGAAGTACTGTTGAATGTTGACCATCGTACAAAAAGAATCCAAGGCATTTCCCCTCCAGTCGAAACACTGAATAACGTCTTCGTTGAATTCCAGTACTTTCACAGGGAGAAGACCTTCATGATTTCGGTGCATGGAGGGCAGTTGTTTTTCCACTGCTGAACGACCGCCCCCCGCTGAGCCGCGGCTATTGACTTTAACGTAACATTTACCGTCCGTACTCGGGCCCACCACCGCCACCCAATGAACGGTCAACAACTTAGGGTTGATTTGAATGTGCAGTTGTTTGAGGTCGGAAAAGTAGCCTTTCAAGCGAATTTGACGAAGTCCTTCGTTGATTTTATCGTTGAGGTAGCCTCCAAATTTATCCATGCGACGGGAATGGAACGAATGCAGCGCGTCGTACACGTAGGGCACACCCATTGCCGTGTAGGAGTCGCAGATAAGTTCGTCGTGCTCACCGAGCTGTAAGGTGTCGGGGTTGATAAGTTGAAAAGCAGGAACGTTGAGCTTCACCACGACGTTTGAATCCATTGAAACTCCCTGGGCGATACCGTTGCAAGCCCACAAGCAACCGAAGAATATATGCCAAAACCTCATGCTATTTACCTTTCTTTTTGACCATGGTTACGCTATAATTTTCCAAATCACCGGCAACTTTAAAATAGAGGTACTTCGCATTTCTTTCTTCTACCACCAGTTCATCTTCGTTGTTATTTAC